>JAHDVQ010000053.1 GCA_023384595.1 Vicinamibacteraceae bacterium | reverse complement strand
TGGCAGTGCGACCAGATGAAGGGCACCACCTCTTCACGGACGTACTCGGCGTACATCCGCTGCATCCAGCTGCGGTGGTAGGGGTGGGCCTGCCTGTTGTAGAACGACTCGCTGCTGTTGGCGGCCACCGTGAACAGCTTCAGCCGCCCCGCGTCGATGAACTCCGCGAGCGCGTCGACCATGCCCTGGTTGCGCATCTCCCACTCGTCGCCGCCGCTCGTGGGAAAGGCGAGCATCGGCGGACCGAAGTGCCCGAACACCGCGAGACCCATCTCGCGGCCCACCCGGTGCGAGAACCAGCGGTGATACTCGGTATGCATGGCGTGGGAGAGCTTACTGCACCTTCCCCGGTCCCCAAAGCGCGCGACCGGGCCGTCGGCCGGTGTGCTCGCCGTGCTTCAGCACCTGCACGCCGTTGACCCAGACGTGATCGACGCCGACGGCGTACTGGTGCGGCTGCTCGTAGGTGGCCCGGTCGGCGATGGCTGCGGGATCGAAGACGACGATGTCGGCCCACATGCGCGGGGCGAGGCGCCCCCGGTCGTGCCAGCCTAGGTTCGAGGCCGGCAGCAGCGTGAGGCGTCGCACGGCCTCCTCGAGCGGCAGCACGCGCCGCTCGCGCACGTAGTGCCCGAGCAGCCGTGCGAAGTTCCCGTACGCCCGGGGGTGCGTCGACGAGTCGGTGAAGGGAGGCCCGGCGGCCATCGACTGCGCGTCGGAGCCGAACGAGACCCAGGGCAGCCGCATCTGCTTCTCGACGTTCTCCTCCGACATCATGAAGTAGACCGCGCCGATGAGCGACTGGTCCTCGCGAATCAGGTCGAGGATCGTCTCGATGGGGTCCCGGCCGCGCGAGCGGGCGACATCGGCGAGCGACCGTCCGGTGAGCGGATGGAGCGACGGGCTCTTGAACGAGATGAGGAGCACGCGGTCGGGCGAACCGGCCGCGTGGTAGAGGCTCTCCCACTCGCCGGTCGGGTGGCGCATCTCCCGGGCGATCCGGGCGCGTTGCGCCGGATCGCGCAGCCGGGTGAGCAGCGCCTCGAATCCGCCGTCGAGCGCCCAGGGCGGCATGGCCGCATCGAGCTGCGTCGAACCGGCCGTGTAGGTGTACATGTTGGCCGTGACCCGGCGGCCCTGCGCCCGCGCCCGCTCGATGCGCTCGATGACCGCGTCCATCGTCGGCCAGTTGGACTCGCCGGCCGCCTTCAGGTGGTAGATCTCGCCGGGCAGCCCGGCCTCGCGCGTGATGCGCAGGAACTCGTCGACGGCTTCGAGCAGCCGGGCGCCCTCGCTCCGCAGGTGCGAGATGTAGCGGCCCCGATAGCGTGCCGCCACCCGGCACAACTCGACGATCTCCCTCGTGTCGGCGTACGCCCCCGGCGCGTAGATGAGCGAGGTGCCGATGCCGAGTGCGCCCGCGCGCATTTCGCGCTCGACGAGGCGGCGCATCTCGCGCAGCTCGCGCGGCGTGGGCCGGCGATCGTCGAGCCCGATCACGTGCTCGCGGATGGTGGCCGCGCCGATGAACGACGCCACGTTCTGCGAGACGCCCCGCCGCTCGAGTTCGGTCAGGTACTCCGCGAGCGTCGTCCACGTGATGTCGTAGCGGAGCGAGGTCTGCGAGGCCCGCATGCGAGCCTTCATCTCGGGCGTGAGCGGGCCCATCGACCAGCCTTCGCCCATCACCTGCGTGGTGACGCCCTGCTTCAGCTCGCCGAGCGACCGGCCGTCGACGAGCAGCGACTCGGTGGACCACGACAGCATGTTGATGAAGCCGGGAGCGACCACGCGGCCGCGCGCGTCGATGCGCTCCGACGCCTCCACGCCGCCAAGGTCTCCCACGGCAGCGATGCGCCCGTCGCGGACGGCCACGTCGGCCACGCGTCCTGGCCCGCCGGTGCCGTCGACGACGAGGCCTCCGTGGATGACGACGTCGTAGGGCGGGCCAGCCGCCGCCGCCGGCCGCGGCGGGATCACGGTGAGAGGGCGAAGCGACGACGCGGGCGGCACGCCGACGGCGGTCAGGAGGGCCCCCAGGCCGCAGGCAAAGGCCACGAGGAGGACGAGCGCGCGACGCGAATCGGTCATGTGACGTGGCCGGCCTCCGGGCCGGAGCCGGCCGCAGCAGGGTGCTGCCGGCCGGTGGCGAGCATGGCGTCGATCTCGGGTCGCGACGGCACACCGGCCAGCGCGCCGAGGCGCGTGCACGCGACGGCGGCCGCGGCGTTCGCGAACCGGAGCAGCCGGGACACCGGCCAGCCCCGGAGGCGGCCGTAGATGAAGGCGCCCCGGAACACGTCGCCGCTGCCGGTGGTGTCCACGGCGTTCACCGTGAAGCCGCCCTCGTGGTGCAGCGTGCGTCCGTCGAACGCCATCGACCCGCACTCACCCAGGGTGACGACCACCATCTCGTGATGCGGCTGGTGCAGGAGCGGCAGCGCCTCGGCGGGATCGTGACGGCCGGTCATCGCGGCAGGCACGTGCTCGGCCAGGATGGGGATCGTCACGCGGTCGACCAGAAGCTGCGCCTCGGGTGTCGTGCGGTCGATGTCGCTGGTGACCGGCAGACCGAGTGCGCGCGCGGCCGCCGCGGCCTCGAGTGACGACTCGGGGTCGACATCGTCGAGGTGCACGAGGCGCGTCGCCCGCAGGGTCTCGGGCGAAATCGTCAGCCGCTGATCCGCGAGGCGCTCGTCGCGGCTCCAGAGGACGATGCGCTCGCCGGTTCCGTCGAGCAGGACGATGGCGAACTGGTTCGCGCTGCCCTCGCGGACGACGAGGCCGCTCGTGTCGAGGCCGCGTTCGGTCATCAGAGCGCGGACCCGGCGGCCGTGCTCGTCGTCACCGACCGCTCCAACGTAGCGGGCGCGCAACCCGAGCGCCGCGCAGGTGGCCATGGCGGTCAACACCTGGCCTCCCCCCGATTCGACGTGCGAGACGAGGCGCATCTTGGCGCGTTCGCCCCGTGGTTCGGGCATCGCGGGCAGGACCGCCACGTGGTCGATCGAGTTCGCCCCGAGGCCGATGACGTCGAAGACCGGCGGGTCCACGGCGGCAGTATATGTGGGGTCAGGTCTGGGAGTGCACATCTGGCGTGGGGTCAGGTCTGGAAGTGCACAAGTGAGCCATGTGCACTTCCAGACCTGACCCCCTCCCCATGTGCACCTCCAGACCTGACCCCACACCTCCCTGTACAATCACCGGCGTGATCGAGACGACGGAACTGACGCGGGTCTTCGGCACGACGGTCGCCCTCGACAGGCTGTCGTTCCGCGCCGAGCCGGGCGAGATCCTGGGTTTCCTCGGCCCGAACGGCGCCGGGAAGTCGACGACCGTCCGGATTCTGACGGGCATGATCCGCCCGACGTCGGGACGGGCGCTCGTCGCGGGCATCGATGTCGTCGAGAACCCCATCGAGGTCAAGCGTCGCATCGGCTACGTGCCCGAGTCGGGCGCCGTCTACGAGACGCTCTCGGGCGACGAGTACCTGGAGCTGGTCGGCGCACTGCACTCACTGGATCGGCGGGTCGCCCGGGCCCGCGCCGACGAACTGCTGTCGCTCGTCGGTCTCGGCGAGGAGCGGCGCCAGCAGATGAGCACCTACTCGAAGGGGATGAAGCAGAAGGTGCTCATCGCCGCGGCGCTGCTGCACCGGCCCGAGGTGCTGCTGTTCGACGAGCCGCTCAACGGTCTCGACGCCAACGCGTCGCTGCTCGTGAAGGAGCTGCTTCGCGGACTCGCGGCGCAGGGCCGCACCGTGCTCTTCTGTTCGCACATCCTCGAGGTCGTCGAGCGGATGTGCACGCGCATCCTCGTCATCAGCCACGGGCGCAAGCTCGCCGAGGGCACGCCCGAGGATCTGCTGTCGGACACAGGCACCGCCTCGCTCGACCTGGCATTCGCCCGGCTGACGGGGGGCGAGGGCGCCGCCGAGCGAACGGCGGACTTCCTCTCGTCGATGGGCGAATGAACCGCGAAGGATTCGACCGCCGGCAGTGGTGGGCCCTGGTGCGGACGGGACTCCGTCGCGACCTGCGCGGCGGCGGCGGAGCCGTGGGGCTTGGACGCGTCCGCACGCGCGGGCTGGGTCCCGCCGCGGCGCTCCTGCTGCTCGACTTCGTGCTCGGCATCCTCGTGGCGGCCCTGATCTGGTCGGGGCTGCCGGCCCTCGGGGCCGCGACGGCCCACCTGACGTTCGTGGCGTTCGTCGTGGCGACGAGCCTCGTGCTCGACTTCGGCACGACCGTCATCTCGCCCGAGGATCACGAGCGGCTCGGGTACTTCCCGATCTCTCCGCGGACGTTTTTCACGGCGCGGCTGTCGACCCTCGTGGCCTATTCCTGGGCGCTCGCCTTCGCCCTCTCGGCGGTCCCGCTGTTTGCGTGGTTCACCCGGGGCGGGCCGCACGTGCTGCGCGGCGTCGCCGCGACGGCCGCCGTGGCGGTGCTCGCGCTGTTCTGCGCCCTCGCCATCGTCGCGCTCTATACGAGCGTGCAGGAGCGCGTGCCGCCGCGCTTCGTGCGCAGCGCGCTGACGCTGCTGCAGCTTACGTTCTCGTTCGTGCTGTACGGCTCGTTGATCCTGCTGCCCCGCCTGGTGCAGGCCGAGGAGCTGGCACGCTACCTTGCCGACGTGCGCGGATGGCAGTGGCTGAACCCGGCCGCGTGGTTCGCGGCCTGGGTGGCCCTGGCCGACGGCACGTGGCGGGTCGACGTCGCGGTGGCCGCCGTCGCGGCGCTCGTCGTGCCGCTCGCCGCCTTCGCGCTCGGGTCGCCGCGGCTGTCCCTCGAGTACGCGTCGGGGCTCGGCGCCGCCGCCCGCCCGCGGGCGGACGATGGACGGCGGCGCGATGACGAGGCGGCGCGGTGGCGGCCCTGGCGCGCGCGGCCCGAGACGCGCGTGGTGGGGCTGCTGGTCGCCGCACAGTTTCGCGACGACATGCGCTTCCGCCTCACCGTGCTGGCCATCGTCCCGCTGACCGTCGTGTATCTGCTGGCGGGGCTGTTCGACGAGGAGCGCGGCGGCGACCCGTTCCTGGTGTACTTCGCGGCGGTGCTCTTCGCGCCGATGCTCAAGGCGGCCTTCGTGCGGTCCGACGCCTACCGGGCCGCCTGGGTCTTCTACGCGACGCCCGCGCGGCTCACGCACCTGATGCTGGCGCTGAAGAACGTCATCGTGGCGCGGTTCCTCGTCCCGTACGTCATCTTCGTCGGGCTGCTGCTGACGGTCTTCAGCGCGGTGCCACACGTCTGGCTCTCGCTGCTGCTCATCTCCCTCGCCAGTCACGCGCTGCTCGTGGCCGACATGTTCATCGCGCCGCAACTGCCGTTCTCGCTGCCGCCCACCCCGGGCCGCCAGGCCGGTGCAAGCCTCGCGATGATCGTGGTGACCGGACCGGTCGCCCTGTTCGTGCTGGCCGCCATCAAGGGCGGGTTCTGGGCGTCGGCCGGCATGGCCGGCGTGCTGATCGTCCTGAACCTCGTGCTGCTCGCCGGCTTCGAAGCGCGCGTGCGCGACGTGATGGCGCGCGCCGAGGCCGAGAACTGAGTCGGGCCTGAGCCCGGCCTCTGCCAGGCCTGAACCGGAACTCAGGGCGCGAGGACCTTCCGAACGCGATACCGGCCCGGACCACGCTCCTCGAGCAGCAGCAGGCGCGCCGGCTGGCCCGGCAGCACCACCTGGGCGGCGGGCTTCTCGCGCCAGTCCGGGAGCGTAATCTCGTCGCCCTCGTCGATCGCCTCGTCGTAGAGCGGCGCCACCACCAGTCCCGTCGCGTCGATCTCGTTGAGCGCGCCGGACGTCCGGAGGTCGCCGAGATCGTCGATGCGGGTCGTCCACGCGATCGCCCGCTCTCCGCCGCGCTCGCGCACCGTCCGCATCCCGGCGATTCCGACATCCGCCGTGAACGCGGCGACGCCGGTGCCGGCGATGATACGGCCGCCCCTGACGATGGTGTGCATCAGGCCCGAGCCGTTCTCGGGCAGCGCCTCGTACCGCGCGGGATCCGCCTGGTGGACCGCGCCCGTCGCCACGGCGTCGAGCGCCGTGAGAAGGGCGACGAAGTTCAGGCGGGTCAGCGCGAGGTCGGGCGACTCGCCTCCGATGGGGCCCGACTCGATGAGGACAGTCGGCGTGCCCCACTTCGTCACGTTGTCGCCGAACGCGCGCACCTCGAACTCGTCGTCGTAGCGTCCGATCTGCCCCGGGATGAACGGCTCGAGGGCCTCGCGGATGACCGCGCAGACGCGCCGGGTCAGCTCGCGCCCCCCGTCGATCGTGCGCGCCTCGTCGAAGGCCACCGAGAGCAGCGAGATCGTCGCGGGCCGCGGCGGGCGCCCCACGGCCGTGCGCCAGTTCTGGTTGTGCAGGTTGAACCCGAGTTTCGCCTGGACGCGATCGCGCAGATCCTTGAGCAGCCGGCCCTCGGGCGTCTGGAGCCGCAGCGCGTCGCGATTGATGTCGATGCCCTGCGCATTGCGCCGCGTGAAGCGCTCGGCGCCATCGGGATTGAGCATCGGCACGACGTGCAGCGTCAGCGCGCCGAGGAACCGCGCGACGTCGGGCCGATCGCGGTGGCGATGCAGGTAGTGCAGCAGATCGAAGAGCGCCGGGGTCGCGCTCGCTTCGTCGCCGTGCATCTGCGACCACAGCAGGACGGAAAACTCTCCCCGGCCGGCCGCGATGTGGTAGATCGCACGCCCCTCCACCGACCGCCCGAGCGGCTCGACGGAGAAGAACGACGGGTCGAGCGCGGTGAGCGCGGTCACCTGCGCCTCGATGTCCGCATGACGCAGCAACGGCGCCGGCGCAAGCGGCAGCCGCTCGGCATCCCATGCCGCGCCGAGCGCGGTGGGCGCCGGCATCGACACGCCCGCGCGTGTCACGGAAGACGCCGCGCCGCCGGTCCGTCCCGACGACGCGCACGCCGCGAGGGCGAGGATCGACAAGGAGAGCGAGAGCGCCGTCAGCCGGCGCCTCCTGGATGTGTGAAGTCCCATGCAGATCATGCGGGAGGTTGTATCACGCCGGCCGGCGGCTCTCCAGTTTCGGCGAGCACATGTGCGATCGCAGACCTGACCCCGCACATGTGCGGTCGCAGACCTGACCCCACCCGCGCGGTCTATACTTGCCGCCATGCCGGACCGGTGCGACGGTGGCGGGCTCGCATTCGCAGCCACCCGGGGTCCGGCCGGGGCCGATCGCCGTGTGGCCGCCACCGACGGCCGCCAGCTCGCCGCCACGGTGTTTCTCCCGCCCCGAGCGCGGCGGCTCGTCATCGTGGCCGCCGCCACCGGCGTGAGACGCCGCTACTATGCCGCGTTCGCGCGATGGCTCGCCGCGCGCGGCGCGGTCGTCGTCACCTTCGATTACCGCGGCATCGGCGATTCGGCGTCGGGCGCCCTTTCGCGCGACGCGGCGCGGATGCGCGACTGGGGCGAGCACGACCTCGCCGGCGTCTTCCACTGGGCCCGCAGCGAGTGGCCCGACCTGGCGCCGGCGCTCGTGGCCCACTCGGTCGGCGGACAGGTGGCCGGCCTCGTTCCGGGCATCGAGGCCTGTGACGTCCTGGTCTTCGTCGGCTCCACGCACGGGTGGGTCCGCCACTGGCCGTGGTGGATGCAGCCGTACCTGCAGGCGCTGTGGCGCCTCCTCCTGCCGGCGGCGATCCGCGTCAAGGGGTATTTCCCATCCGCGTGGTTCGGACTCGGTGAACCGCTGCCTCCCGGCGTGGCCCGCGACTGGGCGGCCTGGTGTCTCGACCGGAACTACCTGTTCGGACCGGCCTTCGGGCTCGACACCTCGCGCTACGGCCGCATCTCCGCCAGGCTCGTCGCGTGGAGCTTCTCCGACGACTTCATCGCACCGCGACGGGCGGTCGACGCGCTCGTCGCGCGGTACCCCGCGGCGGCCGTCGAGCGGCGTCACATCGTCTCGCGCCGTGAGATCGGCAGGCGTGTGGGCCACTTCGGGTTCTTCCGCGATGCCAATCAGGAGCGGCTGTGGCGGCAGACCGCCCTCGACCTTGGCGTGTAATCGGGCGTGGAAGGGCGCCGAAGGACCGCCTGGCCGGCGTCAGTTCCGGGTCAGGTGTCGGCCTCGGCGGCCCACTTCGGCACCGCCACCGGCTCGTGCGAGGCGAAGCGATCGAGCAGGTCTTCGGGATCGTGTCCCACCTGCAGCAGGCTCCGGTGCTCGACGCGCATCAGGCCCGCCGCGACGCTGCGATCGAGGAACGCGAGCAGCGGCCCGTAGTAGCCGCTCACGTCGAGCAGCCCGATCGGCTTGTCGTGGATGCCGAGCTGCGCCCAGGTGAGCATCTCGAACGTCTCGTCGAGCGTGCCGAGGGCTCCCGGCAGCACGACGAAGGCGTCGGCCAGCTCCACCATCATGGCCTTGCGCTCGTGCATCGTCCGCACCACGCGGAGATCGTGAAGGCGGGTGTGCGCAATCTCGCGATTGACGAGCGAGGTGGGGATGACCCCGATGACGTGCGCTCCGGCGGCGAGCGCCGCATCGGCCACGATGCCCATGAGGCCCACGCTGGCGCCGCCGTAGACGAGGCCGAAGCCGCGGCGCCCGAGCGTCTCGCCCAGACGATGGGCCATCTCGGCGAAGGCGGGATCTGCGCCCATCGAAGACGCGCAGAAGACACAGACGCGGAAGGGTGTCACGATCCAAGAGCATACCAACGATGACGCGGGGGAGACGGACCATGCTCGATCGCCGTGCGTTCCTTGGTCAGGGGACCCGCGCGTGTGTCGCGCTCACAGCGGCGTCGATCTGGCCGGCGCGTCCGCCGGCCTCCATGGCCAGCGCGGATTCCCGGGCCGGCCGATCGCCCGGCCTGGTGCCCGTCTTCCTCAGGGGCGGCGCCGATGGTCTCGGGCTCGTCGTGCCCTTTGGCGACGCCGAGTACTACCGTCTTCGGCCGCGCATCGCCGTGTCGCCGCCCGGACGGACGGACGGCGCCCTCGATCTCGACGGCTTCTTCGGCCTGCACCCGCGGATGGCCCCGCTCGTGCCGTGGTGGCGGCGCGGACACCTCGCCATCGTGCACGCCTGCGGCCTGCCGGCCGCGCCCGCGTCTCACTTCGCGGCGCAGGATGCGATGCTCGACGCCGTGACGCAGCTCTCACTCCACGCGAGGGTGTGCGACCGGACGCGGGCCCTCGGACTCCACGGCGGGGGGTGGGACAGCCACGCCAGACAGGGAGGGGCGTCGGGGGCGTTGGCAGAGCAGGCCGGACGTCTCGCGCACGAGCTCGATGCCCTCGCTCGTGCGCTCGGCGATCGGCTGGCCGACCTTACCGTCATCGTGACGACGGAGTTCGGAAGGACCGTGGCCGAGAACGCCGAGGGCGGCACCGATCACGGCCACGGTCACGCCGTGCTCGTCCTCGGCGGGCGGGTCCGGGGCGGACGGGTCTATGGGCGCTGGCCAGGCCTCGACGCTGCACGCCGCGGCGGTCTCGACGTCACGACCGACATCCGCGACGTGATGTCGCTCACGACGACCTGAGGAACTTCTCCGATCCGTCACAACGCGGGGACGAACCGTCACGAGCTCGTCCTCGCCTGATCAGCACGCGATCCTGCCACGGATCCAATCGAATCGCGGACGCATCTTCAAGCTCGTGGATCTTTCGCGCTCGAGCTCGGGTCGCGATCGACGGATGACGCCCATCAGCACGGCGCGCGTGCCGCGTGCCGCGCTGGTACGCCCTGTGCTCGATCTTCTGGCCAGCTGAATCCACACCAGGGCTGTCCGGTCCTCGTTCCGTCGCGGTTCGTCACAACGCCGTGACGGACGGCCTCCAGCGCGACGCGGTTCCCACGCGGCGCCGGGACCTTCATCTCTGGTGACGGACAAAGGGAGGAGCTTATGCGTGTTGGCCGACTCACTCTCGTTGCTCTGCTTCTGCTCCTGTCGTTCGTGCCCATGAGCCAGGCGCAGGAGACCACCGGAACGCTCACCGGGCGGGTCCGCGACAGTCAGGGGCTGGCGCTGCCCGGCGCGACGGTCACCGTCACGGGACCACAGGGCGCGCGCTCGATCGTCACGGATCAGGAAGGGCGCTTTCGCGCGTCGTTCCTCACGCCCGGAAGCTATGACGTCTCGGTCGAACTCAGTGGCTTCCGTGCGATCTCCCGCCGCGGCATTGTCGTCAGCCTCGGGCAGACCGTCGAGGTGCCGATCGAACTCAGCGTCGGCGGCATCGCCGAGACGGTGGAAGTGACGAGCGAGTCCTCACCCGTCATCGACACGACGCGAACGACGACGGGAGACGTGCTCTCGTCGGAGCTGCTCGCGCGGGTGCCCATCGGGCGGACGTTTGCCGACGCGGTCTACCTGGCGCCCGGCGTGGCGGGCACGGGCACCGGCCGCTTCAACCCGTCGATCTCCGGAGGGTCAGGTCTCGACAATCAGTACGTGGTCGACGGCGTCAACGTGACCAACAGCGGGTACGGCGCGCTGGGGTCCTACTCGATCGTGTTCGGCTCGCTCGGCAACGCCACGCCGTTCGACTTCGTCAAGGAGATCCAGGTCAAGACCGGCGGCTACGAAGCGGAGTTCGGCCAGTCGATCGGCGGCGTGGTGAACGTGGTGACCAAGAGCGGGTCGAACGACTTCCGCGGGTCGCTGTTCGGCTACGGCCGGTTCGACGCGCTCGAGGGCGACTGGAAGCAGTACCAGTCGGTGAACGGCAGCGTGCAGACCGTCGGGACGGAGGTGGCCGACGCCGGCGTGGAGGTCGGCGGTCCGGTCTTCCGCGACCGTCTGTTCTTCTTCGCGGCGGTCAACCCGTCGTGGAACACGCGCACCCTGCAGGCGCCGGAGGGCTTCCCGCTCGAGTCGCTCGGCTCGGTCGACCAGAAGCGCAACACGCTTTCGTATTCGGCGAAGGCGACGTTCCAGGCCGGGTCGAACCACCGCGTCGACGCGTCGTTCTTCGGCGATCCGTCCGAGGGCAAGATGGGGCCGCAGCGGCTCACGTCGCTGCTGCGCGAGACGACCTCGGGCTTCAGCAGCATCGACGAGTACGGCGGACACAACCAGACGGTGCGGTACGACGGCATCCTCGCCCCGACCTGGCTGGTGGAGGTGTCCTTCGCGCGGGCGAAGAACACCATCGCCGAGACGCCTGCCGAGGACAGCTGGAGCGTGCGTGACTTCCGCGTGACGCCCAATGTGTTCTCGGGCGGCATCGGGTTCTACGAGAAGGGGAACGACAGCGAGAACCTGCAGTTCAAGGTGAAGTCGACGCACATCTTCGCCGGGCACACGCTGGCGTATGGCGCGCAGTTCGAGGACGTGACCTACAGCCAGATCAACCAGCGCACGGGGCCAGTCTTCACGACGCCCGACGGGCGCGAGACGGCGACCGGGGCGCAGGTCTACATTCTGCCCGACCCGGTGTTCGGCCAGATCTACCGCGTCAATCGCGCCAACTTCAACACCGGGCGCGAGACGACGCAGAAGTACTGGAACTTCTTCATCCAGGACTCGTGGAAGGTGACCGATCGGCTGACCATCAACCCCGGCATCCGCTACGAGCAGCAGTCGCTCTCGGGCACCATCGTCAAGGACTTCGAGCTGAAGAACAACTGGGCGCCGAGAATCGGCGTCATCTTCGACGTCGCCGGCAACGGGCGCTCGAAGTTGTACGGCAACTGGGGACGCTACTACGCACGCATTCCCAACGACCTCGCCGCGCGCGCGCTGTCGGCCGACGACAGCACCAGCCGCGCCGACTACTTCGACGCCGACCTGACGCAACCGATTCCCGACGGCGTGCTGGCGGGCGACGTGACCGACCACTATCAGGTGGCGGGCCTGTTCGCCTCGGAGATCGATCCCGACGCCAAGCTCTCCTACAAGGACGAGTTCGTGGTGGGCTTCGAGTACGAGGTGTGGCAGGGCAGCAGCCTGGGCATCCGGTACATCCACCGCAACATCGGGCGCGTCATCGAGGACGTCGCCGCGTTTCCGATGGTGGGCTACGACCTCGGCCTCGAGGGCGCCGACAGCGTCGAGTACATCCTGACGAACCCGAAGAAGAGCACGCCGACGCTGGCCCCAGAGCTGGGGGCGGCCTTCGAGGAGGCCATCCACGACTACGACGCCGTCGAGGTGACCTTCGACCGCCGCTTCTCGAACAACTGGCAGGCGGCCGCGTCCTACCGCTGGTCGCGTCTGCACGGCACCTTCGAGGGGTTCTTCCGCGAGGACAACGGGCAGTCGGACCCGGGCATCACGTCGCTCTACGACTTCCCGACCAACGACCCGAGCTACACGGCCATCGGCGTCCCGCAGTTCGGCTACCGCGGCGACATCCGGTACCTCGGCGAGCTGGGTAAAGGGCCGCTGCCCCTCGATCGCCCGCATCAGATCAAGCTGTCGGGCAACTACTCGTTCCCCTGGGGCCTCAGCCTGGGGCCGGTGGTGACGTTCAGCTCGGGCAAGCCGCTCACGCCGTTTGCGGCGAACCCGAACTACACCAACGCCGGGGAGATTCCCGAGGCGCCGCGGGGATCGGGCATCCAGACCATCGACGGCTTCAAGGAGCGGACCCCCTTCGAGAGCCAGGTGGACCTGCAGGCCGCCTACCAGCTGCAGATCGGGCGGCAGCGCATCACGCTGCTGGCCGACTTCTTCAACCTGTTCAACCAGCGCAGCGTTCGCGACTACGACAACTTCACCGAGATCTCGTTCGGCGAGGCCAACCCCGATTTCGGCAAGCCGATCACGCAGAACATCGGCGGAGCGCCTCCGCAGTTCCAGGCGCCGTTCGCGCTGCGCCTCGGCGCGCGCTTCGAGTGGTGAGCGCGCACACGACTGTCGGAGGTTGAATGGCGCAAAGGGCCCGGGGCCGGCCGCAGGCCCCGGGCCTTCGTTCTGAAGGAGGGACGACGTGGAGAGGTGCAACGTGGAGCGTGCGAGCCGTGTCGCCGCCGTGCTGCTGATTGTCGCGGCCCTCTTCGCCGCGACCGGCGCCCAGTCCGCGGGGCGGCTGGCCGCCGATCCCGAAACGCGACGCCAGGCACTCGTGGCCTACCGCGAGGGTCAGGACGCCCTCGCAAGAGAGCGATGGGTCGAGGCGGAGACGGCCTTCAAGAAGGCGGTCGGCCTGGAACCGCTGCTGATGCTGGCGCATTACGGGCTCGGGCAGGCCTACATGGGGCAGCGGCGCTATCCGTCCGCGGTCAGGGCGTACGAAGCCTGCCTCGAGGCGGCCCGGGGCCTGCACCAGCTTGGATTCAGCGACCGCGCGGCGGCCGACAGGCAGATCGACGAGGAGATGCGTGAGCTGCGCGAGTCGATCCGGCGCATCCAGGGTGGACAGGTAAAGACCGGCGGCCCACAGATGGTGCTGCGGCTCGAGCAGCGCCTCGTCGACCTCGAGCGCATGCGGTCCTCGGCGGCGGGACCGTTTCGCCCGCCCGCCGAGGTGCTGCTCGCGCTCGGCTCGGCGCACTTCCGCAACGGCAATCTGACGGACGCCGAGGCCCGGTGGACCGAGGCGGTGGCGGTGAGCCCCGCACTGGGCGAGGCCCACAACAACCTGGCGGTGATCTACCTGATGACGGGTCGCGTGGACGAGGCAGAGGCCGCCCTCGCGCTCGCCGAGCGCCATGGCTTCCCCGTCAACCCGGGCCTCGAGGCCGACGTGCGGAAGGCGAAGGGGGGCCGGCCGTAGACGGCCGGAACTCCGCCCGCCCCCGCCGGTCCGGCGGCGAGGGCTCGGTCCAGGTCTAGTGCTGCACGCACAGTGGCGCGACGGTCGGGTGCACCAGCTTCTCGAAGTCCTTGTAGGCCACCCGCATGACGTCGGTGTGCGTGCCGGCGTTGAAGGCGATCCGATCGTCCTCGGCCAGATGCGTGTCGACGTAGACGGGCACGCCGTACAGGTTGCCGAACGGCGGCATCGCACCCAGCTCGCATTCGGGGAACGCGGCGCGAAAATCCTGCTCGAGGGCAATGGTCACGTTCGACGCGTGCGCGATGTCCTTCAGCCGCACGACATCGACGCGTTCCGCGGCCGGGAGGACCGCCAGGGCCAACCGGCCGTCCACCTTGACCACGACCGTCTTCGCCATGTCCTTCCCCGGCACGTGCGTCGAGGCGGCCACCTCCTGCGCCGTATATGCCGGACGATGGTGGATCTCTTCGTACGTGATTCCGTGCTCGTCGAGGTACTCCCTCAGTCTGGTCGCTGACATGAACACCTCCTTCCGCAGCCGCAGCGGGCTGCGGTCGCGTTGCGTGAGGCGGCGACCCGCCGGGCGGGCCGCGTCGAAGGCGCCAGCGCGGGCGTGGCATCCGGCACCTGGCCGGTCCCGCGCGTCGAGGTGCCTTGATGGTATCACCTGGCCGGGGCCAGGCGAACGATCCGATCGTCGAGCGGCGAGGAGCCGCCGCGGCCGTTGCTCGTCGCGAGATACAACAGGCCATCGGGACCCGTCACCACGTCGCGAAGGCGCCCGAAACGGCCGTCGAGGAGGCGCTCGTCGCCCGCGAGACGCGTGGGATCCGCCGGATCGAACCGGAAGCGCCTCAGGTGGCTTCCGCGCAGCGTCGCCACGAACAGGTCATGGCGGAACGCCGGGAAGAGCGCGCCAGTGTAGAAGGACGCCCCGGAGGGGGCAATCGACGGCGTGAAGGTACGCCGTGGCGGCTCGAATCCCGGTCCTGTCTCGGCGCCCTGCACGAGCGGCCACCCGTAGTTCGCCCCCGCGCGGATCACGTTCAGCTCGTCGTTGCCCGTCGGCCCGTGGTCGGTCGCCCAGAGCGCGCCCGTGAGCGGGTGCCAGTCGAGTCCCTGCGGGTTCCTCAGGCCGTATGCATAGACCGGCGAGCGAAACGGGTTGTCGTCGGGCGGCACGCCTCGATCGTCCACGCGGAGGATGGCCCCGTTCAGCGACGCCAGGTCCTGTGCCGACGCGGCGTCGTTCGCATCGCCCATGGTCATGTAGAGGAAGCCGTCCGGCCCGAAGCGCAGTCGCGCCCCGTTGTGAATGCTCGACGCCCGGATGTCGTCGAGGAGCACCGCCGGTTCCGCGAGGACGTTGTTCACCTCGCGATACCGCGCCAGCCGGTTCACGAGCGACCCGTCGTCGCGCCGTGCCGTGTAGGCAAGGTAGACGAATCCGTTCGCGGCGAAGTCGGGATGAAGAGCCATGCCGAGCAGCCCGGCCTCGCCGACCGCCCCGATGTCCTCGACGACGAGCGCGGGCTCCTCGAGCAGCCGCCCGCCGGCGACAATGCGCACGCGACCGGGACGCTCGGTGATGAACAGACGCCCGTCGGGCGCAAACGCCAGGCTCCACGGGATGTCGAGCCCGCTGGCCACCACCTGCGCGGTGAACCGCGTGCCGTCCTGGGCCACGAACACCTCGCCGGCGTCGGGCGGGGCCGCAGGGGGCTGTCGTGGGGCGTCGTCGTCGCAACCCGCCTGGGGCACGACGAGCGACACGGCGAGCAGGGCCGCTGCCGCGGCCGACGCAGGAGATCGTCCTGTTCCCGGCACTTCTGCATTCTCGACGGGCGCCATTGGCAGACGCAAGCTCGTCGGGTCCGACCTGCTACACTCGGCGCGTGCGCCTCTCGGAACGCCAGACACCGCGGGTCATCGTCGACGTCCATCGCATGCGGCGGAACATCGACCGCATGCAGCAGGCCGTCGGCGGCGGCGGGAAACGCCTCCGTCCGCATGCCAAGACGCACAAGAGTCCCGTCATCGCCCGCGCGCAGCTCGAGCGCGGCGCCTCGGGCATCTGCTGCGCCAAGCTCGGCGAGGCGGACGTCTTCGTCGAGGCGGGATGCGACGACATCACCCTCCCGTATCCGCTGTTGCCCACGCAGGCCGCGCGCCTGCTGGCCCTCCTCGACCGCGCCCGCGTGCGCTTCATCGTCGACGACGTCGAGGTCGCCCGCGGGTGGTCGGAGGAGGGCGTGCGTCGAGGCGTGCGATTCGAGGTGCTGCTGAAGGTCGACGTGGGTTTCCATCGCTGCGGCGTCGCACCCGGCGCGGCGCGCGAGGCGGTGCGCGCGATCGCCGGCATGGGGGGCCTGTCGCTCCGCGGCGTGTTGAGCCACGCCGGTCACGCGTACGGCGCGACGAGCGAGACCGTCCTCGCGCAGATTGCCGCCGACGAGCGCGCGGTGCTCGGCGCCATCGTGGAAGGCGCGGCGGCCGACGGCATCCACCTCGGCGAGGTGAGCGTCGGCGCGACGCCCACCGCGAGGTTCTCGGTGAGCGAGCCGGGGATCACGGAGATGCGTCCCGGCAACTACGTCTACTTCGATCGCACTGCGCTCGGGCTGGGCGCGGCGACGCTCGACGAGTGCGCGATGTTCGTGATGACGAGCGTCGTCTCGCGACCGGCCGCCGATCGCGTCGTGCTCGACGCCGGGAGCAAGACGCTGTCGAACGATCTCGCGCGCGGCTTCTCGCCGCAGCCCGGGCACGGTCTAGTACTCGCCGGGCTGGAAGGCCTCGACACGCTGCCCTCGCTCGTGGTCGAGCGTCTGTCCGAGGAACACGCGACGGTTCGGGTACAGGGTGGCGCCGTCACGCTCCGGCCCGGCGATCGCGTGCGGGTGCTGCCGAACCACTCCTGTGTCGTGAGCAATCTCGTCGACGAGATCGACCTCGTCGAGGGCGAGCGCGTCGTGGACGTGCTCCCCGTGGCCGCCCGGGGGCGGATCGCGTAGACTGAAACGCCGGTCCCGCGAACTGAGATGCCGCGTGAGAGCGCGCACAGGCGCCGGCGGCCGGAGTATCCAAGATGGTCGACAAGAGCAAGGGCGCCAAACCGTCCGCGTCACCTGCGCGGCGCACCCTGCCCGGCGAAGCGCTCGGCCTCGTCGAAACGCTGGGCCTCGTCGGGATGATCGAGGCGGCCGATGCCATGTGCAAGACGGCGAACGTGCTGTTTGTCGGCTGGCAGAGGGTGGACGCCGGCCTCGTGACCGCGATCGTGCGCGGCGACGTCGGGTCGGTGAAGGCCGCCACCGATGCGGGCGCCGCCGCCGCGCGCCGCGTCGGCGAGCTCGTCGCCGTCCACGTCATCCCCAATCCCGACGACAACGTCGAGGACGTCCTTCCCATTCGCTGACGGCGCCGCCGGACCGCGCCGCTCTGTTCGGCGGTCGCCCCGGTCGCCTCAGCCCGCACGCGCGAGCAGCCGGCTCGCCGTCCTTGCCCCCTCCACGTCCCGCTCGGTGATGCCGCCCTCGCTGTGCGTCACGTAGCGGAGCGTCAGCTCCCTGTAGCTGAGGCGCACGTCAGGATGGTGGTCGGCCGCCTCGGCCTCGAAGCCGAGACGCACGAGGAACGCGACGGCGTCGGCAAAGCTCGGGAACTTCACCGTGCGCTCGAGGGCGTCGCCGGCGAGCGTCCACCCGTCGAGCGTGGCGAGGGCCGTGTCGATGGCCGATCGGTCGAGTCGTGGCATGGAAACCTCCAGGCGCGTGCGGACGAGGAGGATGGGCAGCGGCGTTCCGGCGCCGGCCTCGGACTGGTTCAGGGCCTGATGAGCAGTGCCATCGAGGCGCGCCAGAAGCTGATGCGCTCGGATCCGAACGAGATGCTCGTATCCTCGCCCGTCCGGTTCACGCTGCGAAAGTAGCGAAGGTCCCAGCGTACACCCACCCGGTCGTTGACCTCGCCGATGGCGCCGCCGCCCAGGTTCCAGCCGAAGAGGTTGCGGTTGAAGGTCGAGATGTCGAGCACGTCTTCCTGCTGCACCTTGATGACGCCGAGACCGCCCGAGACGTAAGGACGCAGCGAGTAGCCGGTCCACCGCTTCGGGGCGCTCACCACGGCATTGCCCATGAAGGTGGCGACACTGCTGCTCGAGACGAGCGGCGGATTGCGGTCGGCGTCGAAGAAGCCCGGGATGTACCCCACGTCGGCCTCTACACCGAGCGGCCCGTTGGTCACGAGCGCTACCGTGGCGCCGATGACGGGCTTCTTGTTTCCGATGGCGCGCTCGGGATCGACGATGTCGGTGTCGGCGCCGAACTTGAGGCCGACAAACGGCATGATGAACCAGTCGGCATGCGCGGGTGCGGCCAGGGATGGCCAGAGCAGTGACGCCAGGACCAGCGTCAGATGGAGTGCGAGACGCGAGGAGCGGGCAGCACCGGGCGGCCGGCCGCGCCCGAACGAGCGCGACGCACGCCGGGCATGGTCCACGATCACAGGAAGACGCGAAGGAAGAGCCGCCCGAAGAGCGACGTCGTGAGGTCGCCCTGCTGGAGTGTCAGCGGCGACGCCAGCGCGTCGGTGTTGGCCAGCAGGATGAACGTCAGGCGTCTCTCCGGGACCTTGATGTAGAGCGCCGAGGCGGCGCCCGGATACCGGCCGAACTGCCACACGACGCGCTCGCCGTTGTAGGTCTGGACGAACCAGCCGAACCCGTGCGGGAGGGCCTTGCCCTCGAGCGAGTAGGGCGTCGACCACGCCACGGTCAACGCGTCGTCGGTGAGCAGGATGTCGTCGGTGAGGGCCTGGTCGAAGCGCGCGAGATCGCGCACGGTCGAGACGACGCCGCCGACCGCGTCGAGGCCGCGGACCGGGAAGACCGAGGCCACGGTCCGACCCTTCTCGGTCTTGTACGGCTTGGCGATTCTGGCGAGCACGGCCTGGAGCCGCAGGCGATCGTCCTCGTTCTCGAAGAGCAGGGCCGCCTCGGCATCCGGCAGCTCGAGATCGGGGCCCGGCACGGTGTCGACCATCGCCAGCCGGCGGAAGATCTGCTCGACGAGGGCGACCCGGAACGGACGCTCGGCGCACCGATCGACGACGGCCGCCATCGGGCCGACGCGCGCCGGGTTGTAGCGGAACACGGTGCCCGGCAGGTCCTCCGAGGTGTGCGTCATCACGTGCGTGAGCGTGACGTCGCCGTTGTCGATTTCTGGCATGAACTGCAGCACGCGCAGTCCGAGATTGAGCTGACCTTGCTGGGCGCAGCGCAGCATCAGCGTCGACGAGAACACCTGGGTCAGGTCGCCGACGAAGTACGGCGTGTCGGGCGTCGCGCGCACGCTCGCCTCGACGTCCTGCATGCCGAAACCCCGCTCCCAGACCACCTCACCGTCCTGGAGCAGGACGGCCGAGAGCCCGGGAATGCCGGCCTGCTGGCGCAGCGAGTCGAGGTACTGCTCGAAGCGCAGCAGGACGTAGCCCTGATCAGCCGCCGCCGCGGGGGGCGGCAGCCCGAGTGCAACCAGGAACAAGGCGGCGGCGCAGCGGAGGGAAATCGTGCGAGCCATGGCCAGCAACCGAGACAACGCCAGCCAATCCTACCACTTGTTGGCCTCGGTTGAGCTATCTGAGGACAGTCGGTGTCACCCGGGAGGGCCAGCGGGCCACGGTCCGCAGTCGGAACCCCTCACGGACGCGTGATTTGGGGCCGAAAAGAGTGCAGAGGTCAGGGCCGCCCATCGGTACACGTCTTGCCTCAGGAGTCTCCGGAGCGTCATCGCAGCATGGACAAGAAGTTTCTCGCTGTCGTCGCGGTGGCCCTGGCATCCGTCACAGCGGCCGGGGTCGGGAGTTATCTGGCCGTGCGGGAGCGGGCCGGGTCCGCGCCGGCTGCGAGCGTCGCGCCAGCGGCGCAGGCCCTGGCGCCGGCCGTGTCGGAGACCGAGGCGCCGCTCTCGGGGGAAACCGGGATCCCCGCTGAAGCCGGCCGCCCAGCCGTGGCGCCTGAGCCTGCCGCTGGGCCCGTGAGCCCCACGGCCGCTCCGGCCAGCCCGAAACCTGGCTCGACGGCATCCCGAAGCTCGAGGACAACGGACCGGCCAGCGGCGAGCAGCGCGAACACCCGGACCCGCCTCCCCAGGCGTGCCGAGCCCGCTGGGACGGCGGCGACCGCGAAGGTCGTGCCGCCCGCAGCCGAGCGGCCATCCGAAGGGGCTGAATCTCCGGAGGGACGCGCCGCTCGTCCCGGCGAGCCCTCGGAGGCCATCAGCACCGTTGACTCGCGCGGGCCGCTCGCTGCACCACGCCCGTCCGCCGAGACCGTGGCTCCTGCCGTCCCGCCGGCGCCGACCTACGAGGAGCTCGTGGTGCCGGCCGACGCCGTCATCGGACTGCAGGTCGACTCGACCATCAACACCGAGCGGGCGCGGGTCGAGGACCCGGTGTCCGCGCGCATCACGCGCGATGTGCGCGTCGGCGGCCGCGTGGCCATCCCCGCGGGCTCCCGCGTGCACGGCACCGTCACGCTCGTCGAACGTGGCGGCAAGATCAAGGACCGCGCACGCCTCGGCGTCCGGTTCCACACGCTGGTTCTGGCCGATGGCACCCGCACGCCGCTCGCCACCGAAACGCTCTACCGCGAGGGCGAATCGGTCGGCCGTAGCAGCGCCGCGAAGATTGGCGGCGGCGCGGTGGGCGGGGCCATCATCGGCGCGATCCTCGGCGGCGGCAAGGGCGCGGCCATTGGGGCGGCCACGGGTGCCGGCGGCGGCACGGCGGCCGCGATGGCCGGCGACCGAAAGCCCGCGACCCTGCCGGCCGGATCGAGCGTCACCGTCCGCCTGAACGCGCCGGTCACCGTGACGGTGGAACAGACCAGCAGAGACCCACGCGACCGCTGACCCACCTCCTCCTCTGGTCGCTGGTGGCGGCGCGCCCTTTGGGAGAGGGGCGCGCCGCTCGTTTTTTCTCCCGCTCCTGCCCCTCGTTCGGTGCCGTCGCGCCCGTCCGCGTCCGTGCCCTACCGCAACCGTGGCGCTGGCGCTAGGATGTCGCCGGAGGCGCACATGCCGGGCGACATGCCGTCGAACGAGTTCAGAGAGGCCGGATACCGGCTGGTGGACTGGATTGCCGATTACCTTGCACACTCGGAGCGTTACCCCGTGCTCGCCCGAGTCGGTCCTGGCGAGGTGGGCGCACGCATCCCCGACGCCCCGCCCGCTGGGGGTGTGTCATTCGACCAAATCATGGAGTCCTTCGAGCGCGATCTCGTGCCGGGACTGACCCACTGGAACCACCCGTCGTTCTTTGGCTACTTCTCGATCAGCGCGAGCGCGCCAGCGGTGCTGGCCGAGTTTCTATCGTCTGCCCTAAACCAACAGGCCATGTTGTGGCGCACATCGCCCGCAGCCACTGAACTGGAAGAGCGGGCGTTGGGCTGGCTGCGGCAGATGATGGGCCTGCCAGAGTGCTTCGAGGGCGTGATTTACGACACGGCCTCGATGTCGACGCTCCACGCCCTGGCCGCCGCGCGCGAGGCGGCGGTGGACGGTGTGCGTCAGGAGGGGCTCACCCGCCCGGGCGGTCGACCCCTGCGCGTCTACTGCTCGGAGCAGGCGCACAGCTCGGTGGACAAGGCCGTCATTCTCCTTGGATTAGGGCATTCGGCCCTCGTAAAGATTCCCGTGGACGATGCCTTCCGTATGCGCCCGGATGCACTCAGCGAGGCCATCGACGCGGACCGCCGCGCGGGGTTCGCGCCCCTGGCCGTCGTCGCGACGGTGGGAACGACCTCGACGACCAGCGTCGACCCGGTCCCGGCGATTGCGGACATCTGCGAGCGCGAATCGCTCTGGCTGCACGTCGACGCCGCGTACGGAGGGGCGGCCGCCGTCCTCGACGACTACCGCTGGGTGCTCGAGGGCGCGGCGCGTGCCGACTCGCTCGTGATGAACCCGCACAAGTGGCTCTTCATCCCCTTCGACCTGTCGGCCTTCTACTGCCGGCGGATGGACGTTGTCAGGCAGGCGTTCTCGCTGGTGCCGGAGTACCTGCGGACGACCGAGGCCTCGCCGGTGCGCAACCTGATGGACACGGGCGTCCAGCTCGGGCGGCGGTTCCGATCGCTGAAGCTGTGGATGATGCTGAACTACTTCGGCACCGAGGGCGTCGCGGTGCGGATCCGGGAGCACATCCGCCTGGCCGCGCTCTTTGCCGGGTGGGTCGACGCGGCGCCGGGCTTCGAGCGGCTCGCTCCCACGCCACTGAGCGTCGTGTGCTTCCGGGCGGTGCCGCCGTCGCTGGCTGGCGACGAAGAGGCCCTGGAGCGGTTCAACCAGGCGCTGATGGATGCGGTGAACGACACCGGCCGTCTCTTCATCTCGCACACGAAGCTCGCCGGCCGCTTCACGCTGCGACTGGCGATTGGCAACATCCACACGATGGAACGGCACGTGCGCGACGCCTGGGATCTGATCGTGTCCACCGCGGCGCGGCTGGCAGACTGATCGTCACCGGCCGTCCGACGCGAGGCGTGCCGCGTCCTTCGCGAGGGCTACCGGATCGAGTCGTTCGCCCTGTCGCATGACGAAGACCGGGGTGCGGAGCACACGAAGGTCCGTGAGGGGATTCCCCTTGACGGCGAGGAAGTCGGCGGGCATCCCGGCTTGCCAGCGCGGAGCCGGCAGACCGAGCAGCCTCGCCCCATGCCACGTGGCCGCGCGCAGCGCGCCCGGGGCGTCGAGCCCCGCGGCGACGAGCGCGTCCATCTCCTGGTGGACGGCGAGTCCCGCGACGGGCCACCCCTCCGCTCCAGCCCCCGTGGCAATCACGATCCGTCCGCCGCGTGCGGCAAAATCCCTGACGAACCGCTGGCGAGCGACGAGCCCTCCGGCGCCTTCGGCGCGCGAGGCGCGCTCGCGGGCCGCCGAGGCCCGCGCCCGGAGCGAACGCGGCAGCAGCGTGTCCTCATCCTTCGCCCATGCCTGTCCTGTCCTTCCGCCTGCTGGCACTGAGACGCGCAGTCGTG
This sequence comes from Vicinamibacteraceae bacterium, assembly GCA_023384595.1. Classification (GTDB taxonomy): domain Bacteria; phylum Acidobacteriota; class Vicinamibacteria; order Vicinamibacterales; family JAFNAJ01; genus JAHDVQ01. Next base: position 2,637 of record JAHDVQ010000053.1, on the reverse strand, counting down.
GGGCCATCGTCAGACGGGCGGCAGCGGGCCGCGCGAGCGCCTGCACGTCGACGGCGCCGACGCGAGACCCCTCGGCCGGCGACATCGTGCCCAGTCCCTCGAGCAGCGTCACGCCGCCTCGCACCGCATCGTCAATGGTGAAGAGCCCCGGCTCGACGCTGACGGCGAGCGTGTGGCGTTGCGCGGCGGCGATCGCGGCACGGGCGACGTCGGGCATCGTCCACGGACCCACGCGTATCCAGCGGGCACGGGCGCGGGCGGCGGCTTCCACGAGCCGTGTCGCCGATCGTGCGTCGTAGGCCGCCTCGTCGCGCGTCGCGCCGAGCGTCGCGGCAAGGGGCGGCGAGGGTGGCGGGCCGTTGAACCGCGGCGCCGCGGGAATCAGACGAAGGGGCACAGCGCCCTCGCGCTCGCGCGCGGCAAGCCGGGCGACCCACGTCAGCGTCACGTCCACGGCTCGCGCGGCGGTGACTCCCCAGCGGAGGGCCTGTGTCTCGACGTAGCTCGAGTCGAGCGCGAGCGAGGGGGCGAGCGACAGCGACACATCGACGAGGCCCGGAACCAGCGTGAGCCCCCCGGCGTCGATCACTGTGACCCCGGGTGGGGGTGTGGCCGTGCCCGATGTCTGCACTCCGGTCACGCGGCCGTCGGCAATCGCCACGAGCACGACGCGCTGCAGTCGTCCGTGTTCGACGTCGACGAGCTGCGCATTGGTGATGATGGTGTCGATCGGAGACTGAGGCAGCACGATGGCCACCCACGCAGCGAGGAGGACGGCGAGAGCGGAGACGCGGCGCATGGGAGACAGGCTAGCGCGGGAATGCCCCCGCTGTCTCAAGAAGGGGCCAGCCGGGCGTTCCCCCGAGGACACTGCTGGAACCACGGCCCCAAACGCCTGAAAGCAACTCGCGCCTGCCGAGCCGGGAACGTGCGCCGCGCGAACGGGCCTCGCCCGGCATGCCACTTGCTCTACACCTCCATAGCGCGTCGCGGGCGCGACGCTCATGAAGGAGTCATGGCATCGTGAAGAAACTCACGTATCGTTTGACGTCACTCGCCGCGGCATTTCTGCTTGTCGGCGCAGCCTCGAGCACAACGGCCTCCGCGCAGACCTACGTCAGCGGCTTCGTCGGTGTCCCGGCCGGAGGCGATTCTGTCGAGCGCCAGCCGACGTACGGCGGCAGCTTCGGCACGCTCGGCGGCGGCCTCGGCTTCGAGCTCGACCTCGGCTACACTCCGGACTTCTTCGACACCGAAGACATCTCCGGCGTGGGCACCAATCTGACGACGATCATGGGGAACCTGATGATCGCACCGGGTCGCGGGTCCGCGTTCAGGCCCTACCTCACCGTCGGGGGCGGACTCATCCGCTCCGACGTCTCCGGGCTCGACGATGTGTTCGATGACCTGTCGACGAACGACTTCGGCATCAACGCCGGCGGCGGGATCTTCGTGTTCCTCAACGACAACGTCGCCATCCGTGGCGATGCCCGCTACTTCCGCAGCCTGACCGACGAGGACGACAACGACTTCTTCGATGTCGACCTGGGCGACTTCAACTTCTGGCGTATCTCGGCCGGCGTGGCGCTGGCCTTCTGAGCCAGCGGCAGCCGCAACGCCGGCACCGGAATGCGCCGGTGGGTTCCGAAGCGCTCGTCTCACCAGACTTCGGGCTCCGTGGCGCGCCAGGCTTCGCGCCACGTGAGCCCGTTGTCGTTCGACACCAGAGCCACCATGCCGTGCAACGGAAGCGAGGTCGGCCCCTGGTCTTCGTCTTCGCCCACGAGCCGCCGCAGCAGACGGGGCAGGTGCGGCAGGTGCCCGACGATGACGAGGTCGTCGCTCGTCCGGCGAACGGCGTCGAGGGCGGTCTCGACCGGGTCGGTGGGTTGAAGTCCCCGCATCGCCGTGAACATCGCGAGGGGATTGCACGCGTCGAGGAACTCGGCCGCGGTCTCGCGCGCGCGCAGTTTTCCGCTGTGCCAGACGGCGCGAGGTGTGACGCCGCGTGCGGCCGCGAGACGGGCGAGCGCCGTGGCGCCGGCACGCCCGCGCGCAGAGAGCGGGCGGCGCGTGTCCACCTCCGGGCCGACGGCTTCAGCGTGGTGTACGAGGACCACCCGTTGATCTGCCATGCGCCCTCAAGCTTGACTTCCGCCGCCCTGCTCCTGCAAGATCAGCCTTCCATGCCGTTCGCGCGCCACCACCACGTCCATCATCACCGCGGAGCCCGCGGGGCCGGTGGAGGTGTGCGCGGCGACTAGGCGCCGACATCACGCGATTCAACCAACGGCCTCGCCGGCATCCCCGGCGAGGCCGTTTTTTTTGCGACAGAGGCGACAGATGGACTACTCGAAGCTCGACGGGCTCGTCCCGGCGGTCGTGCAGGACGCCGACGACCGGGAGGTGCTCATGGTGGGGTTCATGAACGACGAGGCCCTGGCCCGGACGCGGGAGACGGGCTACGTCACCTTCTTCAGCCGCACACGCCAGGCGCTCTGGACCAAGGGCGAGACCTCGGGCAATCGACTCTCGGTCGTCAGGCTGCTCACCGACTGCGACGAGGACACGCTGCTCGTGCTCGCGCGGTGCGAGGGCGATGGCCTGGTGTGTCACACGGGACAGCGGTCGTGCTTC
>JAHDVQ010000052.1:21182-25627 GCA_023384595.1 Vicinamibacteraceae bacterium | reverse complement strand
GCGGCGGCCACCTGCGCGGTGGCCGTGTCGAAGCCCGCCTGCGCGGCATCGAGCTCGGCGCGCGAGACGAGCGCCTGCGCCGCGAGATCGCGGATGCGCTCGAGTGTCTGCCCGGCCTCGCGCGCGCGGGCCTCGGCGACGGCCACCTCGGCGCGAGCCGCGCCGGCGGCGCGCTCGGCGGCCTCGACCTCGCGCGTGAGCGACTCCACGTTGGCGCGTGCCGCGGCCGTTTCGGCTTCGGCCTGCACCGGGTCGATCACGGCCACCACGTCGCCCGCCCGGACCTTGTCGCCCTCCTTCACCCGCAGCGACACGATGCGGCCCATGACGCTCGACCCCACGTCGGCGTACCGGGTCGCGACGATCTCCCCCGAGGCCGTGACCGTGGACCGAAAGACGTCGCGGTGCTCCACGGGCGCCGTGATGACGTCGAACACCGCTCCATTCCCGCGCCGCACCAGCGCGGCGACCGCAATCAGGACGACGAGGAGTCCGGCGATCCAGGCGAGGGGGCGTCGGCGCATAGGGGTGACGGCACGAGGGGGCTGGGCGATACGAAGGGTGACGAGCCCCGCGGCGCGCCGGCGGGCCCGGGGCAGCCACGGTGGCTCGCCGATTGTCTCACGTATAATCGCGCGGGGAACACTCCCGCGTGGCCGTCCTGATGCCGACGGCCGTTTCTCGCGCCACCGTGCCCGCGCCTGCCGCCTTCCTGCGCGTTCGTGCCGATGCCGGCCGTCAGGCGCTGGCCTCCATCAGGGCCAACGCGCTGCGATCGGTGCTCGGGGCCCTGGCGATCGCGATGGCCGTCGTCACGATGGCCACGGTGGTAACGGCGCTCGACGGCATCGCCACCTTCGCCAGGGTCACGGCGGCGCGCGCCTTCGGCAGCGAGACGTTCGTCGTCGCGCAGGTGGGCTCGCCCGGGCAGATGACGCGGCGCGAGTACGCGCGCAGGCTCCAGCGCAACGCGCCCATCCGGCGGGCCGACGTGCGTTTCCTCGACGCGCATGCCGCCGGCCGCGTGGTCTACGCGCCGAGCGCCATCCGGAGCGCCGATGTCGCCGCCGGCGGACGCCGGTACGAGAACGCCTCGGTGACGGGGACCGGCGTGGCCCTGGCGCAGATTCGCGATCTCGGGATTGCCGGCGGTCGCTTCTTCACGGCCGACGAGGAGCAGCGGGCCGCTCTCGTCGCCGTCATCGGCGCCGACATCGCCGAGGCGGTGTTCCCGGGGCTGGACCCGCTCGGCCGGACGGTGCGCGTGGCGGGGCGGGGGCTCACGGTCGTGGGCGTCCAGGCGCGCCTCGGATCGTCGGCCGGGATCTCCCTGGATCGCTCGGTCTGGCTGCCGCTCTCCACCTTCGAGCGGTTGTTCGGCGCGCCGGCGACGCTGCAGGTGTTCGCGAAGCCCGCGCCCGGGGTGCGCGCGCGCGAAGCCGAGGAGCATGCCCGGGCCACCATGCGGGCGCGGCGGCAGCTCCAGCCCGACGAGGCCGACTCGTTCGACATCGTGACCCCCGATGCCGCGCGCAGCTTCGTCTTCCGCATCTCCGAGCGCATCGGCATGGCGGCCATCCCCATCTCGCTCATGGCGCTCATCGCCGCCGTGGTCGTCGTCACCAACACGGTGCTCGTGTCGGTGAGCCAGCGGATGCGCGAGATCGGCGTGCGCCGGGCCGTCGGCGCCACCGCGCCGCAGATCACGCGCGAGGTGATCGCGGAATCGACAATGCTCGCGGTCATCGGCGGCGGTGCCGGCCTCCTCCTCGTCGTCGCGATCGTCGCGATCGCGCGGCGCGTGAGCGGGCTGCCCCTCGTGCTCGAGCCCGCGACGCTCGTCTGGAGCCTCGCCGGCGCGGCCGCGAGCGGCATCGCCGCCGGGTGGTACCCGGCGCGCCGGGCTGCCGGCATCGACGTGGTCGCCGCCCTGAGGAGCGAGTGATGCGGACGCGGCCTCAGATGGAGCGGTGGCGCGGCGAGGCCGTCGAGTCGGCACGGCTCGCCATCGACGCGCTGCGCACGCAGCCCGCGCGGTCCACCCTCGCGATTGTCGGCATCGTCATCGGCATCGTGACCGTGGTGCTCGTCGCGTCGGTGCTCGCGGGCCTGCGGAACTCGGTCGCCGACCTATTCCGCGAGCTGGGCACCGACAACGTGTTCGTCTTCCACTTGTCGGGCGATCCTTACGCGGCGCCGACCGAGAGCGAGGCCCGCCGGCGGCCGCTCGATCCGGCGTTGGCCGGGCCGATTGCCCGGCTCTCGGACGCCATCGAGGACGTCGGCGTGCAGATGCTCGTGCCGACGGTGGTCAACGGCCGGGCGCTGACGGCGCGCGCGGGCACCAACGAGTCGGACACGCTGCTCGTCGAAGGCGCCTCGCCGAACTTCTTCGGCATTGTCGGCGCCGAGTTCGCCGCGGGCCGTCCTTTCACCGATCTCGAGGACCGGGCGGGCGCGCGTGTGTGCGTCATCGGGGCCAACCTCGCCACGGCGCTCTTCGGCGAGGGCGCCCGCGGCCGCACGGTCGGACGCACGCTCACGCTCGCCGGCGACCCCTACTACATCGTCGGAGAGCTGGCGCCGCGGCGAGGCGGCTTCTTCGGCGAGAACCGGCAGGACAACGTGCTGTCGATTCCCGTCGGCACGGTGCGCCGGCGGTTTCCGCAGGCCGACGCCACCGTGCTCTATGCGCGGGCCGAGCCCGGGCGGCGTGCCGAAGCCCGCGCCGACCTCGAGGCCGTGCTGCGGCAGCTGCGGCGTCTCGAGACCGGTGAGGCCAACGACTTCCATCTGTCGACCTCGGAACAGATCATCGCGTCGTTCGACGAGCTGAGCGCCGCCATCGGGCTCGCGACGCTCGCGCTCGCGGCGGTGAGCCTGTTCATCGGCGGCATCGGCATCGCCAACGTGATGATCATCGGCGTGACCGAGCGCACCCGCGAAATCGGCGTGCGCCTCGCGATTGGCGCCCGCCGCCGCGAAGTGCTGCGGCAGTTCCTGCTCGAGGCGGTCCTGCTCTCGCTCATCGGCGGCGTCGTCGGCCTGGCGATTGCGACGACCGTCAGCCTGCTCATCCAGCTGGCCGCACCCGGCTTCTCGGCTGGCGCGCCGGCGTGGGTGGTGGTGGCGGGGCTGCTGAGCGCGACGGTGACGGGCGTGGTGGCCGGGTACTTGCCCGCGCGTCGCGCCGCGTCGCTGGATCCGGTCGAGGCGTTGCGGTACGAATAGGGCATGTCCGATATCCCCCCGCCCACCAGCGCCGGGTTGCCGCACGTGGTCATCATCGGCGGCGGCTTCGGCGGTCTCAACGCCGCCAAGTCGCTTCGCTCGGCGCCGGTCAGCGTGACCCTCGTCGATCGACACAATCACCACGTCTTTCAGCCGCTCCTTTACCAGGTGGCCACCGCGGGCCTCTCGCCCGGCGACATCGCGTCGCCCATCAGGTGGATTCTCCGCGGGCAGCGAAACCTGCAGGTGCTGCTGGCCGACGCGCGCGCCATCCACCCCGACCGGAAGATCGTCGAGCTCGATCTCGGCGAGCTGCCGTACGACTACCTGATCGCCGCGCCGGGCGCGACCCACGCGTATTTCGGCCGCGACGAGTGGGCCGCCTCGGCGCCCGGCCTCAAGACCCTGGATGACGCGCTGCGGATCCGGCGTGACGTGCTGATGGCCTTCGAGCAGGCCGAACGCACCACCGACCACCTCCGCCGCCGCCGGCTCTTGACGTTCGTGGTCGTCGGGGGCGGGCCGACCGGCGTCGAGCTGGCGGGCGCCCTCTCGGAGATCGCGCGCCACGCGCTCCGGCACGATTTCCGATCGATCGATCCCTCGTCGGCGCGCATCCTCCTCGTCGAAGGCGGACCGGCCATTCTCGGCGCGTTCCCCGAAGAGTTGCGGGCGGCGGCCACGCGCGCGCTCGAGGAGCTGGGTGTCGAGGTGCGGCTGAACACCGTGGTGACGGACATCGAGCCCGGGGTGGTGCGGGTGGGCGACGAGCGCGTCGAGGCCGGGACGGTGCTCTGGGCGGCGGGCGTCGCGGCCTCACCGCTCGGCCGCACGCTCGGCGTGCCCGTCGATCGGGCGGGGCGGGTGGCCGTCGAACGCGACCTCACCGTGCCGGGACATCCCGAGGTCTACGTCATCGGCGATCTCGCGCTCTTCGCGCACGACGGCGCGCCGCTGCCCGGGGTGGCGCCGGTCGCGATGCAGCAGGCGTCGCACGCGGCGACCAACATCCTGCGGACCATCAGGAAACAGCCGCGGCTGCCGTTTCAATACAGGAACCTGGGAAATCTGGCGACCATCGGCCGCAACCAGGCGATCGCCGACTTCGGCCGGTTCAGGTTCTCGGGCTGGATTGCGTGGATGCTGTGGCTCTTCGTCCACATCATGAAGCTGACCGGCTTCCGCAACCGGCTGGTGGTCTTCGTCCAGTGGGC
>JAHDVQ010000052.1:17298-21082 GCA_023384595.1 Vicinamibacteraceae bacterium | reverse complement strand
TTGGTCGTCCGCGCCGCGATCTCGGCCTTGGCGTCGGCGGGCAGGCGGAGCCGCAGACCGCCGTTGGTGGCCTCCATCTCGATGCCGGCGTCGGTGAGGCGCGTCACTTCCAGCGTGACGCCGCCGTTGGTGGTGACGGCGCGGATGCTGCCGCTCAGCCCCGTGCCCTTGATGCCGCCGTTTGTCGTCTCGGCGGCGACCTCGTTCGGCAGGTCGGTGAGCGTCATCCCGCCGTTGGTGCCGCGCAGCTTCACGCGGATGCCGGCCGGCACCTTGACGTGGTACTCCACCGTCACCGTCCCCTTCAGGCCGAACGGCGCCTTGCTCTCGAGCCGGACCGCATCCGCGCTCACCTGCTCCTCAATCTGGTGCTTGGAGAGCAGCTCGCGCGCGGCCTCGTCGGTCATCGCCCGCGCCGTGCGTTCGGCGACCACCGAGATGCGCCCGTCGGAGGACGGCTCGACGCTGATGCGGCCGTTGGTGTTGCGGACCTCGAATTCGCCGCCCGGTTCGACGGTGTAGTCCTTCGTCCAGGTGTCCTTCTGCTGGGCCCCGAAATCGCCGAACGAAATGGTGCACGCCGACGACGCGGCGGCGGCGAAGGCGACGAGGACAGCGGATGCCGCAAGGGACGACCGACGCGGAGCGTGGCGCAGGCGCATGGCGGAAACTCCTTCCGAAAGGGCTAGACGCTGCGGAGCGACCGAAAGTTCAGCTGGAAAACCGTTGAGCCAGCTGGCGCAACCGATGAGCCAGCGGGCGCGAACCAAGACCGCGATCGCACTTACAGTACAGTAACCTCCAAGCCCCGCGCGACGACGACCGCACACTCGTTCGGCACGCTTTTCCGGCCTGAATCCGGCGATCGCACAACCCGCACACGAGGCACGTCGGTTGCCTTGATGACGGGGCGTGATGTGTCGCTCCACCCTCCGCTCCGCCGCCCGCCTCCTGTTCCTCGCCGGCTTCCTCGCGTGTCTCCCGGCCCCGGCGCTTGCCGGCACCGTGACCCTGGCGTGGGACCCCAACAGTGAGTCCGACCTGGCCGGGTACATCGTGCTCTATGGCACCCAGGCAGGCGTGTACACGACCAGCCTCGATGTGGGCAATCGCACGAACTCGTCGATCGCCTCGCTCGAAGGCGGCCGGCGCTACTACTTCGTCGTCCAGGCGTACAACACGAGCGGGCTCACGAGTCCCTACTCTGACGAGGTCAACGCCTATATCGAGCTCCCGTCGCAGCCGGCGATCGGGTCTGTGACGCCGGCGAGCGGTCTCATCGCGGGGGGAACGGCCATCACCATCACCGGGTCGAACTTCCAGCCAGGCGCGAGCGTCTGGCTCGGGATCACCCGGACGGCCTCGGCGGTCGTCGTCAACTCGACGACGATGACCGCGGTGAGCGCGGCCGCGCCCGCGGGCGGGGCCGTCGACGTGCGTGTGACCAACCCCGATGGCGGCACGGCGATCAAGCCGCTCGGGTTCACGTACGTCGATCCGCGCATCTCGGTGACGTCGGTGTCGCCGGGGGCTGGCGGGACGGCTGGCGGGACGGCGGTCACCATCACCGGCACGAACTTCGCGGGCGGCGCCGTCGCGCGCTTCGGCGACAGGACCGCGGCGAGCACGACGGTCCTCAGCGGCACGACGATTGTCGCCGTGACGCCCCCGTCGGCGGCCGGGACGGTCGCCGTCAACGTGACCAACACCGACGGCGCGTCCGCCTCGCTCGCCAACGCGTTCACGTACGTGACCGGGCTGCCGACGCTCGTCTCGGTGCAGCCCTGGGAGGGACCGCCCTCGGGCGGAACGCTCATCACCCTGACCGGCTCGAACTTCACGTCGGGCATGACCCTCACCGTGGGGGGAGCCGCGGCCACCGACGTCACCGTGACGAGCGCGACGTCGCTCACCGCGCGCACGCCGGCGCTCGCCCCCGGCGCGGCGGCGCCGCTTGCCGTCGATCTCGTCCTCACGGGCCCCGGCGGCAGCGCGACCATGAAGAAGGGGTTCACCTACGTCACCCCGGTGCCGGCCATCACGGCGGTCACGCCGGCCTCGGGCTCGTCGGCCGGCGGCACCCGTGTGACCATCACGGGCGGCAACTTCTCTCCGAGCATGCAGGTGTTCTTCGGCGGCGAGGTGGGGACGAGCGTGGCGGTCCACGACGCCTCCACGTTGTCGGTGACGACGCCGGCGCACGCCGCCGGGGTCGTCAGCGTCGGCGTCAAGCCCCTCGGCGGCACGCTCGTCGAGCGGGCCTCGGCCTTCACCTTCCTCGACGACGATCCGAGCGCGGATTCGGATCGCGACGGCCTCCCCGACTGGTGGGAGACGCAGTTCGGCCTCGATCCGGCCCGGTCGACCGACGTGGACGGCGCGACCGGCGACCCCGACGGCGACGGCCTGACCAACGCCCAGGAGCATGCGGCCGGCACGCACCCGCGCGGGTTTCACGCGCGCTACTTCGCGGAAGGCGTGAACTCGACGCTCTTCGACACGACGTTCGACTTCCTCAACCCGTCGGCGCAGGACGCGCACCTGCTGCTCACGTTCCAGAGGCAGGCGGGCGGCGTCGTGCGCAAGGTCGTGCGCATCGCGGCGCAGTCGCGCGCGAGCGTCGGCACGCAGGGCGTCGCGGGCCTCGAGAACGACTCGTTCTCCATGGTCTTCGAGAGCGATGTCGAGCTGGTCGCCGAGCGGACCGTCTCGTGGGATCGCCGCGGCTACGGCGCGCACTCCGAGACGGCCATCGCGGGCGCCTCGCCCACGTGGTACCTGGCCGAGGGCGCCACGCACTCCGGGTTCGACCTCTACTACCTGATTCAGAACCCGAGCGCCGCGTGGCTCATGGTCCGGGTGACCTACCTGCTGCCCAGCGGCAGCCCGATCGTGAAGCACTACAACATCGCCCCGTCGAGCCGGTACACCGTCTGGGTCGACGTCGAGGATCCGCGGCTGGCGCAGACCGACGTCTCGGCCATCGTCACCTCGCTCACGGGACAGTCGATCATCGTCGAGCGGGCGATGTATCGCGAGGGCCGGTCGCAGAAGTTCACCGCGGGCCACGCGGCGGCCGGCGTGACGACGCCCTCGTCGACGTGGTTCCTCGCCGAGGGCTCGACCGGGCCGCTCTTCGACCTGTACGTGCTCATCGCGAACCCTGAGACCCGCGCCGTCGACGCGCTCGTCAGCTTCCTGCTGCCCGATGGCACGACCATCGACAAGGTCTACAGGGTCCCGGGGCTCAGCCGTTACACGATCTACGTCGACGAGGCCGATCCGAGGCTCGTACACACGGCCGTGTCCACCACCGTCCGGACGCTCGACGGCGCGCCCATCATCGTCGAGCGGGCAATGTGGTGGCCCGGGCGGTTCACGCAGTGGTTCGAGGCGCACGCCAGTGCCGGATCGACGCGCTCGGCACGGCGCTGGGCCGTGGCGGGCGGGGAGGAGGGCGGCGCGCGCAACGTGACGACCTACTACCTCATGGCGAACACCTCGCCGGTGGCCGACGATGTGAAGGTGACGGTCCTCTACGAGGATGGCTCGCAGAGCACGCGGACGTTCTCGCTGCCCGCCAACAGCCGCTTCAACGTCCACATGCGGGCGCAGTTCCCCGAGTCGGCCGGACGGAAGTTCGGCGTGGTCGTCGAGAGCCTCGGGCGGTATGGGGTGCCTGCCGAACTGGTCGTCGAACGGGCCATCTACTGGGATGCGGACGTGGCCTGGGCCGCCGGCACCAACGCGCCAGGCATGCCGGTGGGGCAGTAGCCGGGGGATC
>JAHDVQ010000052.1:14704-17198 GCA_023384595.1 Vicinamibacteraceae bacterium | reverse complement strand
CGGATCGTTGGATCAGCCAACCGGCCGTCAGCGTCCGATGCTCGGGTACTTGGTCGCGACGTAGGTGTCGATGATGTCGCGGAAGCCTGCCGCGAGCTCCTCGTAGGTGCCCTGCAGCGTCATCGCGTGACGGCCGTCGATGAAGACGGGGCAGTGCGGCGCCTCGCCGGTGCCCGGAAGGCTGATGCCGATGTTGGCCGCCTTCGATTCGCCGGGCCCGTTCACGACGCAACCCATCACGGCGAGGGTGAGTGTCTCCACGCCGTCGTACTGCGTCTTCCACACCGGCATCTGTTCCCGCACGTAGCCCTGCACGCGCTCGGCCAGCTCCTGGAAGGTCGTGCTCGTCGTGCGCCCGCACCCCGGACACGCCGTGACGCTCGGCGCGAACGCGCGCAGCCCGAGCGCCTGGAGCAGTTCCTGGCACGCCCAGACCTCCTCGCGCCGGTCGCCGCCAGGGCGGGGCGTGAGCGAGTAGCGGATGGTGTCGCCGATGCCTTCGTTCAGCAGGATGCCGATGGCCGCCGACGACCAGATGAGCCCCTTCGTCCCCATGCCGGCCTCGGTCAGCCCGAGGTGCAGCGGCTGATCGGTGCGGCGCGCCAGCTCGCGGTAGACGGCGACGAGGTGCGGCGGCCGCGACACCTTGCACGAGATGATGATCTGGTCCTTGCGCAGCCCGCTCTCGAGCGCGAGCGCCGTCGACTCGAGGGCCGAGATGACCATGCACTCGTTGATGATCTCGTCCGAGGAGAGGCCGCGCGCCCTGTCGGTGTTCTCCTGCATCTTGCGCATGACGAGCTCCTGGTTGAGCGAGCCGCCATTGACGCCAATGCGCACGGGCCTGCCGTGATCGCGCGCCACGCCGCAGATGGTCGAGAACTGCTCGTCGCGCCGCGCGCCGGTCCCGACGTTCCCCGGATTGATCCGGTACTTGTCGAGCGCCTCGGCGCAGGCCGGATACCGGGTGAGGAGCAGGTGGCCGTTGTAGTGGAAGTCGCCGATGAGGGGGACATCACAGCCGGCGTCGCGCAGCCGTGCCTTGATCTCGGGGACCGCCCGGGCGGCCTCGGGCGTGTTGACCGTGAGCCGCACGAGCTCGGAGCCCGCCTCGGACAGCTCGAGCGTCTGACGCGTCGTCGTCTCGATGTCGGTCGTGTCGGTGCTCGTCATCGATTGGACGACCACCGGCGCGCCGCCACCGACCTGGACCGGGCCGACGCGGACGCCGACCGTGCGATGCAGTTTCACCGTGGGCATGGAGCAGGGTGCGCGCTCGGGCGCAACCTCACGATCTTAGCATCGAGCGCCGCATCGGGACGGGCGCCGGGCGCACCTGGCGTCGGGCGCACCAGCCGCCGGGGTCCGGCCCGGCGCCGTGACGGTGGCCGTCTGCCGTCAGCGGTTCGACTCGATGAGCTCCCGAAGGTGCTCGAGCGACGCCGGCGGCGGGTCGATGAACTGCACCCCCGAGAGGTAGGTGACCGCATCGCGGTCGATGGCCACGCGCGAGTGCACGACGCGGGCCTTCAGGGTGACCGAGACGGGCCCGGCCGTCAGCCGGAAATCGTGGTCGATGCGCGGCGAGAGCGGCGCCGTCGTCTCGACGAGCATGCCGCCGAGGCTCAGTTGCCTCACCTGGACCTGTTCGTCCAGCGTCACGAGGTGTCCTTCGAGGTCCGCGAGCAGGTCCACGCGGACCTCACTGCGGCGGTCGGGGTGCCAGTCGGTGGTGGTCACGCGCAGCTGCCTCCCTCGCCCAATCGGCACGCGGAGCGCCGGCTTCACTTTCTGACCGTCTCCGGCCCGCGCGCCGCCCACACTTCCGGACCGTCCCCGGCCCGCGCGCCGGCCCGGACGTGCCGTCTAATCCACCCGCACCACGGTGCGCCGGCTCCGGTGCTGTCGCAGCACCTCGGCTCCGAGCGCCTTGGCCAGGTACACCTTCGACTCGCCTGGCGTGTCCGGATGCGGCTCGAACTTGACCACGTCGAACTGCAGCGCGTCGAGCGTGCTGCGCATGTCGTAGAACTGGTTCTTCGTCTTCACCAGGATCAGATGGAAGCCGTGCCCGAGGGCCCAGGCCTCCTGTTCCTCGGTGAGGGCCCGGAACTGCCCCTGGGCGCGCCAGTCGCGGCGGGTGCCGCCAATCCAGCTGTAGAGCACCCTGGTCGACGCGAAATCGATGACGTCCGAGAGCCGGCCGACCAGGTCGGCGAGCTTCGGCTCGGTCTCCTCGGCGCGCAGCTCGTGGCTCACCTTGTAGGCGACCGGCACGACGGCGGCGGGATCTTCCGGCAGCGGCGCTTCGGTGATCAGGATGGAGTGCTCGCGGCCCCGCAGACGGCCGACGACCTCCTCGGCCGTCTTGCGCCGCGGAAACTCACCGAAGTACTCCTCGATGTACTGGATTTCGAGCGCACCCTGCTCGAGGCCGTATTCCTTGATGAGGAAATTCACGGGCAAGAGTGTAGCAGTCTTCCTGCCGGGCTGG
>JAHDVQ010000052.1:11355-14604 GCA_023384595.1 Vicinamibacteraceae bacterium | reverse complement strand
GCGCGTCGGCGATCTCGAGCACGTGGACGAGTTCGTGGGCGAGCGTCGCGATCTGCACGGCCGCCGATTCGCGCGTCGAGATCGTGACCGTCACGTAGCGATGCGAGCCTCCATCGGCGGTGAACACCGTGCTTCCCGCCATGCCGCGGAGGGGCTCCGCCCGCACGATCACGATGATGTCGGTCTCGGGCACGCGGGCGGCGAGCTCGGCGAGGGTGGCCGACCGGCGCTGTCCTTCGTTCACCAGCCAGAGGGCGTGCGGCGACTCCGGGCGCAGCGAGATGACGCACTCCTCGGCGCGCGCCAGCGTCGTGCCGATGGCACCAGGAACCAGGATCGCGGAGAGCACGGTGAGGCGCGCCACAGGAAGGCGCGCCCAAACGGCGAGCATGACGGACTCCGGCGAGGGGGCCGGTCGGGGCCGCGTCCGGCAGACGCGGCCCTCGACACGATTCTACGAGGGATTCCGCCGGAATGCACGGGTGTGGGTCGACCCTGGCCGCACGAGACGGGCGAGGGCGCCGGTGTCGACCGGGCGGTGGCGGCCGCTGAGCACCTCGCTGAGCGCCCGCTCACCGACCTTCCGGGCAGCGTTCGTCTCGTAGCGGGCCAGGCCGAGCGTGCGCTCGCCGATGCGATCGTAGAGCGCCTTGACGTCGGCCTGCGTCCTGACCTCCGGCGCGTCGGCGATCTCCAGGGCGTGAACCAGTTCGTGCGCGAGGGTGGCCAGCTGGACGGTGCGGGTCTGACGTGTGCAGATCACGACCGTGACGTACCTGTACCCTCCGGCCTGCACCTGGAACACCGTGCGCCCGGCCAGTCCCACCAGCGGCTCGGCGATCACGTGCACGATGAGATCGCTGGCCGTGATCTCGCCGGCCAGCCAGGCGATGGTCGGCGAGCGCCGCCGTCCCTCGTCGATGAGCCACTGCGCGTGCGGCGACGCCGCGCGCAGCGAAAAGCGAACGCCGTCGACGTTCGCATCGGGCCCGGCGGCCGAGAGCGCCATGCCTCCGGCCAGCCAGAGCGACACACACCAGTACGTCCGTCCCGATTGCGCACGCATGGGGGCCTCCTTCGTGCGCCTCCCGGTCCGTCCTCCTCGAGATGACGTCTTGCGGTAATGACTCCTTGGAGTGAGTCGACGAGGGAAAGGTTGGTTGCGGTGCTGGATTTGTGACGAACGGGAGCGGCAGAGCCGGCGCTAGCGCTCGTCGGCGGAGGGGCCGTAGATGGACGGCACGGGCACGTCGCGCAGCCGGAGGTACACGGACAACTGGCCGCGATGGTGGATGAGATGGCTGAAGAGGAAGCTGCGCAGCGACGCCGCCCGCGGCATGGTGAGCACCACGTGGCCGTCCTTCTTCAGCGTCCACGGCAGGAGCATCTCGGCGTCGGAGGCCGTCGCGAGGAGGTCACGGCCGGCGCGCGCGCGCGCGTCGAAGTGCGCCAGCAGCGCGTCGCGATCGCGGAACACCACCTCTGGCCCGTCGTCCTCGCCGCGCATGTCGTAGCCGTCGTGGCGCAGGATGGCGGACACCCATCCCGGGATGTCGGCGAGGTGCGAGGCGAGCCGGGCGAGGCTCATCGACTTCGCGTGCGGCTGCCAGTCGGCGTCGGCGGCGAGCGGGACGCGCTCGAGCACGCGCCTGGTGACGGCCATCTCGTGATCGAACTCGGGAAGCAGGATGTCGGTGAACGTCATGGGGGTCAGGTCTGTTACGTCATCGAGCGTCATGGGGGGTCAGGTCTGGCACAGCACAGCACGAGATTCCCCATGGGCGCATCGTGAGTATACTGCCGTGAGCGCACGGCGGCCGCGCACCGGCACGATGCCGACGACAAGGCCGCCAGCGGTAGCCTGCCCCCGAATCCCGGGCTCTCGAACGCCGGAACCCGGGCTCCCGGACAATGGTCGATTCCGTTGCCTTCACCACGGCTGGAGGCGCCAGACTGACGCTCCGCCCCATCGTCCCCGGCGACGAGCCGAAGATGGTCCGCTTTCACGGGACGCTCTCCGAGCAGTCGGTCTACGCGCGCTATTTCCACATGATGCGTCTTGGCGTGCGCGTCTCGCACGAGCGTCTCGCGCGGATCTGTCATGCCGACTTCACACGCGACATCGTGCTGGTCGCCGAGGCCGGCGACGAAGGCGCCCGCTCCATTGTCGGCGTGGGCCGGCTCACGCTCGCGCCCGCACGCGACGAGGCGGAGTTCGCCATCGTCGTGAGCGATGCGTGGCAGGGGCAGGGCCTCGGCACCGCGCTCCTGCGGCGCCTGGTCGACATCGGGCGCGCGAGGGGCCTGAGGCGCATCACGGCCGACATCCTCCCCGACAACCAGGCGATGCAGCACGCCTCGCGCCACGTGGGGTTCACCTGCCGCTTCGATCCCGATGCGGGAGTCGTGCGCGCGGAACTCGATCTCGGTTGATCGCGACCGCTAGCTCGGTGCGTCGAGGGCCCTGTCGCGGCGCGCCACGAACAGGTAGACGGCCGCGACGAGCAGCGTCGACGCCAGCGGCACCGTCAGGCCGGCCGCCAGCGACCCTCGGGCACTCGACACCACGCCCACGAGCCACGGCACGATTGCGCCGCCGACGCCCGCCATCGCGACAACCGGCGGCATCCAGATGGTCGCATGTGCGCCCAGTGATCGCGTCGCCACCGCCACCGTGATGGGGAAGACGCCCGCAAGACCCGCCCCGCTCGCGAGGGCGAGCGTCACCGGCTCGACGCGCCCCGCCACGAGCGCCGCTTGTGCGAGCGCGGCCAGCGCGAGCCCGACGAGTGCCAGTGCGTGCTCGGTGCGGCTGGTCAGCAGCGGCAGCAGTGCCACGCGCCCGGCGGCGAGTGCGATGTAGAAGGCCGAGGGCACCAGCAGCCAAGCCTCGCCAGCCGAGGGGTCGCTGCGACGGACGAAGTCGCCGAGCCATCCGCCGAGCGCGGTCTCGATGCCGCCATAGGCCACGAGCGCCGCGCCGAAGAGGAGCACGGTGCCCATCGGCGCACGCGCTCCCGCACGCGGGACATCGATGCGTTCGGGGCCGTGGCCTGCCGGCGGCAACGGCAGGGAAGGCTGCGCCGGGGTGCTCTCGAGGCGGCCTCGACCCCACCACAGCGCCGCGGCGACGAGAACCGCGGCGCCCGCGAGCGACAGCGTTGCGCGCGCTGGGTCGGGGAGCGCCCATCGCACGACCGTCGGCCAGGCCGACGCGCCGGCACCCCACGCGAGGTTGAGCAGGGTCAC
>JAHDVQ010000052.1:5713-11255 GCA_023384595.1 Vicinamibacteraceae bacterium | reverse complement strand
GAAGAAGAGCCCGAGCTGGTGATCGCCGATCGTGAACGCGTCCCGAAGCGTGGGGACCAGCGGACCGTAGATGGTGGTGGCGGCCCCGGCCACGAGGAAGGCCAGCCCCGCGATGACCTTCATCATCGGCTCGTCGAGCGGCCTGGCCTCGCGGACGACTTCGCCGGGGCCGTCGTCTTGCGGACGACGAGTTCCGGCTCGACCGAAATGCGACGAGCGGCCGCGCCGACGCCGCCCCGCTCGATGCGGTCGAGCAGCGTGGCCGCCGCGAGCTCGCCCATGCGGCGCAGCGGCTGTCGCACGGTGGTGAGGGCCGGGTTCTGATAGGCGGCCGCGGGGATGTCGTCGAAGCCCACGACCGACACGTCGTGCGGCACGCGCAGGCCCGCATCCCGCAGGGCCTGGACGGCGCCGATGGCCGACATGTCGTTGAAGGCGAACAGCGCACTGAAGGGCAGGCCGGCCGCGAGCAGGGCGTGCGTCACGCGCCGGCCCGGCTCGGGCGTGGGCTGATCGCCTTCGAGCTGACCCACCAGCCGCTCGTCGACCTGCAGGCCGGCGTGCCGCGCGGCGCGCACGGTCGCGCGCCAGCGGACGTCGGTATCCGACGAGAACGCCTGGCCCTTGATGAACGCCACGCGCCGGTGCCCGAGCGCGGCGAGGTGCTCGATGGCGAGCGCCGCCGCGCGATCGTGGTTGAGGATGATGTTGGTCACTCCGGCCAGCTGCCGATGACCCGAGACGGTCACCGTCGGCAGCGGCGGCACGCTGCGGCACGGCGTGTCGACGGCGATGAGCCCCTCGACGGCGCGGCCGAGCAGGAGCTTCGGATACTCCTCGATCAGATCGTCGCGGTGACGGTGGCTCGCGACGAAATAGAGGAACCCGGCCTGCAGCAGGTAGTCCTCGATGCCGCCCATGACGAGCGCCGCGTAGCCCTCGCTAATCTCGGGCACCATGACGCCCACCGTGAAGCTCCGCTGGTGACGCAGCGAACGCGCGATGGGGTTGGGACGGTAGTGGAAGCGGCGCGCGGCGGCCCGAATGCGCTCCTGCGTGGAGGGTGGGATGGCGCGCGCGCCGGGCGCACGGTTCAGGACGAGCGAGATGGAGGCCGGCGACAGGCCGAGGTGATCGGCGAGGTCGCGGAGCGTGACGCGGCCCGCAGCGCCCGCCGCGTCGGCGGACCGCCGGGCCTTTGGAGCGGACACGGCCGGGTAGTCTGGCACAGCTGAGCCTCGACCGACAAGGCGCGGGCCCGCGTCGTCCCGGGGGCCCGCGGAATCGCTTGACAGCGGCCGCGCTCGATGTTACACGTTCTTTGAATTAGCTCAAACGTTTTAGTGAAGGACGTGCAGCTCAGTCAGCCTGGTCAGACCTTCGGGGAGGCGCCCCCGGCTTCGGGGCCCCGCCACGAACGCGAGGGGAGGGCGCGCCGGTCCGGGCGCCGGCGCGGAGGGGAAACAGGAGGGTCCAATGTACTGTCCGACAACCCGTGGGCCGCGGGCGACGCTCGCCAGCCTCACGATCCTCGTGTGCCTGCTCCTGCCGTGGTCCGCCGCGGCGCAGAGCACGACGGCCACCATCCAGGGCACGGTCTCCGACGACACCGGCGTGCTGCCGGGCGTGGTCGTGATCGCGCGCGAACAGCAGAGCGGGTTCCAGTACGAATCGGTGACCGACGGTGAGGGCCGGTACCAGCTCGCGGGGCTGCGGCCGGGCACGTACGAGATCACGGTCACGATGGACCAGTACAAGCCGGCGGCGAAGACCGTGCAGGTGCTGCTCGGGCAGACGCCGACGGTGGACTTCCGCATCACGCCCGACATCATCTACACCGAGTCGGTGCAGGTCGTGGGCGACTCGCGCATCATCGAGACGAAGACCTCGCAGGTGACCACCAACGTCACCGAGGAGCAGGTGCGCTATCTGCCGCAGAACACCCGCAACTTCCTGAACTTCGCGGCGCTCGCGCCCAACGTGCGGGTGTCCGACAACGAGACCCGCAAGGAGATCACCTCCGGCGCGCTCGGCTCGCAGAACACCAACGTGTTCATCGACGGCGTGAGCTACAAGAACGACGTCATCGACGGTGGCGTTGTTGGCCAGGACGCCAGCCGCGGGTCTCCGTTCCCGCAGAACGCCGTGCAGGAGTTCCAGGTCCTCACGCAGAACTTCAAGGCCGAGTACGAGAAGGCGGCCAGCGCCATCATCACCGCCATCACCAAGAGCGGCGGCAACACGTTCCGCGGCGACGTCTTCGGGTTCTATCAGGACAAGGATTTCGCCCAGAACCAGGTCGTGCGCAATGTGAACGGCCAGAACCAGGTGGTGGACCTCGAGCCGAAGCCGGCCTATGAACGATGGCAATGGGGCGCTTCGATCGGCGGCCCCATCATCCGCGACAAGGCGCAGTTCTTCGTGTCGTACGAGGAGAACAGGCAGGATCGGGCGAACCTCGTCGAGGTGGGCACGATCACCGGCGCTCCGGCGTCGCTCGTCAACGACCTGCGCAGCCGCGAAGGCACCTTCACCAGTCCGTTCCGTGAACGGCTGCTCTTCACGAAGGGCTCACTCCAGCCGCGCCAGGGTCACCAACTGGAGTTGACCTACAGCCTGCGTCACGAGACCGACATCCGGAGCTTCGGGGGCCGGACCAGCTTCGAGTCGGCCGAGAACGTCCGCAACCGCGTCGACTCGGCCCAGGGCAAGTACCAGATCGCGTTCGGCAGCGCGTTGAACGAGACCTACCTCTCGTATCAGCGGTACCGATGGAACCCGACGGCCGAAGACTACGACACCGTCGGCCAGGACTTCGAGGGGCTGCTGCGCATCGGCGGACGCGACACCAACCAGCGGGCCCTCCAGCAGCGCACCTCGCTCAGGAACGACTACACGCGGTTCTTCGCGTGGCGCGGGACGCACACGGCGAAGGTCGGCGGGGTCCTGAGCTTCGCCGACTACCAGTTCCAGAAGGAGTTCAACGGCAACCCGATCTTCCGGTATCGGAGTGTCGAGAACTACGCGTTCCCGTACCGGGCCAACTACGGCGTCGGCGATCCGAACATGGACGCCAACAACCTGCAGTTTGGCATCTTCGTACAGGACGACTGGGCGATGACGCCACGCTTCACCCTGAACGTCGGGCTCCGGTGGGACTACGAGTCCGACATGCTCAACAACGACTACGTCACGCCCGACAACGTGCGTGCCGCGGCCGCCTCGTTCGTCAACGCCGACGACTACTTCACGGATGGAGACGATCGGCCGGCGTTCTACGGCGCCTGGCAGCCGCGCGTGGGCTTCTCGTACGACGTGCTGGGCAACGGCCGTACGGTCGTGTTCGGCGGCTGGGGACGCTACTACGACCGGGTGCTCTACAACTCGACCCTCGACGAGCGGTTCCGGCAGCAGTATGCGGTGCGCCGGTTCGAGTTCTCGGCCGACGGCGTGCCGATCCGCGACGGTGTCCAGACCATCGCGTGGAACGACTCGTACCTGAGTCGCGCAGGACTCGACGGCTTGATCAACCGCGGCATCGCGCCGGGCCCCGAGATCTTCCTCATCTACAACGACACCAAACCCCCGGTGTCGGATCAGTGGTCGCTGGGCCTTCGCCAGAGCTGGGCGGGCATCACGTTCTCGGCGACGTACTCGGGCATCCGCAGCAGGGATCTCCTGACCTTCCTGTTTGCCACCCGCCGGCCCGATGGCACCTGCTGCCTCTCCGTGCCGGGCGGGTTCGCCAACATCCTCATCTCGGATCCCGATGGACGCAAGGCGTGGTTCGACGGCTTCTACTTCCAGGCCGACCGTCCCTACGGCGTGGGCGGAGCGCGGTGGGGCTTCAGCTTCACGTACACCCTCGGGTTCGCCGAGCAGACGGGCGGCGACCTCTTCAGCCTCGACGCCGTGAACGCCGCGGCCTACGGGCGGTATCCCACGTCGAACGACGAGCGGCACCGCGTGGTCGCCACGGGCATCGTCGGGCTCCCGTGGGACATCGTGGCCAGCACGTTCATCACGCTCGGGTCGGGGACACCGTACACCATCAACGACCAGTCGGCGGGTGGGGGTGTCAACGAGCGGCGGCTTCGCCGCAACGAAGGACAGAAGGAGCAGTTCACCTTCATCATTCCCGACGCGTGGGCCTACCGGACGATGGACGTCCGGCTCGAGAAGATTCTGCGCTTCCGTGATCGACACCAGGTCTCGGTCGCCCTCGAGGCGTTCAACGTCTTCAGCTTCGACAACTTCAGCGGGTACGACGGGTTCATCCCGACGCTGCCGGCGACCAATCCGAACTTCGGCCGTCCATCGACGGGGAACATGATCGACCCGGGCCGGCGGCTGCAGGTCGGCGTGCGGTACGCGTTCTGAGTCACGTGCGCGCGTCTCGCTGCGCGCGTCCCCGGCCGTTTCCTGCCATCGTCCTGGCCGTCGCCCTCGTGGCGACGGCCGGGGCGCAGCCGGACGGACGCGCTTCCGTACAACCCGCCGCCGCGGCGACGGCAAACTACGCCGTCACCGCGGCCGACGACGCCTTCCTCGAGGACCTCTCGCGGCGGTCGTTCCGCTTCTTCTGGGACGAGGCGGATCCTGCCACGGGCATCGTGCGGGATCGCGCGCGCACCGACGGCTCGCCGCACGACGCGCGGCACCGCGACATCGGCAGCATCGCCGCCGTAGGGTTCGGCCTCTCATCGCTCTGCATCGCCGCTGAACGCGGCTGGGTCCCGCGCGAGGAGGCGGTCGCCCGCGCCCGCATCACGCTGCGTTTCTTCGCCGAGCGCAGCCCGCACGAGCGCGGCTGGTTCTACCACTTCGTGAACATCAGGACGGGCGCGCGCGAGTGGAAGAGCGAGGTCTCCTCCATCGACACGGCGCTCCTCGTGGCGGGCGCGCTCACCGTACGCCGCTGCTTCGACGACGACGCGGAGATCGTCCAGGCGGCCCAGACCATCTATCACCGGATCGATTTTCCGTGGATGCTCAACGGCCACCCACACCTGCTGGCGATGGGATGGCGGCCCGAGTCGGGCTTCATCGAGGCGCGGTGGAAGCACTACTGCGAGCTCATCGTGCTCTATCTGCTCGCCATCGGCTCGCCGACGCACCCGATCCCCGCCGACGCGTGGCAGGCCTGGCTCCGGCCGACGCTCGGCTTCGGTCCGTACGAGTACGTCAGCTGGCACGATCCGCTCTTCGTCCACCAGTTCTCGCACGCGTGGGTCGATCTGCGAGGCCGGCGCGAGGCGCGCCCGCCCTATGTCGACTGGTGGGAGAACTCGGTCGTCGCCACCCTGTCGCACAAGGCGTTCAACCAACTGCTCGCCCCCGAGTTCCCCGGCTACAGCGAGCACATCTGGGGCTTCACCGCCTCGGATAGCGCCAGGGGCTACGTCGTCTGGCACGGGCCGCCACGGCACGAGGAAGTCGACGGCAACGTGGCGCCGTTTGCCGCTGGCGGCTCGCTCATGTTCACACCCGAGATCTCGCTGGCCGCGCTCCGTGAGATGCACGCCCGCTTCGGCGATCGCCT
>JAHDVQ010000052.1:0-5613 GCA_023384595.1 Vicinamibacteraceae bacterium | reverse complement strand
CCGAGATCTCGCTGGCCGCGCTCCGTGAGATGCACGCCCGCTTCGGCGATCGCCTCTACGGGAAGTACGGCTTCGCCGACGCGTTCAACCCGACGACGGGCTGGGTGAACCCGGACGTGATCGGCATCGACACGGGCATGCTGCTGCTCTCGGCCGAGAACCTGCGCACCGGCCGGGTGTGGGCCTGGTTCATGGCGAACCCGGAGATCGACGGCGCGCTCACGCGTGCCGGTCTCGTGCGTGCGGCCCCGCCGCGCGGTGGCGGGCGACTCCCCGTGCGCGGGCGTCCGGGGCCACGCGCGCCGCCGGCTCGCGACGGCGGACTGCACCACTACGAGTTCATCGCGCCGCCGGCGCCCGAGGCGGACGCGAGGAACCGCGGTGTGGTGAAAGCCACGGCGGCCATCGCGACCAACCTCTTCGAGACGGGGCAGTTCACCGCTCCCGACGGCGTCGTGCTGAACTACCGCCTTCTGCGGCCTCGCGCCATCCCGGCCGGCACGCGGCATCCCCTCGTGCTCGTGCTGCACGGGTCGGGCGAGATCGGCGCCGACAATGCGACGCACATGAATCAGCTGCCCAAGTACTGGGCGCGCGACGAGATCCGCCGCCAGTACCCCGCCTACGTCGTGGTGCCGCAGTTCCCGGCGCGTTCGGTGGAGTACACCGGGCCGGCGACCGACGCGAAGCGGGCTGCCACCGCCTCGGCGCCGCTCGACGCCGCCCTCGCGCTCGTGGACCGGCTGAAGGCGACGCTCCCGATCGATGCCGAGCGGGTGTACGTCACGGGCTTCTCGATGGGCGGGTCGAGCACCTGGCTGGCGGCGGCGCGGCGCCCCGATCTGTTCGCGGCGGCCGTGCCCTTCGCGGGCGTGGGCGACGAGGCGAAGGCGGGGGCCATTGCGGCGACGCCGGTGTGGGCCGTGCACGGCAACGCCGACACGGTGAACGTCCTCCGGCACCAGCGCGCCATGTTCGACGCGCTCTCGCGGTGTCCGGGCGCGACGATGGTGTTCTGGGAGTTCGACCGGCTCGGGCACGAGGTGCCGCCGATGCTGCAGGCCGGCGACGAGGTCGCCCGCTGGCTCTTCGCGCATCGCAAGCCCGCCGGCTCCGGGCAGGCGCGGACCTGCTTCTGAAGGGGAGACATGGCCATGGCTCGTCCACGACTGATTGCGGCCGCTTCGGCGGGGCTCGCGGCCTGCGCGCTGGTCTTCCAGCTGGGTCTCGGGGCCCAGGCGCCCGACATCGAGCAGCACATCAACGCCCTCATCGCCCGGATGACGCTCGACGAGAAGTTTGGGCAGCTGCAGCAGCTCGACGGCCACGCCGACGGGCGCAACCGCGAGGAGCACTTCGACCTCGTGCGAAAGGGCCTCCTCGGGTCCACGCTCAACGTGCGCGGCGCCGAGAACGTCAACGCGCTGCAGAAGGCCGCGCTGGAGGAGTCGCGGCTGAAGATCCCGGTCGTCTTCGCCTTCGACGTCATCCACGGCTATCGCACCGTGTTTCCCATTCCGCTCGGCGAGACGGCGAGCTGGGATCCGGAGGCGGCCGAGCGCGCCGCGGCGATCGCGGCGGCCGAGTCGCGCGCCGCCGGGCTGCAGTGGACCTTCGCGCCGATGGTGGACATCGCGCGCGACGCACGGTGGGGCCGGATTGCCGAAGGCGCCGGCGAGGATCCGTGGCTCGGCAGCGTGTTCGCCGCGGCACGGGTGCGCGGGTTCCAGGGCACCAACATGGCCGCGCCCGACCGCATCGCGGCGACCGCCAAGCACTGGGTCGCCTACGGCGCGGCCGAGGGCGGCCGCGACTACGCGGCGACCGACATGTCGGAGCATGCGCTCCGGAGCATCTACTTCCCGCCGTTCAAGGCGGCCGTCGACGCCGGCGTCGCCACGTTCATGAGCGCGTTCAACGACCTGAACGGGGTGCCGACGTCGAGCAACCCCTTCACGCTCACGACCGTGCTGCGCGAGGAGTGGAAGTGGGACGGCCTGGTCGTGTCCGACTACAAGTCGGTCGTCGAGACCATCAACCACGGGCTCGCGCGCGACGAGGCCGACGCCGCCCGTCAGGCGCTGCCGGCCGGCGTGGACATGGAGATGATCAGCCGGACCTATGTCACGCACGGGCCGGCGCTCGTGAAGGCGGGCGAGATTCCCGTGCCGGTCGTCGACGAGGCGGTGCGCCGCGCCCTGCGCCTGAAGTATCGCGTGGGGCTGTTCGATCGTCCCTATGCGGACCCCGCGCTCGAGCCCGCGACGCTCCTGAAGCCCGAGTTCCGCGCGGCGGCGCGCGACATCGCCGCCCGCTCGATGGTGCTCCTCGAGCACGACGGCCGCACGCTCCCCATCAAGGAGGGGAACCGGCGCATCGCGCTCGTCGGTCCGTTCGGCGACAACCGCGACGAGATGATGGGGAACTGGACGGGCGACGGCCGGCGCGAGGACGTCGTGACCCTGAAGGAGGGGCTGGAGGCCGCGTTGCCCGGCGCGCAGGTCACGGTGGCGCGCGGCGCCGATCTCGACGTCAAGATGCTGTGGCCGGGAGGCGCGGGCGATGCGGCCGGTGCGGCGGCGCTGCGCGACGAGGCGGTGGCCGCGGCGCGCGAAGCCGACCTCGTCGTGCTGACCCTCGGCGAGTCGGGGGCGATGAGCGGCGAGGCCGCCTCACGCACCTCGCTCGATCTGCCCCCGTTCCAGCGGGAGCTGGCCGAGGCCATCTTCGCGCTGAAGAAGCCGACGGCGGTGGTGCTCTTCACGGGCCGGCCGCTGGCCCTCGGGTGGCTGAAGGCGGCGGCGCCGGCGATGCTGCTCGCGTGGTTTCCCGGGACCGAGGCCGGCCACGCCGTCGCCGACGTCCTGACGGGCCGGGTGAACCCGCAGGGCAAGCTCCCCGTGACGTTCCCGCGTCATGTCGGCCAGGTGCCGATCTACTACAGCCACAAAGCGACGGGGCGTCCCCCGGCCGCCGACGACAAGTACACCTCGAAGTACATCGACGCCGAGTGGACGCCGCTCTATCCGTTCGGCTACGGCCTGAGCTACACGACCTTCGAGCTGAGCGACCTCAGGGTGAGCGCGGCGTCGATTCCCTCAACGGGCAGCGTGACGGTCTCGGCGACCGTGCGCAACGCGGGCGCGGTGAAGGGCACGGAGGTGGTGCAGTTCTACGTCCGCGACGTGGCGGCCAGCGTCACCCGCCCCGTGCAGGAGTTGCGGGGCTTCACGCGCGTCACCCTCGAGCCTGGCGAGTCGCGGCGGGTCGAGTTCACGGCCGGACCGAAGGAACTCGGGTTCCTCGATCGCGACCTGAAGTGGCGCGTGGAACCTGGCGAGTTCCGCGTGCGTGTGAGCCAGAGTTCCGAGGGCGGGCTGACGGGCGCCTTCGAGGTGCGGTGACGGCCGTCATCCGCCGTAGGGGCCGGCTTAAGCCGGCCCCTACGGATTGGTGCTACGGATTGGTGCCGAAATCCACCTTGGGGGCGGCTTGTGCCTCGGCCGGCGCCTCGAAGTACGGGTACTCCCCGAAGCCGAAGATCTTCGCCGTGACGTTCGACGGGAAGCGGCGCCGGAGCGTGTTGTACTCCTGGATGCTCTCGTTGTAGCGGCCGCGCGCCACGGCGATGCGGTTCTCGGTGCCGGCCAGTTCGTCCATCAGCCGGTTGAACGACTCCGCGGATCGGAGTTGCGGGTAGTTCTCGACGATCGCCAGCAACCGCGCCAGCGCGCTCGACTGCTCGTTGGCCGCCGCAATGACCTGTTCGGGCGTCTGCGCGCCGGCCAGCCGCGCGCGCGAGTCGGCGATGCGGCCGAACACCTCCTGCTCCTGGCCGGCGACGCCCTTCACCGTCTCGACCAGGTTGGGGATGAGATCGTTGCGGCGCAGGAGCTGGTTCTGCACCTCGCCCCAGCGGGCCTTGATGGCCTCTTCGCCGCTCGTGAACCGGTTGTAGGAGCAGCCGCTCGCCGCCACGAGCAGGGCGAGGACGGCCGCCAGCCTCAGCATCGACGGGCGCGGTGTAGTCATGGTGGTCTCAGTGTAACGGATTCCCGTGGGCGCCAGCAGACACGGCCGGCGCCGGCCGGGCCTCGCGCACCCACCCGGCCAGCCGGCGGGCGATGACCTCGTGCGCCCGCGCGTTGGGGTGCGCATCGAAGAGGCTCACGTGGGTGTCGAAGCCGGTGAGGTCGCTCGTGAGGTCCATCACCGTGAGCTTCGGATACCGGAGGGGCACGCGCAGGTCGGCGAGACTGAAGACGGCGCCCCGCGGGAGGACAATCTCCCAGCGCACGCGGGCCTCCGCCGTGCCGCCGATCTCGAGCGGCAGATGCTGCGTCCACCAACGCCCCTCGGGCCGCATGTAGTCCAGCGGCCACTCGAATGGCCGTCGCTCCTCGCCGTTGACGATGGTGCGGACACGGTACGCGTCTCCGGCGGGGTCATCCAGTCGCAGCCGGAGCCTGACGTCGTACCGTCCCGGGGCGAGTGGAATCTCGGGACTCACGAGCGCCGTCTCGCCGTCGCCCGTCCAGCGCCACACCCGCTGAAGACCGGCCTCGTGGCCGTCCTCCCACGTCCCGTCCGAGCGCGTCCAGAGCGCCGCGGGGCAGGGGAGGGTCGTCGCCGTGCTCCCCAGATCACGCATCGCCTCGTGGATGGGCGCCAGCACCGGCGTGCCGCTGACGGGCACCTGCGGGTAGAGCCACACCAGGGCCCGGCGCGATCCGCGCGTGGCGTCGAGCGCCCAGCGATGGAACTGGTGCCGGAACCGTGCCCACCCCTCGGTGTTCGGGCCGTAGGTGGCGACGAGGTGCGCCTGGTAGCCCGGTCCCTCGCCCGGAAGGGCGCGCGACAGCCGATCGTCGAGGAAGAAATACAGGAACGACGCGCGCCGGAGGTGCTCGTGTCCGTGCCATCGTTGCCACCATCGGCGGACGGGCTGGTGCTGGACGCCGATCTCGAGGTCGTTCACGTACCACTGATACAGCACGAGGTCGGGATCGTGCGTCTCCGAAATGGCGCGCATCGTCCTCACGTGGCCGTCGATGTTCTTGCCCGGATAGGCGAACGCGTCGAGCTCGTAGCGCTCGCCGTCGGCGTTCAGGTTCCGCAGGAGCCTGGCCGGGTAGGCGTCCTGCCACTCCCGGACGCCCACGCCGTAGGTGATCGAGTCGCCGAGCAGGGCCAGGCGGATGCGGTCGGGCCGCTTCGCACCGCTGGTGGCGGGGGCGCGGGATTCGATGGCCGCGTCGCGGTAGGTGTACTCGAACTCGCCTCCCGGGGCGCCCATGATCTGGCGTCCGCCGCCGGCGAAGATCGCACGCAGCACCAGCTCGCCGGCTGCGAACGCGAGCGTCAGCGAGAGCAGAAGGGCCGCCACGAGGAAGCCAGCGCGCCGGCGGCGCGAGAGGCCGGCACGACGCGCGGGGACGGGCGGGCGCGGAGAGGACGCAGACATCGAGACGCGCGACTTGCTACCATAGCACGCTTGCGTGGACGCTCCGGCGGCTGCCCGTGGGGCCGTCCGACCAGGGCGCTCGCAAGGTGATCAGCGCGATGACAGCCATCCTCGGCCTTTCGGCCTTCTACCACGACTCGGCCGCCGTG
>JAHDVQ010000051.1:20770-25724 GCA_023384595.1 Vicinamibacteraceae bacterium | reverse complement strand
GCCGGCCCGCATGCCGCCGCTCGTCGGCGCACGCGGCCGCGCGCGCCTCTTCGAGGCGTCCGAGGGCCCACAGGCTGAACGTGTGCAGATCGCGATCGTTGTCGCTCACCTGCATCGCGAGCACACGCTCGTAGTCTCCCAGCGCCCAGTGCGTCAGCACGACGCTGGTCGGCAACGTCGGATCGAGCCGCCGCGCGATCTCGTCGGCCGCGAGGCTCGCGTCGAGCAGCCCGCAATACCGGCAGACCAGCACGAGTCCCGCGAACAGTTCGGGATCGCTGGGGCGTCGTCCGGCCAGCGTCAGCAGCCTTCGGAGCGCCTCGATGGACTGCCCCTGATCGGTCTCCACCTGCGCGAAGTGGTAGTGCGCAATGGCGAGGTCCGGATCGAGTTCGAGGGCCCGCGTGAGCGAGGCGCGCGCCGCCGCGTAGCCCGCCTGCTGCGCCATCTGATCGTAGGTGTAGTACTTCGTGACCACGCGGTGCATGCGTCCAAGCTGCGCCCATGCTGGCGCGTACCCGGGGTTCTCGCGCAGGCTCTCGAGATAGAGGTCGCGAGCCACCTGCCATGTGGGCGGCGAGTGCGCGAGCTGGTTCGCCCGCAGGAAGAGACGGTAGCCGACGGCGCTTCGCAGGGCCGCGTCCGGGGACGGGCCCGCCAGCGCCGGGTCTGGCCTCGCGTTTGCGGCCGCCCCGACCGAATCGGAGTCCGCGCCGCCGGCCGCCCTGGAGGAATCGGTGTCCACCCCGCCCACCGCCCCCATCGGCTCCGCCCGGGCGCCGACACCGGGCCGCGGTCCGGGCTCTGCGCCCGCCACAGGCCGCGCCTGCCCGCGCGCGTGGCGTCCGGCCGAGGGGCGCGAGCCAGACGAGAGCGGGCCGCACGTGGGCAGCGGCAGCGCGCCGAGCGCCACCGTGACGAGTTCGTCCTGCAGCCCGAACACATCGCCGACCGACCCGTCCAGCGCGTGCGACCAGGTGACGCGCCCCGTCGAGCAGTCCACGAACTGCGCCGTCACCCGCACGCGATCCCCCCCGCGGAGGAGCGTGCCCGTCAGCACCAGATCGACATCGAGCTCACTGGCCAGCCGGCGGAAGTCGTTGCCGGCGCGCTCGACGGCGCGTGCCGCTGCGAATGGCGAACGAACCAGACAGCAGTCCTCCTGCGCCAGCGTGTGGCTGATGGCGTCGGCGAGTCCGAGCGAGAGAAACTCGATCTCCGCGTCGGGACGCAGCAGGCGGAACGGAAGGACGCCCACGCGGACCTCGGAGCGCAGCAACGGCTCGCCGGCGCCAGCCGGCAGCTCACGCGCGCGGACGAGCGCCCGGGCCATGTCCTCGGCCGTCGCGTAGCGGGCCACGGGATCCTTCGACATCGCGCGCTGCAGAATGCGATCGAGCGCCACCAGCGCCGGCGACCCGCCGATGGTCGGCGGGTGATCGGTGAGCACCGCATGCAGGATCTCGATGGCGGTGGCGCCCCCGAACGGCGGCCGCCCGGTGAGCGCCTCGAAGAGCACGGTGCCGGCGCTGAAGATGTCGGTGCGCGCGTCGAGCGGCTCGCCCCGGGCCTGCTCGGGCGCCATGTAGTGCGGCGTGCCCAGGATCTGGCCGGGAAGCGTCATCGACATGGTCGCCGCGTCGCCCGCCGGGAGCGGGCGCGCCAGCCCGAAGTCCACGAGCTTCACGCCGTACGACGTCAGGAAGATGTTGGCCGGCTTCAGATCCCTGTGCACGAGGCCCAGCCTGTGCAAGGCCCCGAGCCCGTCGAGGACGGAGAGCATCGTGTCGATGGCCGCGTCCACCGGCAACGGGCCGCGCAGGAGCCGCGCCGCAAGCGTCTCGCCCTCGAGCAGTTCCATGACCAGGAACGGCCGCCCCTCGTGCGTGTCGACCTCGAAAATCTGGCACGACCGCGGGTGGCTGACGCGGGCCGCCGCCCTCGCTTCCGACAGCAGATCTCCGCGCGCGTGATCGTGCAGCAGCTTGACGGCCACGTCGCGGCCGAGCCGATCGTCGCTCGCCGCGTAGACGATGCCCATGCCGCCGCGGCCAAGCTCGCGGAGGACGCGATACCGTCCGATGGTTGCCGGCAAGTCGGCCTGCACGGGATTGCCCATTAGTCTGCACCACTTCGCCCCCCTGGTTGACAACGCTCTCACAGACGAGCTTGCCAATCGGGCATTGCTCCCCCGGCCTCCTCGCTGGCGCCTCGAGCAGCCGCATATAGCGGCGGCGGGGGATCTCGACGGCGCCGAAGGGCGAGCTCGTGCGCGTCGTCTTCCCGTGAGCGGGCGGCAGCCGGACGGCTCCGACGGTGGGGCTGCCGGCGTCAGCCTCCGGGGTTCCGCCACGCGCGGCCCGACACCTCGAGAAGCGTGTCGGCCGCCGGCGGACCCCACGCGCCGGCGGCGTAGTCGTGCAGCAGCGCGCGCGGGTCGGCGCGGACGACGTCGAGCACGGGCTCGACGACGCGCCAGCCGGTCTCGACCATGTCGGCTCTGTGGAAGAGCGTCTGGTCGCCGGTGAGCGTGTCGTAGAGCAAGGTCTCGTAGCCCGTCGTGGGCTGCCGTTCGAAGTAGTCCGCGTAGTCGAAGGCCATGTCGACCGTGCCGAGGCGCATCTCGGCGCCCGGCACCTTGGCCGTGAAGCGCAGCGAGATGCCCTCGTTCGGCTGGATCCGCACCGTGAGCACGTTCGGGCCGACCGCCGCGCCGGTGGCCTCGCGAAACAGCTGTAGCGGCGCGCACCGGAACTGCACCACGACCTCGGAGGCACGCACGGGCAGGCGCTTGCCGGTGCGCAGATAGAACGGCACGTCGGCCCAGCGCCAGTTGTCGACGAAGAGCCGCAGCGCGACGAACGTCTCGGTGGAGGAATCGCCGGGCACCGTGGACTCGTCGCGGTAGCCCGGCACCGGCTCGCCTCCCATCGTCCCGGCGGCGTACTGCCCGCGCACGACCGACCGCCGCACCTCGCCCTCGTCCGGCTGCCTGATGGCGTGCAGCACCTTCACGCGCTCGTTGCGGACGTCGTCGGCGCGAAACGAGATGGGCGGCTCCATGGCGGTGAGCGCGAGCACCTGCAGCAGATGGTTCTGCACCATGTCGCGCAGGGCGCCGGCCTCGTCGTAGTAGGCGCCGCGCTCGCCGACGCCCACCGTTTCGGCCACGGTGATCTGCACGTGATCCACGTAGCGCCGGTTCCAGATGGGCTCGAAGACGCCGTTGGCGAATCGGAAGGCCATCAGGTTCTGGACAGTCTCTTTCCCCAGGTAGTGATCGATGCGGTAGATCTGGTGTTCGCCGACGAGCGAGGCCAGTTGCGCGTTGAGCGCCCGCGCCGAGGCGAGGTCGTGGCCGAAGGGCTTCTCGATGACGACGCGGCGCCAGGCGCCGCCGCGCTCCTCGAGCAGGCCGGCCTGGTGGAGGCCCTCGACGATCGGGCCGAAGGCGTCGGGCGGCGTGGCCAGGTAGAAGACGATGCCCCGCGAGGCCGTGAGGTCCAGCGCGCCGAGGCGTGCGGCCAGGCGGGCGTAGTCGTCGGGTCCCTCGAGCGTCGAGTGCGCAAACGCCACGCGCGAGACGAACCAGTCCCAACGCGGTCCCTCGGGCGCCGCGGTGCAGAAGGCCTTGATGTCGGCGCGCACCTTGTCGCGGTAGGCCTCGTCGCTCATCGGACGACGGCCGACCCCGACCACGTCGAACTCCTCGGGCAGCGCGCCCCGTGCGGCGAGGTTGTACAGCGCGGGCAGCAACTTTCGCTGCGCCAGATCGCCGGTCGCGCCAAAGATGACGAGGCTGGCACCCGTCACGAGGGGGTCTCCCGAGGCGGCTCGACGTGCCCGCCGAACTTGTGGCGCATCGCCGAGAGCACCTTCTCGCCGAAGGTGGAGTCCTCGCGCGAGCGAAAGCGTGCGAAGAGCGCCGCGGCGAGCACGTTGACGGGCACGGCGGCGTCGACGGCGGCGTCAATCGTCCACCGGCCCTCGCCCGAGTCCTGCACGAACCCTGTGTAACGTTCGAGGTGCGGGTCCTCGGCCAGCGCCATGGCCGTCAGATCGAGCAGCCACGAGCCGACGACGCTTCCGTGCCGCCACACTTCCGCGATGTCGGCCAGGTCGAACTCGTAGGGCGCACCCGTGGACGCGGCGAGCCGGCCGGCCTGCCGCAGCAGGTCGAAGCCCTCCGCGTAGGCCTGCATCAGGCCGTACTCGATGCCGTTGTGGACCATCTTCACGAAGTGGCCCGCGCCGGCGGGCCCGCAGTGGAGATAGCCGAGATCCGCCGTGCCGCCGCGGCGGCCGGGCGTCGCCGCGACGCCATCCTCGGCGCCGGGCGCGAGCGCGGCGAACACGGGCTCGAGCCGGGCCACAGCCTCGCCGGGGCCGCCGATCATCAGCGAGTAACCGCGCGTGGCGCCCCAGACGCCGCCGCTCGTGCCGACGTCCACGTAGTGAACGCCGCGTTCGGCGAGCCGCGCCGCACGCCGCACGTCGTCCTCGTAGTGCGTGTTGCCGCCGTCGATGACGATGTCGTCCGGCTCGAGGACGGCGGCGAGCGACGACACCACCGACTCGGTGGCATCGCCGGCCGGCACCATGATCCACACCGCGCGGGGCGCCGAGAGCGCCGCAACGAGATCGTCAATCGAACGATGGCCCGTGGCGCCCTCCCGTACGAGCGCCTCCAGCGCCTCCGCGTCGCGGTCGTGGACGACGAGCTGATGCCCAGCGGCGATCAGACGTCGCACCATGTTGCCGCCCATGCGGCCAAGGCCGATCATTCCAAGTTGCATAAGGGCAGGATAGCAGGGAAGGCTCCCGGCTCCGGGCTCCCGGCTCCCGGCTCCAGGCTCCAGGCTCCCGCCCCCAGGCTACTGTCCGCGCAGAACGAGCCTCGTGACCGTGCCGCGGGCCTCGCGCAGGAGGTGGATCGGACAGGCGTCGATGTCGG
>JAHDVQ010000051.1:4351-20670 GCA_023384595.1 Vicinamibacteraceae bacterium | reverse complement strand
GTGACCGTGCCGCGGGCCTCGCGCAGGAGGTGGATCGGACAGGCGTCGATGTCGGTGGCCAGGGCGTCGAAGCGACGGAGGGCCCGCACCTTGTCGTCGCCGCTCACGAGCAGGAGCACGTCGGCCGCCGCACGGACGAGAGGCGGGGTGAGCGTGAGCCGCGCGACGCGCGGCGGCATTTCGGGAGCGGCCACGGCGACGCAATGACGCGTCGCTTCGCCAAGCGCCGGCGAGCCCGGGAAGAGCGACAGGGTGTGCCCGTCGGTCCCCATGCCGAGCAGCAGGAGGTCGAACTGCGGAATGGCCTCGATCTCGCGCAGGTGACGCCCGAGCGTCGCGGCATAGGCGTCCGCCGCAGCGTCGGGCGACGCCATCCCGGTGGGCATGGGATGGACGGCGGCGGGATCGACCGGCGCGTGCTTCAGGCACGCCTCGATGGCCATGCGGGCGTTGTTGTCCGGGTGATCGGCCGCGACCCAGCGTTCGTCGCCCCAGAACCAGGACGTGGCAGACCAGGGCACCGCGTCCCTGAGGGCGGGATCGACGGCGAGCTGCTCGTAGACCCTCCGCGGGGTCGAGCCGCCGGCCAACGCGATGGCCGCGCGGCCGTGGCGATTCACCGCCGCCAGGAGCCGGTCGGCGATGAAGGCGGCGGTCTCGCGGACACTGGCAGGCTCTGGCGCCGAGGGCTCGCGGCCGCGGCCCGGCGCCGCTACCATCGGTCCTTGCGGCGTTCGGGCACCCGTCGTGGGGCCGGCCCGTCGTACTGGGCGCGCGTCGAGTCGATCTCGCGCATGCGGCGCTCCCGCTCCGCTTCCTCGTAGGCATGGGCGATGAGGCCCGGCACGCGCGAGATGATGAAGAGCGCGTTGCCGACCGGCGGCGCGAGCCCCATGTCGGCGCAGACCGCGGCGATGGCGCCGTCGACGTTGACCGGGACGCGGTGTCCGCCCTCGCCTTCGCGTCCCGCGTTGATGGCGCGTTCCACGGCACGGACCAGGTGCAGGTACTGCCCGTCGACCTCCAGCTCGAGCGCGATCTGGAACAGGCGCGCCGCACGCGGGTCGACCTGGTGCAGGCGGTGCCCGAAACCCGGGACGCGCTCGCCGCGCTCGCGGTATTCGGCCACCAGCCAGGAGGCGGCCTCTTCGTAGGTAAGGCCGTCGCGCACGCGCGTCACCCCGCTCTCGAGGAACTTCATGCACGACTCGATGTCGCCCCCGTGATACTGCCCGAAGGCGAGCACCCCGGCCGCGACGCTCGCGCGAAGCGGGGCGCCCGTCGTGGCCACGTTCCGCGCGGCGAGCGTCGAGGGCGGCGTCGACCCGTGATCGATCGACGACACGAGCAGCGCCTCCATCATGCGGCCGATGGAGGGCGGCGGCAGCTCCCCGACGAGCATCAGGTAGACGGCTTCCGCGAAGGTGACGCGGCCCATCAACTCGTCGACCGCGTAGCCCCGCAGCAGGATCCGGTTGGGTTCGATGGAGGTGAGCGCGGTTCGCCAGCGGTGATCGGGCGGCTCGTGACGCTCACGGGGGGCGCCCTGGGGATCGCGGCCGGTCCTGGTCGTCATCACGCACCTCCCGTGGGAAGCCCGCCGGGCGGACTATTCCGTGCCGAAGAGCCGGTCGCCGAAGTCGCCCAGACCCGGCACGATGAACTTCTGGGCGTTCAGGTTGCGGTCGATGACGGGGGTGTAGATGCGCACGTCGGGGTGATGCGCCTCGACGAGCGCCACGCCCTCGGGCGCCGTGACGATGCACAGCAGGCGGATGTCGCGCGCCCCCTGCCGCCGCAGCAGGTCGAGGGCCGCGACGGCGCTTCCGCCCGTCGCGAGCATGGGGTCGACGACGAAGACCACCTTGTCTTCGAGGCTGTGCGGGAACTTGGCGTAGTACTGCGAGGCGACCGCCGTGACCTCGTCGCGCTGCAGACCGATGTGGCCCACCCGCGCGCGCGGCACGATGTCGAGCACGGCATCGAGCATGCCCAGCCCCGCCCGCAAGACGGGCACGATGACGACCTCGGCGGCCAGCTCGCGCCCGGCCGCCTCGGCGAGCGGCGTGCGAATCGTCGCGGCGCGCGTCGGCAGGTCGCGCGTGGCCTCGGCCGCGAGCAGCAGGCTGATGCGTCGCGACATCGACCGGAACACGTCGGGCGTGGTCGCGGCGTCGCGCAGCTTGAGCAGGATGTCCTGGACGATGGGGTGTTCGACGAGATGAACCGGCACGGGGGGAGTATAGAACAGGCTCCAGGCTCCAGGCTCCGGGCTCCGGGCTCCGGGCTCCGGATCTCCACTCAGTCCTGCAACACCCCGATGTACGGCAGGTTCCGATAGATCTCGGCGTAGTCGAGGCCGTAGCCCACCACGAAGTGGTCGTCGATCTGGAACCCGACGTAGTCGACCTCGACGGGCACCTGCCGGCGCGACGGCTTGCTCAGCAGGCAGACCGTGCGCAGCGACTTCGGGCCGCGCGCGCGCAGCACCTCGGTGAGGTAGGTGAGGGTGAGGCCCGTATCGACGATGTCTTCGACGATAATGACGTGCCGGCCCTCGATGCCGGTGTCGAGGTCCTTGAGCAGGCGGACCTCCCCCGACGTGCGCGTATCCTTGCCGTAGCTCGAGACGGCGATGAAGTCCATCGTGACCCGCGAGGTCATGTGGCGGGCCAGATCGGCGATGAACACGAAGGCGCCCTTGAGCACGCCCACCAGGTGGATGTGCTCGTCGGGCGGGTAGTCGCGCTCGATGGCCTCGGCGAGCTCCCGGATACGCGCAGAGATACGTTCGGTCTCGAGCAGCACGGAGGGGATCGGGTGAAGCGGCATGGCGGCATGAAGGCCCGGCGGGCCGGATACGCGGCCGAACGGCGCGGGCTCGTCGCCCGGCGCTCCGGGCGCAGGCGGGAAGCGTAGCACACATGGAACCCTTCACCCTGATCACCGAGGCTGACGCGGTCCGCATTGCGCCCGGATCGACGGTGCTGCTGGCCCCGGGCGGGCACGTCACGCCGCTGGCCGCCGATACGCTTCGCGACCGGGGGGTGACGGTGGTCGTCGCCGGCGAGGCCGTGCTCGGCGAGGCGTCGCGGTTCGTCCCGGCCGCCGATGTCCGCGTCGTGGCCATCGGGTCGGACCACACGGGGCTCGAGCTGAAGGCTTACCTCGCCGCGCGGCTGAGGGCCACGGGACGCAAGGTCCTCGATGTCGGCACGCACACGCCCGACCCGGTCGACTACCCGGACATCGCCCGCGAGGTCGCCCTGCCCGTCGTAAACCGTGAAGCCGACGCGGGCATCGTCATCGACGGCGCGGGGCTGGGCTCGACGATGGCGGCCAACAAGGTCGCGGGCATCCGCGCGGCGATGTGCACGACGACCACGCTCGCGCGATATGCTCGTCAGCACAACGGGGCGAACGTCCTGGCGCTCGGGGCCACGCTCGTCACGCCCGACGAGGCCGGCGCCATCTGCGAGGTGTTCGTCGAGACGCCGATGACCGAGCCCCGCTACATCCGGAGGCTGGCGAAGATCGCCGCCCTCGAGGCATCCAGAGGCCGACGCTAGCCGGCGGCGCGACCGACGTTGCACGTCATGGACACCCAACGCCTGATCGAGATCGTCACCGAGGAGGTGCTGGCCGCGCTCGGCCAGCAGGGGTCGCTCGCACGCTGCGGCTGCCACAATCTGTTGTTCGAGTGCTGTCCCGACCGCGTGCGGGGAGTCATCCAGGCCGGGGCGACGCGGCTGGGTCTGCATGCCTCGGGAGGGCCGGCCGGCGAAGTGGCGGCGATGATCGACCACACCCTGCTCCGGCCCGACGCCACGCGGCGCGACATCGAGGCGCTGTGCGCCGAGGCCGGCGAGTTCGGCTTCGCCACGGTGTGCGTGAACCCCACCTGGGTGAGCCTCGCGGCCTCGCTGCTTCGGCCGCGACGCGTGGGCGTGTGCTCGGTCGTCGGCTTTCCGCTCGGGGCCACGACTCCCGACGTGAAGCAGTACGAGGCGCGGCGCGCCATCTTCGACGGGGCGACCGAGATCGACATGGTCATCAATGTGGGCGCGCTCAAGTCGAGCGACCTGCGTCTGGTCGAACACGACATCGAGGCGGTGGCCGGCGTCTGCCGCGAGGCCGGCGTCGTCACCAAGGTGATCATCGAGGCGGCGCTCCTCACCGACGAGGAGAAGGTCAAGGCGTGCACGCTGGCGAAGGCGGCGGGCGCCGACTTCGTGAAGACCTCCACGGGGTTCGCCAAGGGCGGGGCCACGGTCGAGGACGTGGCCCTCATGCGCCGCGTCGTCGGCGAGGACATGGGCGTGAAGGCCGCCGGTGGAGTGCGCGACTTCAGGGACCTGCAGGCGATGGTCGCGGCGGGCGCCACGCGCGTGGGAGCGAGCGCAGGCGTCCGCATCGTCCGCGAGGCGACGGGCTCGCCGGCGCCGGCGTCACCCGCCAGCGGTTACTGAATGCCGGGTTCTGGGTTACCCTGGACCGCCCCGTAATGCACGGCCGAGCTGGATCCGATAGATGAGCCGGAGTCGACGACACGCGTGCTGACCACCCGTCCGCCCCTCGCGTCCGGACACGCCGGCAGTTTTCAGCACAACACCACCGATCCCGCTGACGAAGGCGCGAGATCGAGGCCGCCGCGACTGATCGTGCGGACGCTTGGCGCGATCTTCGCGGGGTTTGCCCTGCTGGTGTGCCTCGTGGGCCTCGTGTGGCTGTTCGAAGCCCAGCACCGTGCCGACCGCAGCGTCGAGGATCATCTGTCGAGGGGCCGCCAGGCATTCGAACGTCTGTTGGAGCGGCGCGCGCAGAATCGCGAGATCGTCGCCGCGCGGCTGACGGCGGCGCCATCGCTGCTGGCTGCGCTCGTTGGGGCGGGCAGTCGGCAGGGTGACGCGTGGTCGGTGGAGTCGGCGGCTCGCCGGGCGATGCCTGCCGGGGACGCGCCCGATCCAGCCGCGACCGTGGCCGCTCAACTCCACGATGCCGTGGACGCCATTGGCGCCGATGCGATCCTCGTGCTCGACCCGATGCGCCGCATCGTGGCCGCCGAGGGGCCGAACGCCCGGGCCTGGGTACGGGGCACGGTGCTGAGCTTGCCAGCCCCGGGAGACGCCGCGCCCCGTCCGAGGGCCATCTTCCGCCGCGACACCGTGTCGCTCATCTGGCTCTATCCCGTGCGGGCCGCCCGAGGCGAACTCGCTGGCGAGGTGGTGATCGAGACGCGGCTCGACGCCGCGTATGCGCGGAGCATCGCGCTGCTCACGCACACCGACGTGGCCGTGTTCTGGGGCGGACAACTGGTGGCCTCCTCGCTCGAAGGGGCCCCGGCCCGCGATCTGGCAGCGATGGGTCCCCGCGTCCTTCGGGACGGGGCCGGCGTGACGCTCGCCGCCGAGCGCTTCCACGTGGGGCGTTACCGCGACCTCGACGGCGTGTCCCTGGTCGCGCTCGAATCGCGGGTCGCCGCCGACTCGGAGCACAGGGCGAATTTCTGGCTGGCGCTGGCCCCAATCGGCGGGGGAGCGCTCCTGCTCGGCGCGGTGCTCAGCTGGTGGCTGGCGCGCTCGTTCGCCAAGCCGCTCGACGAGCTGTCCTCGTCGGCGCACCGGGCCGTCGCCACGCGCAACTTCGACACGCCGCTCCCGCCCTCGCGCTCCAGCCGGGAGGTGGCGACCCTCACGGGCGCCTTCAACTCGCTGTTGCTCTCACTGGACGATGCCGAGGCCCGCATGCGATCGACGTCGGTCGGCGCCATCCGGGCGCTGGCCGTGGCGCTCGACGCGCGCGATCCGTATACGGCCGGCCACTCGGAGCGTGTGAGTAACCTCGCCGTGGCCATCGGGCGCCAGATGGGGCTCGGCGACGACGACCTCGAGGTGCTGAGGCTCGGCGGGCTCCTCCACGACATCGGGAAGATCGGCGTGGCCGACGAGATCCTGCTCAAGACCTCGGCGCTCACGCCGGACGAGGAGGAGGCCATCCGGGAGCATCCCCGGACCGGCGCCCGGATCCTGAAGTCGGTGCCGTTCCTGGCGCCGCACCTGCCCATCGTCGAATTGCATCACGAACGGCCCGACGGGCTGGGCTATCCGCACGGCCTGGCGGGTGACGCGATTCCGGTGCTCGCGCGGATCGTGCGGGTGGCCGACGCGTTCGACGCGATGACCTCCGCGCGGGCCTACCGGCGGGCCCTTTCGGTGGCCGACGCGGTGGACGAACTGTGGCAGCAGGCCGGGACGGGCTTCGATGCCGGCGTCGTGGATGCGTTGCTGATGGCGCTGCCGTCGGTGCGGCCCGGGTTCACACGCGAGCTGGCGGCCACGCCGCACATCGAGCTCCTGCGCGCGCGGGGCGTGCTGGTGTTTCCCCTGCCTGTACGCAAAAACTGAAAATACTCCCGACCCCGTGTCAGAGTTCCGGCACCGCGCCGTCGAGCAGGGAGGCGAGGCGGGCGGGGTCGAACTGCAGGCCCACGTAAAACGGACCGAACTCGCCGTACTCGGCGCTCGCCTCGTCGAACCGCATCTCGTAAATGAGCTTCTTGAAGACGACCGGGTCGTCGGCGAACAGATCGACGCCCCACTCCCAGTCGTCGAGCCCGATGGCGCCAGAGATGACCTGGGTGACCTCACCGGCAAAGCGCCGTCCGATCCGGCCGTGCTCGAGCATCATCGCGGCCCGCTGCTCGAACGGTGCGGCATACCAGTTCTTCACTTCGCCGCGGCGTTTGTTCATCGGGTAGAAGCAGACATGCCGGCGTCGCGGGAAGGCGACCTCGAGCCTCGAGACGACACGGCCGCGCTGTTCGGCCATCGCCGCGGCAAACGCGTGGTCATAGGCTTCCGAGCCGGCCTCGAGGCCACGCGCCGTCAGCTCGCGGTGGATCTTCGCCGTCATCTCGTACATGCCCAGCTCGACGACCGACACAAACGACGTCGTCGGCTCGAGGTGGTGCGCCAGACCGGTCCGTGCCCAGTTCGTCTGGGCATGGGCGAGGCCCTCGAAGTCGCGCCGCGCGAAGAGCACGAGCAGGCCGGCCTTGTGTCCGAGCATGCGGGCGGTGACGGTCGCCCCCTCGCCCGGCGGGGGCGGCGCCAGCGCCGCCGCCGCCTCCGCGGCCAGTGCGGCGCGGGCTTCCCTGTCGAGATCACGGAGCGTGTCCCACCGGATGCGGAACATCAGGTGGAGCAGATGCCAGCCCTCGAGCGTGGCGGGCACGATCGGGCCGGCTGCGTTGGGCGTCGTCTCACTCATCGGTCATCCTCTCGCCCAGCGACCGGCCCGCCAGTGGGCCGTCGTCGCACACGTGCAGGGAGACCTGCGGGAAGGGGATCTCGATGCCGGCTTCGTCGAACGCCTTCTTCAGCCTCCGCCGGAACTCGCGCGCCACCGCCCACTGCTTGAGCGGCAGCGTCTTGAAGCGCGCCTTGATGACCACCGCGGAGTCGGCGAACGCCTCGACCCCCAGGAGCTCGAGCGGTTCGAGGATGCTGGTCTGCAGAATCGGGTCGGCGCGCAGGTCCTCGCCGACACGCCGCATCACGTCGAAGACCTGGTCGGTGTCTTCCTTGTAGGCGACCCCGATGTCGAAGACCGCGAACGAGAAGTCCTTCGTGAGGTTGGCGAGCCGCTCGATGCTGCCGTTCGGGAAGACGTGCACCGTGCCGCTCAGGTCCCGGAGCGTGATGGTGCGCAGCGTGATGGCCTCGACGGCGCCGCCGGTGCCGTTGATGTTGGCCACGTCGCCGACGCGCACCTGGTTCTCGAGGATGAGGAAGAAGCCGCTGATGACGTCCTTGACGAGCGATTGCGCGCCGAAGCCGACGGCGAGGCCGAGGATGCCGGCGCCCGTGAGCAGCGGCACGATGTCGACGCGCAGCTCGCGCAGCACCATCATGAGCGCCGCGGCGCCGAAGACGATCCCGACGGTGTTGTAGATGAGGTTTCCCAGGGTGCGCACGCGTCGCGATCGCTCGAGGGCATCGGGCGAGGTACCGCGGCTGATGTCACGCTCGAGCCGCGAGACGATGCTGCCGACGATGCGCACGAGCAGCCACGAGAGCACCACGATGAGGACGATGCGCAGGCCCGACCCGAAGAACCACCGGGTGAGCGCCTCGCGATCGAGGCCCAGCGTGGTCGGCTGGCCGGCGAGTTCGAGCGCCGGGAACATGAGGACCGCGGCCAGCAACAGGAAGGTGGTGAGGAAGGCCACCCGCAGCGGCACGCGGAGCACTTCACCGATCTCGCCCTCTACCCGCTCGCCGGCGAGGCGATGGAGCGCCAGCCGCAGCAGGCGCGTCAGGACGCGCGCCACGATCCAGGCCGCCGCGACGGCCAGGCCCACGGCCATGGCGGGGCCCGTCCAGCCCGGGAATCCCGCAAACACCTCGTTCAGCATCGCTAGGGTCTCATTCCTTCTCTTCTAGGGTGTTTTCCGGAGGCGTCTCCGGTCGAATACCGACTGCCTTCGGGATCCGGCCCGATTGTTGGCGGACGCGCCAGGCCGGACAATGAAGACGGTCAATGGAGACCGGCCAAGCACCAAGGAGCACATCATGTCACGCCATCATGGAACCGAACGAGTCAAGGCGGGCTTCTACGTCAATCGCGACACCTGGGCGGTGAAGACCCTCTCCGGCAAGGCCGGCGGCGTGCTGCCGGGCGAGGCGTCGAGCCGCTGGCTGCGGGTGCCGACGCTGCTGATGCTCGTCTTCGCCCCGCTCATGGGCGCCGCCTACGCGATGTTCCTGCCGTTCATCGGGATCGCCCTCTTCCTGCAGTTTATCGCGCGGAAGTCGGTGACCGCCGTCAAGAGCATCGGGC
This sequence comes from Vicinamibacteraceae bacterium, assembly GCA_023384595.1. Lineage (GTDB taxonomy): Bacteria > Acidobacteriota > Vicinamibacteria > Vicinamibacterales > JAFNAJ01 > JAHDVQ01. The sequence goes on along the minus strand of JAHDVQ010000051.1, from coordinate 11,829 downwards.
AGAACGCCCTGGGCGCCACGGCGCCGACGATGGCCCCCGGCGCGGCCTACTTCGAGGGGCAGAAGACGAAGAAGGCCGAGCCGACCAGCGACGAGTCGGTCGAGGCACGGCTCGACGCCATCGAGAAGGAAGCCGAGACGCGCGAGCAGTAGGCGGGCCGGACGCCGCCTCGCGCTACTCGATGGTGATGACGCCCTCGCGCAGCGCGAACTTGATCAACTCGGTCCGGCTGTGGACCCCGAGCTTCTCCATGAGGTTCTCGCGATGCGACATCGCGGTCTTCACGCTGATCCCGAGCAGCTCGGCCACCTCCTTGTTGCTCCGCCCGTCGGCCACGAGCTTCAGCACCTGCTTCTCGCGGTCGGTCAGGGTGTCGTAGAGCGAGGCGCTTCCGGACGCCGGCCCCGCCTGGGGTAGCGGTTCCCGAAGCGCCTCCTTGGCCACCTCGGGATCGAGGACGAGGCCGCCGCGCTGCACGGCGCGGATCGACGAGGCCAGCTCGGCGCCGGCCGAGCGCTTCAGGATGTAGCCCGACACCCCCGCCTGCAGGAACCGCCGGATGTACTCGCGGTCCTCGTATTGCGTGAGGACCAGGATCTTCACCGACGGCAGCCGCTTCCTCAACTCCAGCGTCGCTTCGAGCCCGCCCAGCCCCGGCATGGCGACGTCCATCAGCACCACGTCGGGCCCGAGCGCCAGCGCGCGGTCCACCGCCTCGCGGCCGTCGCTCGCCTCGCCCACCACCTCGATGTCGTCGGCCAGCTTGAGCAACGCGCGCAACCCCTCCCGCAGGATGGCGTGATCGTCGGCGATGAGCACACGAATCCGGCTCATGGAGCATCTCCGCCTGCCGCATCCTCGAGCGGCACTTCGATGGTGAGGTCGGTGCCGAGGCCCGGCGCCGTGTCGAGGCGGAACGTGCCGCCGAGCAGCTCCACGCGCTCCCGCATTCCGAGCAGGCCGAGTCCCCGCGCGTCGGCCGGCGAGGGCTGCACGCCCCCGGCGTCGAATCCCGTGCCGTCGTCTTCGATCTCGATGCGCAGCCGATCGCCGTCCACCCCGAGCTGAACGAGCACGCGCTCGGCGCGCGCGTGCTTGGTGATGTTCGTGATGGCCTCCTGCGTGACCCTGAAGAGGGCCGTCTCGACCTCCGGCGCCAGCCGGGCCGGCAGGGCGCCGAGCTCGAAGCGCACCGCGATGCCGTGGGCGGCGAGCTGCCGCTCGGCATACCACTGGATGGCCGACACGAGCCCCAGATCGTCGAGCACCGACGGGCGCAGGTCGAGCATGAGCCTCCGGATCTCCTCCTCGGCGTGCGAGGCGAGCTGCCGCGCCTCGTCGATCTCGGCGCGAGCGACGGGGTCGGGGGTCGACTGCGACACCATCGCGAGGCGAACGCCGAGCGCCGTCACCGTCTGACACGTCTCGTCGTGCAGCTCGCGCGCCAGGCGACGTCGCTCGTCCTCCTGCGCGCGGATCACCTTCTTCAGCAGCTCCTGCCTCACACGTTCGCGCTCGCGCAGCGCCGCGTTGGCCTCCGCCAGCTCCCGCGTGCGTTCGGCCACGCGCCGTTCGAGGTCCGCCTTGGCCGCCGTCAGGCCGTCCATGAGCTCCTGGACGTCCAGACGCATGCGATCGAAGTCACGGCCAAGCTTGCCGATCTCGTCGTCGCCCACGTGAGGAATGGGCGTCGCGAAGTCGCCCTGGCCGACGCGGTCGGTGGCGGCCGAGAGCGTCGCGAGCGGGCGTCGCACGCTGCGCCCGACGCCCCAGCCGAAGAGCCACGCGAGCCCCACCAGCACGGGGAGTCCGAGAAAGAGCCGCCAGCCGGGTTGGAGGGCCGGCGACGCGTAGGACGTGGTGACCGCCACGCGCCAGGGCGACTGCTCGACGGGCGCGATGACGGTGCCGGTCAGTGCGGCGGCCGTCGCGATGTCGAGCAGGCGCTGGGGGTCGGTGGCCGCGAGCACGCGCGAGGCGCTGTCGATGACCAGGAACGGAGCCAGTTCGTGCGCGTGGAGCGCGCCGACGAAGGCGGCGAACCGGCGCCGGCCGGGCGTGAGCGTCGCCCCGAGCACGCGATGGACCTGCCCGTCGAAGCCGACAATGGGGACGAACACGTAGGCGTGGAACGGCCCGTCGTCGGTCCGCAGCAGGTCGGTCGTGCGCGGACGGCCGTCGGCGACGACCCCGAGCGCGGCCCGCGTCACCGCCGCCGCGAGCGGCTCGTCGAGCGCCGGCGCCGCCGCCACCAGCGTGCCGTCGCGATCGAACAGCAGGAACCAGTCGGCGTAGCGCGATCCTAAATAGGCGCGCCGCAAGGCCGGCATCGGATCGAACCCCGGGGTGACGTCGCCCTCGCGCAGCTCCGACGCCACGACCTGCAGGTCGGCCTGAATCTCCTGGATGCGCTCGGTGAAGTGCCCCGCGACGTGGCGCGCCGTGCCGCCGCGCGTGGTGGCCACCTCGCGGTCGAGCACCCGCAGGTCGTTCCAGAACGCCGCCGCCACGAGGCCGGTCGTTCCCAGGATGGCCGCGACGACCAGCGTCGTGATGCGCCGCTGGATGCTGCGCTGGGGCCGCCCGCCGTGCGCTTGTCTCACGAACCCTCCCGGTGCAGGCTCCGCGCCATGCGCAGCAAGGTGGTTTCGTCGCCCTCGAACCGGACGATGACGCGGCGGCCGAGACGTTCTCCCCTCACTTCACGCCAGGCGCTCGACGTGGAGACCGCCAGATCGGCCTCGAATCCGCCACTCAGGATACGCCGGACCGGCGCGTTCTCGAGCGGCGCCAGGAGCTCCGGCGGGAACTCGCAGTCGCCATCGACGCACTGGGCCACCAGCAGCCGCTCGGCTCCCGTCCGCTGGTCGGTGAAGGCGACGAGCGACGGGCGCCCCTCCCCCGGAGCGCGGACGATGCGCGCCGGCGGCCACGCCAGGTCGCTCGGGAAGAACGCCGGCACCAGGAGACGGGTCCTGAGGTCGCGCGTCGCCTCGGCGAGCGTGTCGTAGACGACGAAGCCGCGGGGCGTACCGAGCAGCCACGGCGGCAGGGCATCGGCGACGCGCAGTCCTCCCGCCGTGAGCAGCGCCGAGGTCGCCAGGATCCCGATGAATCTGATCTGCCGGACCATGGTCACACCACGAACCACAACAGCCCCACCAGGGCGGCGGAGGTCCACGCATAGTGGCCCGCCGGCAGCGGTTCGTCAGGGCGCGGATTCAGCAGACGGCGGCAACGCTCCTCGACGGCGTGGATGCGCCCGCGTCCGAGCAGGCCGAGGAACTCGGCGCCCCGCGCCCGCGCCGAGGCGACGAGCGCCTTCACGAGCGGCACCGCGCTTCCCGTCATCCTCACCGCGTCGTCGTCGGCGCGCCACTCGAGTTCCTGGCCGAGCCGCCGGGCGATGAGGTGCGCGATGGGGTTGAACCACTGCACGGCGCGCAGCCCCAGCAGGAGCCAGTGCGTGAGCACGTCGCGCCGTGCGATGTGCGCCACCTCGTGCGCGATGGCCGTCTCGAGCTGCGGGGGCGTCAGCATGGCCGCGAGCGACCGCGAGATGGCAATGCGCGGCCGCCACACTCCGTGACAGCTCAGCACCGGGTGCGGGGTGTCGACCAGATAGATCAGGGGCACGGGCGTGCCGGCGCGTTCGGCCATGGTGCGCGCAGCCCGTGGGATGTTCTCGTCGTCGAGGGGCGCGCGGGGCCCGAGGCGCACCGCGTCGTGGTCGCGCCGCCACACGTGGACCTCGCGTCCGAGATCGCGCGCGAAGAGGGCGAGGCCCAGGACGGCCGCGACGGCCAGCCCCGCCGTGCGGAGACCGACGCCCGCGATCTGGACGTCGTCCCACGCCGGGCTGAAGAAGAGCATGCGATGCCACGAGGCCACCGACAGGCGCTCGGGGAACGCCCAGGCGAGCGGCAGCAGCAGCACGGGCAGCACGAGCACGAGGGTGCGATAGCGCACCCTCGTGCTCGGGTCGGCGATGGGCAGACGGCGGATGAGCGCCTCGACGACGAGGGCCGAGGTCAGCGAGTGCAGCAGCAGCTGCGCGGCGAGGTCATGCAGAGTGACCACTGGGGCCGGGCGCCGACGTGGAGTGGGGCACTACCCGTTCGAGCTCCAGGGGGTGTTCGTGATGCATCCGCTCCATCGAGATCTTCCCCGTGAAGATGGTCTTGTCGAACGGGAAGACGTCCGGGTTGAAATGCGCGTTGTAGATGTGCCACACGATGACGACGAGAAACGCCATCAGGCCCTCGTAGCTGTGCGCCACCTTCGAGGCGGGAATGATCTCGCCCGGCAGGAAGCGCGCCACGGTCACGGGCCAGAGCAGCACGAGCCCGGTCGAGATCACGATGAGCGCGCCGAAGATGAGCCCCCAGTACTCGAACTTCTGCCGGTAGTCGAAGCGATCGAACTTCGGCTGCCGATCGGTGAGGCCCAGGTAGTAGCGCACCTGCAGGATCGCGTCGGAGAAGTCCTTGCGGTGCGGCACGATGGAGAAGGTCGCCGTGCCGTTGAGCACGCTCCAGACGAGCGTGCCGAGGTGGTAGGCCGTGAAGGCCGCAAACGTCAGCCCGCAGGCGCGGTGCAGCCAGCGCGCCGAGTCGACGCCGCCCATGAGATCGAGCAGCCACTGGGAGATCTGGTAGTCGTAGAACTTCTGCGGCAGCCCCGTGACGCAGAGCAGCGTGAACAGAGTCATCACGGCCACGTGCTCGAGACGCTGCCGCAGGGTGAAGCGCTGGAGGTAGAGGGGCTCGGTCATCGGTTCACCACGACGCGCCAGAGGTGCAGCATGACCTGGAGCAGCAGTCCGCCGATCATGAACGGGATCAGGAACTTGTAGCCCAGGGTCACCAGGTACACCAGCGGCGTGCGCTGGAGGCTCGGCTCGTAGTGCGAGAGCCAGGCATCGGGGAAGTTCTCGCTCGCGTCCTCGTGGCACTGCGCGCAGGTCTTCACGAGGTTCGCCTTGAGCACCCGCGAGTTGGGGGCATCGACGCGCACGATGTCGTGCACGCCGTGGCAGTCGGTGCACCGCGCGACGACGGCGGCGTTGCGGTCGTCACTCCCGGCGCGCAGCGAGGCCGTGACGCCGTGGAAGTCCGACACGTAGGTGCTCATGACGTTGGCCGACAGCCCGTACTTCTGCATCAGCTGTTCGTCGGCGTGGCAGCTGGCGCACAGCTCGGGCGTCCGGTTCTTCCAGCCGGCCTTGTGGGGTCCCGCGACGTCGTGCGACCGGTGGCAGTCGGTACACGTCGGCACGTCCGGGTTGCCCTCGGCGATTCCGCTTCCGTGCACGCTGGCCGTATAGGTCTGCGAGACGCCTGCGTGGCAGCGCGAGCAGGTCTGCGAGATCTTCGTCCGCGGTTCCGACGGCAGGCTGATGTCGTGGCTGCCATGGCAATCCACGCAGAGCGGCGCCGTCTTGTCGCCGCGCGCGACCGCCGCGGCATGCGCCGAATCGAGCGTCTGCGAATAGTTGGCGAAGTGGCACCGCTTGCACGCCTCGTAGTAGGCGACGCTGAACTCGCGCTTGGTCCGGAAGGGCCGCGCCTCGTGCGGCACCTCGGTGATGTCGGTGTGGCAATCGGTGCACGCGAGCTTGTCGCCGTGGACCGACTTCGCGAAGGTCTCGTGGCTCACGACGAGCGACTGCACCTCGCCGCTCGGGAGCGTCTTCTCGAGGCCCGCCTCGCCGTGGCACGAAAGGCAGGTGTCGTTCTGCTCGACACGGGCGGCGTCGGTCGTGGGGGTGGGCGCCGCGGAGGGCGGTGGTGCGGCCGACTGCGTCGCAACCGCGAGGAGCAGGGCGAGAAGGGTCATGGCGCGAGGATTACCTTTCGGCAGGGGGGAGGGCCCTCCCGCAGACTGCACCTCCAGGTGGAGCAAGCCGGTTGCCAGCCGGCCCCGGCACGAATGGCCACGTATTCCGGCGCAGAAACGCCAGGCGCGCTCGCTCGACGAGGAGCGGAGCCAGGTCAGCCCCCTCCCCGGTGCCGAAATTCCGGCAGTCGTAACGCCCGCAGGCCCCGAACCGCTGATTGAGGCGGACGACCGGGTCGCCCCTCAGCCCTCCAGCCGCTCGAACCGGGCCGTGAAGTGGCGCAGGGGCCTCGGCGGCGTGACGATCCGGTAGCCCCGCAGAGCCTCGCGCTGGCGGGCTACCTCGAGCACGGCCTCGGCCACGTAGTCGATGTGCGACTGCGTGTAGACGCGGCGGGGAATCGCCAGCCGTACCAGCTCCATGGCCGAGGCCTTCTCCGAGCCGTCGCGCTGCAGGCCGAACATGACGGACCCGATCTCGACCCCGCGGATGCCCGCCTCGAGGTAGAGCGCGTTGGCCAGGGCGATGCCGGGATATTCGAGCGGCGGCACGTGCGGCACGAGCGCGCGCGCGTCGATGTAGATCGCGTGCCCCCCGGGCGGCTGGATGATGGGCACGCCGCCGGCCTGCAGCTTCTCGCCGAGGTACTCGGTCGATCGGATGCGGTAGCGGAGATAGGGCTCCTCGACGACCTCCTCGAGCCCGCGCGCGATGGCCTCGAGATCGTAGCCCGCCAGCCCGCCGTAGGTCGGGAAGCCCTCGGTGAGGATGAGCAGCGTGCCCGCCTCCTCGGCCCAGGCATCGTCGTTCATGGCGAGGAAGCCTCCGATGTTCGCCATGCCATCCTTCTTGGCCGACATGGTGCAGCCGTCGGCCAGCGAGAACATCTCCTGAGCGATGGCCTTCGGCGTGCGGCTCGCCTGGCCCGGTTCACGCTGCTTGATGAACCACGCGTTCTCGGCGAAACGGCAGGCGTCGAGAAACAGCGGCTTCCGGTACTGGTCGCAGAGCGCACGGACGCCACGCAGGTTCTCGAGCGAGACGGGCTGGCCCCCGCCCGAGTTGTTGGTGACGGTCACCATGACCAGCGGGATGCGGTCGCCGTCGTCCCGCAGGGTGCGCTCGAGCGCGTCGAGATCGACGTTCCCCTTGAAAGGGTGCACCGCCGACGGCACCCTGCCCTCGGCAATCACCAGATCCCGCGCCTCGCACTCCTCCACCTCGATGTTGGCGCGCGTCGTGTCGAAGTGGTTGTTGTTCGGCACGACCATCCCCGGCTTGAGGATGGTGTGGAACAAGATGCGCTCGGCGGCCCGTCCCTGGTGGGTCGGGATGATGTGGCGGAAGCCGGTGAGATCGCGCACCACGTCGCGGAAGCGGTAGTACGACCGGCTGCCCGCGTACGACTCGTCGGCCTGCATGAGGGCGCCCCACTGCGCCGCCGACATCGCGCCCGTGCCGGAATCGGTCAGCAGGTCGATGAGCACGTCCTCGGCGTGCAGCAGGAACACGTTGTATCCGGCCTCGGCCAGCCGCCCCTCGCGCTCCTCGCGCGTGGTGTACTTGACGGCCTCGACCGACTTGATCCGGAACGGCTCGATGATTGTACGGAAATTCATGATTAGCCTGGAGCCTGGAG
>JAHDVQ010000051.1:0-4251 GCA_023384595.1 Vicinamibacteraceae bacterium | reverse complement strand
GCCCAGGGCCTATTTGTGAATTTCGCCTCGGCGGAGGCGCCGGTACAGGTCCAGCGCGTCCTGGAGGATCCCCACCGCTTCCTCCGGCCCCATGAAGTCCTCGACGACGACCTGCTTGTTCTCGAGCTGCTTGTAGTCCTCGAAGAACCGTTTGATCTCGCGCAACTGGTGCTGGGGAAGCTGCGTGTGCGACGTGTAGTCGGCCACAGCGGGATCGAGCACGCTCACCGCCAGGATCTTGTCGTCGATGCCCTTCTCGTCGCGCATCCGCATCACGCCGATGGCGCGCGCCTGCACGACGGTGGCCGGGTGCACCGGCTCCTGCCCGAGCACCAGCGCGTCGAGCGGGTCGCCGTCATCACAGAACGTGCGGGGGATGAAGCCGTAGTTGGCGGGGTAGTACACGGCCGAGTAGAGCACCCGATCGAGCCGCATCAAGCCCGACTCCTTGTCGAGCTCGTACTTGTTCTTGCTGCCCATCGGGACTTCGATGACGACGGGGAAGGCCTTGGCTATGAGGTGATCGTCGACGTAGATGTCGTGCCACGGATGCATGCGGAGAGGATAGCAGACGAGGCGGCCACCGCCGCCTGCCCGAGGGCCAGCCCCCCGTCGCCGGGGGGCACGCGCCGATGCACGTAGACCGGGACGAGGGGCTCGAGCGCCCGCACGACGCCCTCGGTGAGGCGGGCGTTCTGGAAACAGCCCCCGGAGAGCACCACGGGCAGCGGACCGCGCTCCTCGATGGCGCGGCGCACGAGCGCCGCGGCGGCGGCCACCAGCGTGTCGTGGAAGCGGGCGGCGATGACCGGAGCCCCGCGCCGCCGAATCAGGTCCACGACCACGGCCCGCGTCGTCTCGCGAAGATCCACCTGCCAGGGAGCGACGCCGGTGTCGATCGAGAACGGGTAGCGGCCGTGCGAACCGCGGGCCGCCGCGAGATCGAGGGCCAGCGCCACCTGTCCCTCGAAGGCGGCACGATCCAGGCCCAGCACCAGCGCCCCGATGGCATCGAAGTAGCGTCCCACACCGTGCGCGAGGGGCGCCTGGATGCCCCGGGTGACGAGGTCGGCGACCACGCGCACTTCGCGGCGTCTCCGTTGCTGGAACGGCCGCCGGTCGAGCGGCGGCTGTCCATCGCCGAAGGCGTCGAGGACCAGCGCGAGCGCCGCCCGCCAGACCTCGCTCACCGCGCGGTCGCCTCCGGCGAGCCGGATCGGGCGGAAGGTCGCGAGCCGCTCGAAGCCGGCGAGATCGGCCTGCAGGAGCTCACCGCCCCAGGCGGTGCCATCGGGGCCGTATCCCGTGCCGTCCCACGCAAGCCCCAGCACGGGGCCTTCGAGGTGATGCTCGGCCATGACGGCGGCCACGTGCGCGTGGTGGTGCTGCACGCCGATGCGCACGACGCCCTCGAGGCTTCGGGCGTAGGCCGTCGAGGCGTACTCCGGGTGGAGATCGTGCGCGACGACGGCCGGCGTGATGTCGAGAAACCGCGAGAGCCGCGCGACCGACTCGTGGAAGAAGCGGTGCGTCGCCAGGTTGTCGAGGTCCCCGATGTGGGGCCCCATCCAGGCCTCGCGCCCCTGCACGAGGCAGAACGTGTTCTTGAGGAGCGCCCCGGTGGCGAGGATGGGCCGCGGTGCGTCGAGCCGCAGCCGGATCGGCCGCGGCACCGCCCCCCGCGCGCGCCGGAGCCACGTGGGGCGTCCGGCGAGCGTGCGCACGACCGAATCGTCGCAGGGCGCCACGATGTCGCGATCGTGCACCAGGAAGAGATCAGCGATGCCCGCCAGACGCTCGACGGCCTCGTCGTTCGCGTACGCCAGGGGCTCGTCCGACGGGTTGGCCGAGGTGAGCACGATGGGCATCCCCGCGCGAGCCGTGAGCATGGCGTGCAGCGGCGTGTAGGGAAGCATGAGGCCGAGGAGCCGGTTACGGGGGGCCACGTTGGCGGCGATGCCGCTCGCGCGCCGCCGCTCGACGAGCACGATCGGCCGCTCGGGCCCCGTCAGCATGGCGATGTCGGGCGCCTCGAGCCTCGCCACGCGCCGCGCCTCGTCGAGCGAGGCCACCATGACGGCAAAGGGCTTCTCGTCGCGCTGCTTGCGCTCCCGAAGCCGGGCCACCACGCGGCCGTTCGTCGCGTCGCAGGCCAGGTGGAACCCGCCGAGACCCTTGATGGCGACAATGAGGCCCGCCGCGATCGCCCGCGTCGCCATCTCGACCGGATCGATGACCTCCAGGCGCTCGCCGTTGCCTCCGAGCACCGAGAGCCGGGGGCCGCACACGCCGCAGGCATTCGGCTCGGCGTGGAACCGCCGGTCGCCCGGCGCCTGATACTCGCGCCGGCAGTCGTCGCACAGCTCGAAGGCCGCCATCGTGGTGCGCGCGCGGTCGTACGGAACGTCGCGCACGATCGTGAACCGCGGCCCGCAGTTGGTGCAGTTGGTGAACGCGTACTGGTACCGCCGGTCCTGCGGGTCGAACACCTCGCGCCGGCAGTCGTCGCACAGCGCGAGGTCCGGCGGAATCGACACGCGCCGGTCGGCGTCCGCCTCGCTCTCGACGATCGCAAACGTGCCCGTCATCGGTCGGTCGGGGGGCAGCGGACTGAGCGCGATGTGCTCGATCCGCGCCGCTGGCGGCGGCGTGTGCCGGAGGGCGTCCAGGAAGGCCGTGAGCGCCGGACCGCGGCCCCAGACCTCGATGGTGACGCCGGCACTGTGGTTCCAGATTCGTCCGCCCAGACCGTGCTCGACGGCCAGGCGGTACACCCACGGCCTGAACCCGACGCCCTGGACAATGCCGCTGACCTCGGCCCGGACGCCCGCGGGGCCGTCGCCGGCGCCGGTTTCGGTGGGCGATGGCGTGGCGGGAGGCGCGTCGCGTTCGGGCGAGAGGGGGTCGGAGTCGCGCGAGGTCACAAGGGCAACCGTAGCACGGCCCGACAACCTCGCACATCGCGGCGGTTCTCGAGGGCGACGGTTCCCCCATGGGCCTCGGCAATCTGCCGGCAGAGAACGAGGCCGATGCCCGTGCCGGCAGGCTTGGTGGTGAAGAAAGGGACGAACAGGTTCGCGGGGTTCGAAAGCCCCGGTCCCTCGTCCTCGACCCAGATCTCGACGGCGGGCGCGGGCAGCATCGTGCGCCCCCACCCGGCCCGGACGCCGCCCTCGGTCTCGCCCGCCGCATCGACGGCGTTGCGCAGCAGATTGATCAGCAACTGCTCGAGCTGGTCGGCATCGGCGTGGACCGTGAGTGGTGGGCCGGGCACGACCTCGACGGGGCGCCGCGTCTCGAGGGCGGCGACACGCGCGAGGAACGGACCCACCTCGACCGGAACCGGAGACGGCGGTGGAAGCTTCGCCAGCCGCGCGTAGCTCGCCATGAAACGGCTCAACGACTCGGCGCGCGCGCCCACCACCGACAGCCCGCGCCGCACGTCGTCTTCCCAGTCGCTGGGACGCGGATCGAGGCGCAGCAACGCCTCGAGGCTGCCGGCGATGGACTTGATGGGCGCGAGCGAGTTGTTCAACTCGTGGCCGAGGACGCGGATGAGGCGCTGCCAGGCGCGGCGCTCCTCCTCGCGCAGCGGCTGGCTGACGTCGGTGAGCACCATGAGCTGGTGCGGCAGCCCGTGCTGACGGAAGCTGCGGATGCGGACCTGCCATCGTCCGGTGCCGCCGGGAAAGGCGAGCGGCAGCGTCGAGAGGTGCCCGGCCGTCAGGCAGTCGCCGACGCCGAGTTCATCGGCGCGGCGGCCGAGGAGCCGCTCGATGGGCTGGCCGATGAGGCGCGTGGCGGCGCGGTTGGCGAGCTGCAGGCGCTCGTGGCCGTCGAAGGCGAAGACGGCCACGTCGATTTCTTCCATCACCTTGTGAAGGAGCCCGGTGGCGTCGAGCGCGTCGAGGCGCTGTCCCTGCAGCAGCTCCGTGAGCGCGTTCACCTCGCGCATCACGTCGTCGAGCGGGTCGTCGCCGCGGGCGAGGCGGGCGCGGATGGAGAAGTCGCCTTCCCGCAGGGCCGCCAGGAGGTTGGCCAGCGTGTGGAGCGGACCGGCGACGCGCTCCCTGATGGCCGCGATGGCGCCGACGAGCACGACGAGGATGAGGACGCTGAGCGTCCACTGCACCTTGGGCGTGAAGTCCCCCGTCCAGAGAACGGCGAGCGCCGTCACGACCGCGGGGGCGGCCCCGATGAGCGCGAGGACGGCGAGCCTGGATTCGTGCGCGAGGCGCATGTGGCGGGAAT
>JAHDVQ010000307.1 GCA_023384595.1 Vicinamibacteraceae bacterium | reverse complement strand
GGCACTCGGCACTGGGCACTGGGCCCTCGGCACTGAGCACGGGCACTCGGCACCGGCCTCGGGCCTCGGAGAAGGCCGGTCGCCGGTCACCGGTTACCCGTCTGCGTCAGTTCCCGATGAGCCAGCCGAGGATGCCCATCCCGTGCGCCATCGGGTCGCCGATCCAGTCGGGCGGGGTGAGCCAGACGAACGCCAGAATGGCGATGACCATCAGGTCGTACTGCCAGGTCGCGCGGTCGTGCGTCCAGTAGATCGCGGTCCAGATGGCCCGGAACGGGGCGAGGAGGATCTGCATCACGCTGCCTTCGCCGCGCGGGCGTCGAGCACGCGCCAGGTGTAGAGCATGCGGGCGAACACGGTGGCCACCGACAGCACCAGGACCACCCACAGCACGGCGGCCATCCGGTTGGTGAAGGCCCCGATCATGAACAAAACGATGCGCTCGGGCCGCTCCATGAAGCCGACCTTGCACTTTTCGATGAGCGACTCGGCGCGCGCGCGGGTGTAGCTGGTGAGCACCGAGAACATCATGGCCAGCGAGGTCACCATCACGTAGTCGGTGCGGCCGAGCTGAGAGTAGAGGTAGACCAGGCCGAGGAAGAGCGAGATGTCCGAGAAGCGGTCGAGGACCGAATCCCAGAACCCACCGAACTCGGTCTCGATGTGCCGCTCGCGGGCGACCTTGCCGTCGATGAAGTCGAAGATGTTGGCGACCACCATGATGACGCCGGCCAGCGTGAACCGTCCGAGCGCCAGAGCCCAGGCCGCGGCCACGTTGATGAGCACCCCGACGAACGTGAGAACATTGGGGTGGATCTTCAACGCGATGCACGTGTTGATGATGAGGCGCAGCGGAAACATGCAGGCGGCGCCGATGAAGCCGGTGAAGGTCATAGCGGAGATGCCGGGCGGCGGCGGCCGGGCCGCGCGAAAAACCGCGTCATTGTGACACAAAGCCCCCGGAGCCCCCAAAAACAGGCTCTAGGCTACGGGCTCTGGGCTATGGGCCCTGCCCGGGCCCGGGGCCAGCCCGGGGCCAGCCCGGGGCCCCGAGAAGGCCTGCAGCCCGTAGCCTGGAGCCCGTAGCCTGCCATCGTCAGTACCTGAAGTGTCCATCTCTTCCCTGAAACCCCAGATCGCACGGCTTCCCGAGCAGCCCGGGGTGTACCTCTACTTCAACCGGGCGGGCGAGACCATCTACGTGGGCAAGGCCCGCTCGCTGCGGGCCCGCGTGCGCAGCTACCTGGGCGCGTACGGCACGAGCCCCCGCACCGACGCCTTGCTCGACGAGATCGACCGCCTCGAGTTCATCGTCACCGACTCGGTCGTCGAGGCGCTGGCGCTCGAGAACAACCTCATCAAGCAGCGCTCGCCCCGTTACAACGTGCTGCTGCGCGACGACAAGAACTATCCCTACATCAGGCTCACGACCTCCGAGGCGACGCCCAAGGTCGTCGTCGCGCGCCGCGTCGAGCGCGATGGCGACGTCTACGCCGGGCCGTTCATGCCCGCCTCGCTCGCGCGCAAGACGATGGGGATCGCGCACCGGGTGTTCGGCATCCGGTCCTGCAACGAGATCATCACGGGCAAGCGCGGGCGGCCGTGCCTCGAGTACGACATCGGCCGATGCCTCGCGCCCTGCGTCGACACGATCTGCTCGGCCGAGGAGTACGCGCGGGCGGTGGAGGACACGCGCCTGTTCCTGCTCGGCAAGAACGACGAGCTCATCGAGGATCTGCGCGCGCGGATGGCCGCCGCGGCCGCCACCGAGCACTACGAGCAGGCGGCGCACTGGCGCGACGCCGTTCGCACCATCGAAACGCTCCGCGATCGTCAACAGAAGATCACGACGACGGCGCTCGGCGATCGGGATGCGTTCGGGGTGAAGATGGGAGGGCAGGGCACTCTGGTGCTGGTCTTCCAGGTGCGGCGCGGCCGGGTGGTGGATCGTGTCGAGCTGGCCGGCGATTCCGGTGCCGCCACGGAGGCCGAAGTCGTCGAGGCCGCCGTCGTGCAGTTCTACGACGACCAGCCGCCGCCGCCCGAAGTGCACGTCCCCGTGGATCTCGAGGATGCCGAGGCCATCGAGGCTTGGCTCTCGGAGCGCGCGGGCCGGCGCGTGCGCCTGGTCGTGCCGAGGCGGGGCGAGAAGCGTGGCCTGCTCGACCTCGCGATGCGCAATGCCACCATGGCGTACGACACGCGCTTCAACGACCTGGGGACCGCGCACTACGACGCGCTCGACATGCTGCGTGTGACGCTGGGCCTGCCGACGCTCCCGCGGCGCATCGAGTGCTTCGACATCTCCACGATCCAGGGGAGCGAGACCGTCGCGTCGATGGTGGTCTGTGTGGACGGCCGCATGCGGCGGAGCGAGTACCGCAAGTTCCGCGTGCGTTCGGTCGCCGTCGGCGGGGGACACCCCGACGACTTCGCGTCGATGCGCGAGGTCGTGGCGCGCCGGTACCGGCGGCTCGGCGACGAGGGGACGGTCGCGCCAGACCTCATCATCATCGACGGCGGCCCCGGACAGCTCTCGGCGGCGTACGATGCCCTGCGCGAGGTGGGCCAGGAGCGCCTCGTCGCCGTGGGCCTGGCCAAGAAGGAGGAGCTGCTGTTCCTGCGTGACCGCGAGGAGCCGGTCGCGCTCGCGGAGCACTCGCCGGCGCTGCACCTCGTGCAGCGTATCCGCGACGAGGCGCACCGCTTCGCGGTGACCTTCCACCGCCGGGCGCGCGCCATGCGGGATCTCCGCTCGGAGCTCGACGCCGTTCCGGGCGTGGGGCCGCGCCGCCGCAAGGCGTTGCTCACCCGATTCGGCAGCGTCGCCGGTGTGCGCCGGGCCTCACGGGAAGACCTCGTGGCGACGGTGGGCAGCCGCGCGGCCGACGCGATCCTCGCGCACTTCGACAGGAC
>JAHDVQ010000050.1 GCA_023384595.1 Vicinamibacteraceae bacterium | reverse complement strand
TCCACCGTGCTACCCTGTCTCCGTCTCGCCCCCCACGTGAGACCGTGCCATGACCACGCCCGACCTGGTGGGCCAGTTCCTTCGCGGGCGCCGCATCGCCGTGGCCGGCGTCTCGCGCAACCCCGCCAACGCTGCCAACGCCATCCTCAGGAAGCTCGAAGCGGCGGGCTACGAGGTGGTCGCCATCAATCCGAACGCGACCGAGGTCGAAGGCCGGACCGTCTATCCCGACATCACGTCGGTGCCCGGCGAGATCGACGGGCTCGTCTTCGCCGCCCATCCGCGCGTGGCGGTCGACGTCGTCAATCAGTGCGCCAAGGCCGGCGTGGGCCGCATCTGGTTCCATCGCTCCTTCGGCACCGGCAGTGTCTCGCCCGAGGCCGTTGCCGTCTGCCGCGCCCATGGCATCGAGCCCATCGTCGGCGGCTGCCCGTTGATGTTCTGCGAGCCGGTCGACGTCGGACACCGGTGCATGCGCTGGTGGCTGCAGTGGCGGGGCCGCGTGCCGCGGTAGACTGACGGCACACCCGAGCCGGAATCCCGAGCCGAGCGTCAGTGCCGGTGTCGGGGGCCCGTGCCGAGCGCCGAGTGCCCACTGCCGGCACGCGTCCAGTCCCTCCCATGACCACCGCCTCTGCCGCCATCCTGCTGTTCCTGGTCATGGACCCGCTCGGGAACCTGCCGCTGTTCCTGTCGGCGCTCCAGTCGGTGCCGTCCGCGCGCCAGCTCCGTGTGGTGGCCCGCGAACTGGTCATCGCCTACGTGCTGCTCGCGGCGTTCCTGTTCACCGGGCCGTTCCTGCTGGGATTCCTCCACATCTCCCAGCAGGCGCTGACGATCGCCGGCGGCATCGTGCTGTTCCTCATCGCGCTGCGGATGGTGTTCCCCTCGACCGAGCGTCCGCTCAACGAGACGCTGGATGGCGAACCGTTCATCGTGCCGCTCGCCATCCCGTATGTGGCCGGGCCCTCGACGCTCGCGACCGTGCTCCTGCTCATGAGCCGCGAGCCGGGCCGCTGGCCCGAGTGGCTCGTGGCGCTCACCGTGGCCTGGGCCGCCGGCGCCGTCATCCTGCTGCTCGGCAGCCGCCTGAGCCGGCTGCTCGGCCCGCGCGGGCTCATCGCGATGGAGCGGCTGATGGGGATGGTGCTGGTGGCCGTGGCCGTCGAGATGTTCCTGCAGGGGCTACGCGGGGCGGCGGGGTCAGGTCTGCGATAGCACATGCGGCGGGGTCAGGTCTGCGATAGCACATGCCGGCGCCCGACGTGCTGCCACCGTGTCATTCCGTCACGCGGCTGGTCCGGTCCGTGGCAATCTAGAGACGATGCGGCCCGCCGCGCTCGTCGAGCGTCGCGTGGTGCGGCATCCTGTGGTTGCGAGGTCCCCCAAATGTCCGCCCCCGTGTGTGTCCCTCTTCGTCTCGCACGAGCGGGGCGCACCTGGTCGCGCACTCCGCGCCTGGTGCTGCTCCTGCTTCTGGTATTCATCGCGGCCCTGCCCGCCGCCGGGTCCGCCGCCTCGCTCATCGTCACCGTCAGAGACAGCGGCGGTGTCGTCCCGGGCGCCACGGTCGTGGTGCGCGAGCCCGGCGGGACGAACCACGCGTCGGTGAGCGGCGCGACGGGCGAGGCGGTGTTCGAAGGCCTGTCCCCGGGACGCTACACCGTGACGGCGTCGCTCTCCGGCTTTGCCGACGCGACGGTCTCGGGCGTCGAGGTTGCCGCCGCGGCGCCGGCGCGCGTCGACGTGGTGCTGTCGATGCTCCAGTTCTCGACGACCGTGACGGTGACCACGGCCAACCGGCGCGAGGAACTGCTGCTCGACGTGCCCGAACCCATGGCGCTCTTCGACAAGGCGCAGATCGAGGACACCGGCGCGCGCACCGCGAAGGATCTGCTCGTCGAGCAGGCGGGCGCGGGGGTCCAGGTGAACGCCGGCGGCGGCCAGGGGCACGTGTCGATCAACGGCATCCCGAATTCGGGCGTGCTCGTCCTGCTCGACGGCCGGCGGTATCTCGGGAAGGACGCTAACGGCAACCTGAACCTCGAGGAGATCGACCTGGCCGGTGTCGAGCGTGTCGAGGTCGTGAAGGGCGCGGGCTCGGCGCTCTACGGGTCGGACGCCCTCGGCGGCGTGGTGAACATCATCACGCGGCGGGCGACGGCGCCGGGCCTGGCGGGCGGCGCGTCGCTCAGCGGCGGGTCGTACGGCGACGTGCGCGTCACCAGCCAGGCGGGCTACCGCTGGCAGGAGGGCGGCCTGGCGATGTCGGGCTCGGCGCGGAACTACGATGGCTTCGACCTCTCGGCCTCGAACCCGCAGACCATCGGCCAGCCGGCGAGCGAGTTCCGGACCGTCTACGGCAACGTGGATCAGCGGCTCTCGGATCGTTTCGCCGTGCGGCTCCTGGGCGACTACTCGCACCGCCGCATCACCAACTACTTCTTCGCGGGTGCGACGCAGCTCGGGAGCGTCTACGACTCGCGTCGCGGTCTCACGCGGTACACCGTGACGCCTGAGCTCGAGTGGACTCCGCGCGCGACGACGTCCGTGTCGGTGACCGGGAGCTTCGGCCGCTATGACCGGCGCGAGACGCAGGTCTTTCCGTCGCGCGTCGTGCCCGTGGCGCCCTGGAAGGAGTCGAACCGCGAGCTGCGCGTCACCGGGCGACAGACCTTCGGCGCGTTCGGGCGCGAGCACTTCCTGCAGGCGGGCTACGAGTACCGGCGCGAGCGGCTCGATCGCGCGAGCCTGCGGTTTCCCGACGGCAGTCCCTTTGCCCGGCGCACGCTCGACGTGGCCTGGCTGCAGCAGGAGTTCGCCGTGCTGCCACGCGTCACGGTGACCGGCGGATTCCGGTTCGACCGCTACTCGGATTTCGGCGACAAGTGGAGTCCGAAGGTGGGGGCCGTCTACGCGCTCTCGCCCGCGCAGCGCCTGCGCGTGAGCTACGGCGAGGGATTCCGCGCCCCGCAGTTCGGCGAGCTGTATCTGCAGACGCCCACCTTCGTCGGCAACCCCGCGCTGAAGCCGGAGCGGTCGACGAGCGTCACGGCGGGCTACGCTTATGCGGGGCCGCTCGCGCAGGTCTCGCTCGACCTGTTCAGGACGAAGGTCGAGGACGGCATCACGTTCAACCTCGCGCGGTTTCCGTTCACCTACGGCAACCTTCGCCAGTACACGGCGCGCGGCCTGAATGCGCAGCTCTCGGCCCCCCTGCGTTACGGCTTCGTGCCGTCGGTGTCCTACGCCTTCGTGGAACGGCAGGATGCGAACGGCCGCACCGTGGGCGACCTGCCCCGGCATGCGGTGTTCGCGAAGCTCGGGTGGACGCATCACCCGCTCGGTGTGCGCGTGAACGTCAGGACGCAGTATCAGAGCGCCATCACGTTCAGCGACGGCACCTCGGCGCCGGGCTACGCCACCTCGTCGCTGCGCGCCGCCAAGCGCGTGGTGTTCGGGGGCGGGACGCCGGTGAGTGTCTTCGCCCAGGTCGACAACCTGTTCGACACGCGCGACATCTTCCGGCGGAACGCGGCGGGCGAGCCCATTCCCGGCGAGTTCCAGGTGTGGCTCGCGCCGCGCACTTTCCTGGCCGGCGTGAGCGTCGAGTTCCAGTGGTCGCGCTGAACGCCGCGAGCCTGCCGCGCCGGCCTACTCGGCCGGCTGCGGCAGGAACACCTCGGCCCCCGGGCCGAGCGGCAGCCCTCCGAGAATCCACGCGACGAGCATCAGGCTCCACACGGCGAAGAAGGCGACCGAGTAGGGCAGCATCGTCGCGATGAGCGTGCCGATGCCGGCCTTCGGGTCGTAGCGCTGCACGAAGGCCACGATGAGGGCGAAGTAGGACATCATCGGCGAGATGATGTTCGTCACGCTGTCGCCCACGCGATAGGCGGCCTGAGTGAACTCCGGCGTGTAGCCGAGGAGCATGAACATCGGCACGAACACCGGGGCCATGATCGCCCACTTGGCCGACGCGCTCCCCATCGTCAGGTTCACGGCGGCCGCCGTGGCGACGAACGCGAGCGTGAGCGGGATGGTGCCGAGCCCGGAGGCCTTCAGCAGCTCCGCGCCCTCGACGGCGACGATGAGCCCGAGGTTCGTCCAGTTGAAGAAGGCGACGAACTGCGCGGCGAAGAACACGAGCACCAAATACCCGCCCAGCGTCTCCATGGACTTCGACATGGCCCGCACCACGTCGCTGTCGGATCCCACGGTGCGCGCGCCGATGCCGTAGGCGAGCCCCGCGAAGACACCCCCGAAGAAGATGAGCGAGACGATGCTCGTCATGAACGGCGAGTGCAGGAGGTCGCCGGTTTCGGGATCGCGCAGGAAGCCGTCGCCCGGCACGGTGCCCCAGAGGAGAACCAGCGAGAAGAGCGCAATCGCCCCCGCGCCGAACCAGAGCCCGCGCCGTTCTGCGGGCGTGAGCGGCTCGATGTCGGACGCCTCCGACCCGCCTCGCCACTCGCCGAAGCGCGGCGCCGTCACCATCTCGGTCACCAGCGTGCCGGCGATGGCGATGACGAAGGTGGACGCGGCCATGAAGTAGTAGTTGCACGCGGGGTTCACCCGGTACGCGGCGTCGACGATGTGCGCGGCCTCCTCGGTGAGCCCGGCAAGCAGCGGGTCGATGGTGCCGAGCAGCAGGTTCGCGCTGTAGCCGCCCGAGACGCCCGCGAAGGCCGCCGCGAGGCCCACGATGGGATGCCGGCCGATGGCCTGGAAGACCAGCGCCGACAGCGGCAGCAGCAGCACGTAGCCGACCTCGCCGCCGGTGTTCGACATGATGCCCGCGAAGACCACCGCGAAGGTGAGGAGCCGGCGCGGCGCGGAGAGCACGAGCAGCTTGAGCGCGGCGCTGATGAGGCCGGAGCCCTCGGCGACGGCGATGCCCAGCATCGCGACGAGCACCGTGCCGAGCGGCGCGAAGCTCGTGAAGTTGGTCACCATGCGCGTCAGAATCAGGTGCAGGCCGTCGACGGTGAGGAGGCTCACCGCGGCGACGCGTTCACCCGTGGCAGGGTGCACCACGCTGAGGCCCATGGCTCCCGCGAGGCCCGAGACGAGCACCACGAGGAGCGCCGCGAGCAGGAAGAGCGTCGCGGGATGTGGCAGGGCGTTGCCGACCCGCTCGACGAGCGCCAGGGCACGCGTGACGAGTGACGGCGGCGAAGGCTGTGACAGGGTCCGGCGGGGTGCGTCGGGCATGGCGTGTTCTAATGAGCAGGCTGTGCACCCATTCTTTCACAGGTTCGTGGGGCGATGAGCGGCTGGCGGCAGTTATTCCGGCGGGCGGAACGGGCCCGCCAGGGCGGTGACGATCTCGACGCGTTCCGGCAGTCGGTCGACGCGTGGCTCTCGACCGGGACGCCGGAGGTGCTGCGCGAGGCCATCGCCCGGGCAACGCGGCTCTCCGTTCCGGAGGACGTCGAACTCGAGGTCGAGCGTCTGCAGGCGCGCCTCGAGGCCCTCGAACTCGGGGAGCGCCTGGCCCTCGGCGACTGGCCCGTGGTGCGGACACAGCACAAGGCCGCCGGCGACGACCAGTGCCACGAGATCGCGGCAGTGGCTGTCGTCGGCGCGAGCCGCGAACGCCCGGCGACGCTTCTCGTGACGAGCCGCCGCGTCGTGCTCGTCGGCACGCCGCTGCTGCAGGCGCCATGGAGTGCGGTCGCCGGCTGCCGTCTCGAAGGCCGCGACCTCCTGCTGACGTTCAAGGGGCAGACGCACCGCGTGCGCTGCCCGACGCATGTGGCAGCCGAGCGCGCGAGTGTGCTGGGCGAGGCCCTCAGGACGCGGACGTCGCCCGCGTCGCCTTGACGGCCTGCGTGTACCGCGACGAGAGAGGATGCCCGACGAGGGGCTCGATGGCGAGCGACGCGTCGACGACGGCCGCGAGCGAGACGCCCGTGTCGATGCCGAGGCCGTGGAGCATGTAGAGGAGATCCTCCGTCGCGAGGTTGCCCGTCGCGCCGGGCGCAAAGGGGCAGCCGCCGAGCCCGCCAGCCGACGCATCGAAGACGGCGATGCCCGCCTCGAGCCCCACGAGCACGTTGGCGAGCGCCGTGCCGCGCGTGTCGTGGAAGTGCAGCGCGATCCGCCCGCGATCGACGCGCGCAGCTACCGCGTCGATCACTGGCCCGACCTGCCCCGGGTGCGCGATGCCGATGGTGTCGCTCACTGACACCTCGAAGGCGCCCATCTCGATCAGCCGGGCCGCCACTTCCGCGACCCGCCGCGGATCGACCTCGCCCTCGAACGGGCAGCCGAACGCCGTCGAGACGTAGGCGCGCACGCGCAGCGCGTGCTCGTCGGCGCGGCGGCACACCGCCGCGTACGTGGCGAGCGACGCCTCGACGTCCTGCCCGATGTTGCGCATCGAGAAGGTGTCGGAGGCCGCCGCGAAGATGGCGACCTCGTCGAGGCCGGCGGTGAGCGCGGCGTCGAGCCCGCGCTGGTTGGGCACGAGCGCGCTGTACCGCACGCCAGGGCGGCGCGCGATGCCGGCGATCACCGCGCCGGCGTCGGCCATCTGCGGCACGCGCCGCGGATTCACGAACGAGGTGACCTCGACCACGGGAAGACCGGCGGCCGCGAGCGCGTCGACGAAGCGGATCTTGTCGGCCGTCGGGACGTAGACCGGCTCGTTCTGCAGCCCGTCGCGCGGGCCCACCTCGACGACGGTGACGCGCTGCGGCCAGTGCGGCCGTCTCACGGCGCGCCCCCGTCGGGCTCGAGGTCCACCAGCGTGACGCCCGGCTGCACGAGTTCGCCCTCGCGGCAGTGCACGGCGCGCACGAGGCCGGCATGGGGCGCGCGGAGCGGAAGTTCCATCTTCATCGCTTCCAGCACGACGAGCGTCTCGCCGCGCGCGACGCGCTGCCCGGCCTGCGCCGGCACGGTCACGACCGTGGCGGGCATGGGCGCCGCGAGGCGATCGCCGGCGGCGCTGCGGGCGCGGGGCCGCGCGCCCGTGCGCGCCTCCACGGCGATCTCGAAGACGTGTCCCTCGATCCACACCCATCGCGTCGTGCCGTCGTCGACGACGTGCGCGAGGCGCGTGCGCCCGTCGGTCGCGACCGTCGTGCGGCCGTGGCCGGCGTAGTGCACGACGGCCTCGAAGGTGGCGCCCGCGGCGGGCGCCACGACGACCCTCCCGTCGGGCGAGACGTCCACCTGGTAGGTGCGGTCGCCGGAGGTGGCGGTGAGCGCGCGGCGCGCCGTCATGTCAGCCTCCACGGGCCGAGTGTCGCCCACGGGTCGGGCGCGGCCCGCGCGGCGGTCCCGCTCACCGCGGCGCCGGCAGCGCCGGCACCCACGACCGAGGCGGCCGCGGCGACCGCCCACGGCTCGAGCCTGGCCTCGTCGGCCGCGAGGGCCGTGAGCGTCTCGAGCGCGCGGTCCAGATACCCGGTGTCGAACCGGGCCGAGGCGAACGCGGGGTCGGCGACGAGGCGGCGCAGGAACGGCAGGTTCGTCCTGATGCCGAGCACCGCGAAGTCGGCCAGCGCGCGATCGAACCGCGCGATGGCGGCCGCGCGCGTCTCCGCGTGGACGATGAGCTTGGCGAGCAGCGGATCGTAGTGCACCGTGACCTCGCTGCCCTCGACGACGCCGGCGTCGACGCGAATGCCGGGGCCGTGCGGCTCTCGATAGAGGAGGATGCGCCCCGCCTGCGGCAGGAAGCCCTGGTCCGGGTCCTCCGCGTAGACGCGACCCTCGATGGCGTGGCCTCGTTGCAGCAGCGCGGCCTGGCCGAACGGCAGCGGCCGTCCCGCGGCGAGCCGCAGCTGCAGGTGCACCAGGTCGACGCCCGTCACGAGCTCCGTGACCGGGTGCTCCACCTGGAGCCGCGTGTTCATCTCGAGGAAGTAGAAGCGTGCCGCCTCGCCTTCGCCCTCGACGAGGAACTCGATGGTGCCGACATTCAGATAGCCGACGGCCTCCGCAGCCCTGACGGCGGCCTCGCCGAGGGCGGTGCGCAGCCGGGCGTCCACCACCGGAGACGGACTCTCCTCGATGACCTTCTGGTGCCGGCGCTGCAGCGAGCACTCGCGTTCGAAAAGGTGAACGGTCGCGCCCGTGCCGTCGGCGGCCACCTGCACTTCGATGTGACGGGGCCGTTCGACGAGGCGCTCGAGATACAGCCGGCCGTCGCCGAAGGCGGCCGTGGCTTCGCGCCGCGCCGCCGCCACGGCCTCGTCGAACGCGGCCGCCTCGTGCACCGCGCGCATGCCCTTGCCGCCTCCGCCCGCCGCCGCCTTCACGAGCAGCGGGAAGCCGACCTCGCGAGCCGCCGCGCGCAGGCCCTCCTCCGACTGATCGGCCGGCTCGACGCCGGGGACGACCGGCACGCCGGCGGCCGCCATCAAGCGGCGGGCCGCGACCTTGTCGCCCATGGTGCGGATGGCGTCGGCGCCCGGCCCGATGAAGGTCAGCCCCGCCTCGCGGCACGCGTGGGCGAAGCCCGCGTTCTCGGCGAGGAAGCCGTAGCCGGGGTGCACGGCGTCGGCGCCGCTGCGGCGCGCGGCGTCGAGGAGGCGGGCGACGTCGAGGTAGCTCTCGGCCGCGGGCGCCGGACCGAGCCGCTCCGCGGCGTCGGCGCGGAGCACGTGCGGCGCCGCGGCATCGGCGTCCGAGTACACCGCGACCGTCTCGATCCCCAGCTCGCGGCAGGCGCGGGCAATCCGCACCGCGATCTCGCCGCGATTGGCCACGAGCACGCGCCGCATCAGCTCCGCCACGGCGGGAGGCCCTTCTCGAGGAAGGCCCGCAGGCCGGCCTGGCCTTCGGGCGAGACGCGCTGCGCCGCGATGGCGCGGGCCGTCAGCTCGCGCACCGGGCCCGGCGTGTGCCAGGCCACCTCGCGGATGAGCGCCTTGGCCCGCGCGATGGCGCCCGGCGCCGAGGCGAGCACGTCCTTGACGATGGCGTCCACCGTGGCGTCGAGGTCGTCGTCCTTCACGACGTGGTGGACCAGTCCCAGTTCGCGCGCGCGATCGGCCGTGAGGCGCGCGCCGGTCAGGAACAGCTCGCGCGCGGCCGAGACTCCGATCTTCGCGACGGCAAACGGCGAGATGACCGCGGGGATGATTCCCAGCCGCACCTCGGTGAAGCCGAAGACGGCCCCGGCCGAGGCGACGACCACGTCGCAGACCGCCGCGAGGCCGGTGCCGCCGCCGAGGGCCGCGCCGTGCACGCGGCCGACGACCACGCAGGGCAGCGCGTCGATGGCGTCGAACATGCGCGACATGGCCTCGGCATCGCGGATGTTCTCGGCCTCGCCGAGGGCGACGGTGCCCGCCATCCAGGCGACGTCGGCCCCCGCGCAGAAGCTCGCGCCCGCGCCGCCGAGCACGACGGCGCGCAGGCCGGCGTCCTCCCGCGCCGCGGCCGCCCACGCGGTGAGTTCGGCGATGAGCTCCGCGTTGAAGGCGTTGCGGACCTCGGGCCGGTTGAGGGTGAGATATTCGACCGCGTCCTCGCGGCGAACGTCGAGATGGCGGAAGCGCGTCTCGGCCACGGCTACATGCGGAAGACGCCGAAACGCGGCGCCGGGAAGGGGGCGTTGTACGCGGCCGACACGCCCAACGCCAGCGCCGCGCGCGTGTCGACGGGATCGAGGATGCCGTCGTCCCAGAGGCGCGCCGTGGAGTAGTACGGCGAGCCCTCGTGTTCGTACTTCGCGAGGATGGGGTCCCGGATGGCGGCCTCCTCCTCGGGCGGGAACGGACGTCCCCCGCGCGCAAGCTGGTCGCGCTTCACCGTGGTGAGCACGCCCGCCGCCTGCTCGCCGCCCATCACCGAGATGCGCGCGTTCGGCCACATCCACAGCAGCCGCGGCTCGTAGGCGCGCCCGCACATCCCGTAATTGCCCGCGCCGAACGAGCCGCCGATGATGACGGTGAACTTCGGCACCGCGGCGTTCGCCACCGCGTGCACCATCTTGGCGCCGTCCTTCGCGATGCCCGCGCGCTCGTACTGGCGCCCGACGATGAAGCCCGTGATGTTCTGCAGGAACACGAGCGGCACCCCGCGCAGGCTGCACAGCTCGATGAAGTGGGTGGCCTTCAGCGCCGACTCCGAGAAGAGCACGCCGTTGTTGGCGATGATGCCGACGAGGAACCCGTGCAGGCGGGCGAACCCGGTGACCAGCGTGGTGCCGTAGCGCTCCTTGAACTCATCGAAGCGCGAGCCGTCGACGACCCGCGCGATCACCTCGCGCACGTCGTAGGACCGGCGCAGGTCGGCGCCCACGATGCCGTAGAGCTCGGCCGGGTCGTAGCGGGGCTCTTCGGGCGTCGTCATGTCGGCGGGCAGCGCCTTCGTCGTGTGCAGCGTCGAGACGACCGTCCGCGCCAGGTGCAGCGCGTGGTCGTCGTCCTCGGCGAAGTAGTCGGCCACACCCGAGAGCCGTGTGTGCACGTCGGCGCCGCCGAGCTCCTCGGCGGTCACGTCCTCGCCCGTGGCCGCCTTCACGAGCGGCGGGCCGCCGAGGAAGATGGTGCCGGTGCCCTTGACGATGATGGTCTCGTCCGACATCGCCGGCACGTAAGCGCCCCCCGCCGTGCACGATCCCATCACGACGGCAATCTGCGGGATGCGCTCGGCCGACATCCGGGCCTGGTTGAAGAAGATCCGCCCGAAGTGATCGCGATCGGGGAAGACCTCGGCCTGCAACGGCAGGAACGCCCCGCCCGAGTCGACCAGGTACACACAGGGCAGCCGGTTCTGCAGCGCGATCTCCTGCGCGCGCAGGTGCTTCTTGACGGTGACGGGGTAGTAGGTGCCGCCCTTCACGGTCGCGTCGTTGGCGACGACGACGACGTCGCGGCCGCTGACGCGGCCGAGCCCCGTGACAAGACCGGCGGCGGGCGCCTCGTCGTCGTACATGCCAGCGGCCGCAAGCGGCGACAACTCGAGGAACGGCGTCTCCGGATCGAGCAGGCGCGCGATCCGCTCGCGGACCGGCAGCTTGCCTTGCGCGCGGTGCCGCTCGAGGTACCGCGGGCCACCGCCCTCGCGGGCGCGTGCCGCCGCCGCCCGCAGGTCGTCGACGAGCGACCGCATCCGCGAAGCATTTCGCGCGAACTCCTCGCTGGCCGGCTGGACGTGGGTCTCGATTACGTCCATGGGCACACCTGAGGCGGCGTTGGCGTCTCGAGCATGGCGCCCATTATAGGCGCGGCCGGAGACCGCCGTGATGGACGCCACCTCTGGGAGGTAGGGCGAGACCGGAATGGCTGAAAACGAAACACTTGACATGCCATTGTCGCCGCGTGATACGCTGCTTTCGACGCGGAGCGATTCAACACATGACACGCAAGGGACGTATCCGGGTGCTGGCCGTCGATGACGAGCCGGCAATGTGCGACTGGTTGAAGCTGGTGCTCGAACAGCAGGGCTATGAGGCCCGGACCGCGCTGGTCGGGGCCAGGGCCGACGAGGTCTTCCGGATGTGGCGACCGGATCTCGTGGTGACCGACCTCATGCTGCCGGACGTGGACGGCATCGAGCTGGTGCGCAAGTTCAAGGCGGCGGCGCCCGAAGTGGAGGCCGTCGTGCTCACCGGCCACGGCAGCGTCGCGGCTGCGGTCGAGGCCATGAAGGCGGGCGCGACGAGCTTCCTCGAGAAGCCGATGGAGGCGGATGCGCTCGTCGCGGTCATCGAGAAGGCGCTCGAGCGCCGCGAGCTGCGCACCGAGAACGAGCAGCTCCGCCGGCAGCTCTCTGGGCCGTCGCGGCTCTCGGCGATCGTGGGGCGGAGCCGGCGGATGCGGGAGCTGCTCGAGCTGGTCGAGAGCGTCGCGCCGAGCGAGGCGAACATCCTCATCGTGGGCGAGAACGGCACGGGCAAGGAGGTCATCGCCAACGCCCTCCATGCCAACAGCAAGCGCGCCCGCGGCCCGTTCATCAAGATCAACTGCGCGGCGATCCCGAAGGACCTGATCGAGTCGGAGCTGTTCGGCTACAAGAAGGGCGCCTTCACCGGCGCCAACACCGACAAGGTGGGGCTGTTCGAGGCGGCCGAGGGCGGCTCGCTGCTGCTCGACGAGATCGGCGAGATGCCGGCCTACCTGCAGACCAAGCTGCTGCGTGTCCTGCAGGAGCGCGAGTACCGGCCGATTGGGAGCGACCGCATCGTGCGCGTCGACTTCCGTCTGGTGTGCGCGACGAACATCGACGTCGATACCGCGCTCAAGGAAGGACGCCTCCGCGAGGATCTGTACTTCCGCATCAACACGATCACGCTCAAGGTACCGCCGCTGCGCGAGCGCGCCGAGGACATCCCGCTGCTGTGCGAGCACTTCCTCGAGCGGTTCCGCCAGCAGTACCAGAAGAACGTGAAGGGCATCGCCCCGACGGCCTACCACATTCTGATCCGGCACCGCTGGCCGGGCAACGTGCGCGAGCTCGAGAACGTGATCGAGCGCGGCGTGCTCGTCGCCAAGGGGCAGGAGATCACGGTCAACGACCTTCCCGAGGCCGTGCGGAACGAGCCGGCCACGGCGAACGACTTCGAGCTGCCGGCCAACCGGACGCTCGCCGAGATCGAGCGGATGACGATTCTGCAGACGCTCCAGCGGACCAACTGGAACAAGCAGGAAGCGGCGCAGATTCTCGGGCTCTACCGCCCGACGCTGTACAGCAAGATGAAGAAGCACAAGATCGAGGACCAGAGCCGCGCCGCCGTGGCACGCCGGGCGGCCGCCGCCCAGGGCACCGTGTCGTTGTAGGGAGGAGGACCCCCGTGGACGATCGAGGACGAATCATGTGGGCGACGCTCATCGGCGCCGCCGCCGGCGCCATCGTCGGCTTCCTGGTCTTCACCGACCGCGGTCAGCAGTTCCGTCGTCAGCTGCAGCCGCAGATCGAGGGGCTGCTCGACGAGGCGCTGAAGCTGCAGGGCACGGTCGAGAAGATGAGCACCGCCGCGCTCGACACGTGGCACTCGTTCCAGGGCGCGCTGCAGTCGGCGTCCTCGGCCAGCGACGCGCGTCGCCCCGCCGGGCCGACGCACTGAGGGTGTCGTGTCGACGCCCATCATGTCCCCTCACGCCGCGTGGGTCGAGCGCCCCGCGCTCGTGGGGCCGCGTGACCTCTCCGACGAGCGCCTGCGCCAGATCGAGATGGTCGTGCTCGCGGCGATCGGGTTGGGCGGCCTCGCGCTGCTCGTGACCCAGCCGGCGGCGCGCCGCCTCGCCAGCCGCCTCATGCGCGTCGGGCTCACGACCTGGCTGCCCGCGGTGGTCGTGCGCGAGTTCAAGGAGGCGTGGCGGCGCGCCGAGGCGGCGCCGCCGACGCACGAGGGGGTGTGAGGCGCGCGTGACGGCACGCTCGTTCACCCTCTGGCATCGCGTGCTGGCCGGGACGCGGACGGTCGGCCGCGTCACGGTGCTCTCGTTCTGGCGCGGCCTGGTGGGCTTCTTTCAGAGCGACAACCTCACGTTCGCCTCTTCGATCGCCTACTTCGCGCTGATGTCGCTCTTTCCGCTGCTCCTGCTGGCGCTGTCGCTGCTGGGGTCGGCGACGGCCTCGGACACGGCGCGCGCGGCGGTGCTCGACTTCGTGCTCCAGTACTTCCCCCGGCAGTTCGAGTTCGTCACCACCCAGCTCGATGCCTTCCGCCAGTCGCGAGTGCACCTGGGCGTCGCCGGGAGCCTCCTGATGATGTGGGCGGCGCTCGGCGTGTTCGGGGCCATCGCGAGCGCGGTGAACCATGCCTGGGGCGTCGAGCGAGGGCCCGGCTTCCTCAAGCACAAGCTCGTCTCCTTCCTCATGATGGTGGCCGCCGCTGTCCTCATGCTGCTCGCCGTCGTCCTCGTAAGTGTGCAGGGGGTCGTGGAGACCTCGTGGTTTGCGACCGCCGCGAGCCGTGTGTCGTTCCTCGGTGCCCTGCAGTGGCTGGCCTCGCAGTGGGCATCGACCTTGCTTCTCATGCTGGTGGTGGGCCTCATCTTCTACTTCGTGCCCAACGCCCAGGTGCGGTTTCGCGATGTCTGGGTGGGCGCGATCGTGACGGGGTTCCTGCTGAAAGCCGCGCTGGCGGGCTTTTCGTGGTATGTGCGCGATCTCTCGCGGTTCACGCTCATCCACGGGTCGATTGCCGCGGTCGTCGTGTTCCTGTTCTGGGTGTACGTCAACGCCGTCATCTTTCTGTACGGCGTGGAGTACACCGCGGCGTACACGCGGCTGCTCCGCCACCGGCTCGATTCGCAGCCCGCCGCGCCTCCCCTCGAGGAGTGAGCGGGGCCCGCCGCAGGAGAGAGGCGATGAGAAGAATCCCGATTCTGGTCGCGGCCTTCGCGCTGGCTGGCAGCGCGTCGCTCGCCGCGTTCTCGCTGATATCGGTCGAACAGGAAGTCGAGCTCGGACGCGAGGCGCAGGTGCAGGCGCGCCAGCAGATGCCGCGGACGACCGACTCGGTGGTGGCCGGCTACGTCGAGCGGCTCGGATCGACGCTCGCGCGCCGCGCGCCCGGGCCGAAGTACCCGTACTCGTTCACGGTAGCCAACCAGGCCGACCTCAACGCGTTCGCCCTGCCCGGCGGGCCGGTCTGGGTGCATCGGGGTGTCCTCGCGGCCGCCCAGAACGAGGCGCAGGTCGCCGGTGTCATGGCGCACGAGATCGCCCACATCTCCGAACGCCACGCCGCGGAGCAGGTGACGAAGGCGATGGCGGCCAACGGGCTGCTCGGGCTGCTGGGCGCGATGCTCGGCAACGGGCGCGGCGCCCAGGCGACGCAGATCGGCGCGGGCCTCTTCGCCAACGGGCTCTTCCTGAAGTTCGGGCGCGACGACGAGCGCGAGGCCGATCGGGTGGGCGTGCAGATCATGCGCGGCGCCGGGTACGACGCGCGCGGCATGATCGAGTTCTTCGAGATCCTGCGGCAGCAGCAGCGGCGCAACCCCTCGTCGGTCGAGACGCTCTTTTCGACGCATCCCTCGCCGGCCTCTCGCATTCGCGAGCTCGAGGCCGAGGTCGCCCGTGCAGGGGCGGGCGGCCGTCGCACCAGCGACGCGTTCCGCACGATGCAGCGCCGCCTGGAGCAGCTGCCCGCACCGCCGCGCCGCACGGCACGCTAGCCCAGGCCCGCGCTACGACGGGTCGACGATCACCGAGAAGGCCGCGAATCGATCGTCGACCCTCACCACCAGCGTCGTGCCGTCCATGCGCCAGCCCGTCGCGCCGGCTTCGGAGGCCTCCGGGAGCGGCTCGCTCGCGCCATCGGCGCCAACGAGCCGCACGGCCGCCGGCGCCTTCAGTCCAACCAGACGCAATTCCAGCGCGCGCGGCGCCGGCCGCCAGGTTCCGTCGGGCGCTCCCACGCTGACCTGAACGCGCCCGGAGGCCGCGGCCGTACCCTCGCGTTGCTGGGCGAAGGTGCGCGACAGGAAGCCTCCCTCTCGGTACGCGAAGCTCACGCCATCGTCCTCGTAGAGGGTCCGCGCGGACTCGGCCGCCGGGAACATCGTCACGCGGAGCGCGTTGCCCGGCATGAGGCCGGTGTGTGCGACGGCGGGCTGACCGAAGACCATCCCGCCCGCGCGGACGAAGACCGGAATGGAGGCGAGCGTCACCTCGAGGCGATGCACGCGTCCGCCCTCGAATCGCGCCCCGGTCCAGAAGTCGTACCAGTCGCCCGCCGGGAGATAGACGTCACGAGTCCGGTGTGCTTCGAAGAGCACCGGGGCGACGAGCAGCTCGGCGCCGAACATGAACTGGTCGTCCATCTCGTAGGTGCGCGGGTCGGCGGGGAACTCGAGCACGAGCGGGCGCATGGCCGGCACGCCCGTCGTGCTGGCGCGATGCATCTCGTTGTAGACGTGCGGCAGCAGCTCGTAGCGCAGCTCGATGGCGCGCCGGTTCACGCGTTCGTGTTCGACCCCGAAGGACCACGGCTCCTGGTCGTTGGTGCCGTCGGCGCTGTGGATCCGCATGAACGGGTAGAAGACGCCCGCCTGCAGCCAGCGCGTGAAGAGTTCCGCGGTGGGCGAGTCGCCGAAGCCGCCGATGTCGACGCCGACAAACGGCATGCCCGCCAGGCCGAGGCTGTTGAGGATGGGCAGGCTGTGCCGCAGGTCTTCCCACCGGCTCTGGTTGTCGCCGGGCCAGAGGGCGGCGTACCGCTGCCCGCCGGCGAAGGTGGCGCGCGTCAGCACGAACGGCCGCTCGCCCGGCCGCAGCGTCAGCAGGCCCTCGTAGGTGGCGCGCGTCATGAGCTGGCCGTACACGTTGTGGATCTCGCGGTGGTCGGTCGGCTCGCCTTCGTTGTCGTGGCGCACCTCGAGCGGCATGGTCCAGAACGGCGCCGTGAAGACCGCCGGCTCGTTCATGTCGTTCCAGATGCCGGCCATGCCGATGTCGGTCAGGCGCTTGTAGAGCGCGCCCCACCACGCGCGCGTCGCCGGGCGGCTGAAGTCGGGGAACACGCTCGGTCCCGCCCCCTCGCGCGCGTTGGCGGGCCACACGTTCGCTTCGAAGAGCGATCCGTCGGGGTTGGTCACGAAGTGCCCGCCCGCGACGCCCGAGTCGTAGACGTCCCACCCGGGCGCCTTCTTCGGGTGCGGATCGACGATGACGACCGTGTGGAAGCCTTGCGCGGCGAGTTCCTGCACGAGGCCGCGCGGATCGGGAAAGCGCTGCGGATCCCACGTGAGCGGGTTGTAGCCGTCGAGCGCGTGGATGTCGAGCCACAGCGTGTCGGCGGGGATCCCGCGCTGGCGGAAGTTGTCGGCGATGAAGCGCACGCGCGAGTCGGGGTAGTAGCTCCAGCGCGACTGGTGGAGGCCGAGCGCCCACAGCGGCGGGAGCGGCATGCGGCCGGTCAGCGTCGCGTAGCGCTCGAGGACCTGCTTCGGCTCGGGCCCGTCGATGAAGTAGTAGTCGAGTTCGCCCCCTGTCGTCGTGATGCCGAGCGCGTCGGGGAACTCCTTGCCGATGTCGAAGCTCGTGCGGAACGTGTTGTCGACGAACACGCCGTGGGCGCGGCCCTGGTTCACCACCAGGTACACGGGGAACGACGCGTAGATCGGGTCGGTGCCCCAGTCGTAGCCGTAGGCGTCCGTGTTCCACATCGTGTAGTAGTAGCCGCCGCGCATCTTGCCGCGCCGGTTCAGGCGGCCCGACTTCGAGCCGAAGCCGTAGATCTGGTCGTCGTGCCGCAGGCGCTTGTACACCTTCGTGGCCGGGGCGGCCACGTTCAGGCCGAGCCCGGCGGCGTCTTCGTCGAGCACGCGCCCCGCGCGATCGGCAATCGTGACGCCGAAGGGACGGTGGGCGAGGCGGACGCGGAGCGCCGTGGTCGTCAGCGTAGTCTCGCGCGGGCCAATGCGGATGTCGGCCGCGCCCGGTGTGCCGAGATCCCTCGAGACGACGGCGTACGAGTGATCGCGTCCGAGGCGCGTCGCGGGCGCAATCCGCACGCGGACCACTTCCGGGGCGATCGCCGTGACCGCCACCGTGGCCCTGGCGTTCCTGAAGACGAGCGTGTCGCCCTCACGGGCCGGCGCCGGCATGTCGCCGACGCCGGCCCACTGGGCGGAGGAGGGAAGCGCGGCGGCCAGGACGATGGCCGCCGCGAGGACGACGGGGCGACACGGACACGTCGTAGGGGGCATCGGTCCTCCCGAGCCCGCCGCGCGCGCGGCGCGGCGGACCGCTCACTCGCCCCCGGCCCGTGGGGCGGCGGGCGCGGGCGAGGCCGTCGAGGCGCGCTGGAGCGGAGGCGCGCCGGCCAGCGCGTCGCGCAGCGCGACCTGCCCCTGCCGGGTGTAGTTGATCGAGTCGGCCAGGATGCGGGTGGCCTCCTGCGGCGCGTGGAAGCCCATCGAGTTCTCGGCCTCGACGAAGTCCAGGTAGAACTGGCCGCGGCGCTGGAAATCGCGGGCCTTCGCCAACTGCTCGTCGGTCGCGCCCCGCTCGCGCGCGGCCTTGATGTCGCCGATGAGGGCCACGAGCGCGTCCATCGCCTCGCCGCGCAGCGTGAAGGTGCGGGTCTGGATGATCTCGGCGCGCTGACGCAGTTCTTCTTCCTCCCACCGGTGGCAGGTCTGGCAGGCCTTGTTGATGTTCAGGAGCGGGCTGCGCACGTGGTGGTCGCTCACCTTGGCGCCACCCACGCGCGTGTAGGGCATGTGGCAGTCGGCACACGCGACGCCCGAGCGCGCGTGGATGCCCTGGTTCCACATCTCGAACTCCGGATGCTGGGCCTTGAGCGCCCTGGTCCCCGTCTCGGCGTGCGTCCAGTCGGCGTGCTGCACCTCCGAGTAGTACTCCCACATGTTGTCGATGTTCAGGCCCTTGTGCCACGGGAACGTGAGCCGCTTCTCGTCGCCCTTGAAGTAGTACTCGACGTGGCATTGCCCGCAGACGAACGCCCGCATCTCCTGGCGGGACGCGTCGCGGTTGACGTCGTAATCGGAGATGCCCTGCGACGCCTTGAGCGCGCGCATGCCTTCCATGAAGGCGGGCCGGGTGACGCGGAGCTGCATGCTCGTCGGCTCGTGGCAGTCGATGCACGCCACCGGATGCTCGGCGTACTTCACGGCCTCCACATACGGCATCTGGTTGATCTTCTCGAAGCCGCGCGTGAGGTCGCCGTCCCCCAGCTCCTTGTAGACGAGATACATCGACGCGTGGCAGTTGAGGCACGTGCCCGGCTGCTTGGTGACGACCTGCCGCTCGGTGAACTTCTGGTCCTCGAGCATATAGGCGTGTCCGCGCTCCTCCCGAAAATCGGTCGCGAACGCGTAGCCGGCCCACATGATCTTCAGCCGCGGGTCTTCCTCGAGCCGCGATTGCGCCAGCAGCGAGCGCGGATCGGCATTGGTGGGGGAGTGGGGCAGCGCCTCGCTGCCTCCGTAACGGGTGCGCACCTGATCGACCGTCTTC
This sequence comes from Vicinamibacteraceae bacterium, assembly GCA_023384595.1. GTDB lineage: Bacteria > Acidobacteriota > Vicinamibacteria > Vicinamibacterales > JAFNAJ01 > JAHDVQ01. The sequence continues at coordinate 7,192 of JAHDVQ010000050.1, read as the reverse complement.
AAGTACGAATCGTACTGCTGCGGAAAGTTCTTGCCCCACACCGCGGGGTCGCCCGTGTCGTCGGTGAGGTCCACCACGCGGAAGAACGGGTTGCGCGCCTCCTGCTTGCGTTCGAAGATGTTCACGAGCAGCGCCGTCAATCCCACCGCGACGACCGCCGTCACGACGGCGGTGATGATCATCAGACGCAACCGCCCCTCGCGGGGCCCGGACGTGTTGTCAGCCATCGATATTTCTCCGTAGCCTGGAGCCTGGAGCCTGGAGCCTGGAGCCTAGTGAAGATGCCCCACCGACCGGTGGCAGCTCACACACGAGGTCTCGTTCCCGGGCGTCGCCGGGCCGTGCGCCTCCACGAAGGCCACGAGCTCGGCGTGGCACTTCCGGCAGGCCTGTTCGGTGACGGCCTTGTTCCCCGGCGTGATCTGAATGGGATCCGGGTAGCCGCCGAAGGTGAAGTAGAACGAGTGCCAGAAGCCGTTCTTCGCTTTCACCGCGTACTTCGACACGAGGCCCGACGGCGTGTGGCAGTCGTTGCACACCGCGACGCTGCGGTGACTCGACGTCACCCACGCATCGTACTGATCGTTCATCACGTGGCAATTGCGGCAGGCGTCGGGGTCGTCGGTGAGGTACGAGTACCCCTTCGCGTAGAGGAAGGTGTAGCCGCCGATGCCGGCCGACAGCCCGAGCACGAGGCCGAGGGCCACTGAAGGTAGCGCGTTCATGCGTCTCCCTTGCGTCAACGGTGCCCGCCCGCACCTCGGGCGAGGCTCCAGCGTGTGCAGTTGCAGGCCGCGTTCCAGTGTCCCGCCCGGCCTTCACGCGGGGGGATTCGCAGCAGAAGGGCCCACGCCGTTTTCACGGCTCGTCCGCCGTCCGAACGATCGGCACTCGAGTGCCGACACCTGATGTCCCGGCCGAGCCCCGTGCCGGACCCGCTGCTCGGCTAGTCTGCCGGAACGGACCGCAATGGGCAAGGCTTGCGGGGATTCGGGCAGGCGTGCCGCCCGGCGCTGTGCACAACCTGCCACGGGCCGCTACGATGGATGCACCACGTGCCTGGCGTGCATCGAGGCGTGCCCGACCGGCGCACTCCGCGTCGGCGCCGGGCCCGCGCGGCCGAAGGAGCAGTCATGACACAGCACGGACGCGGCGGCGCCTACCGTCGCCTGAAGGACACCGCGCCCGAGGTGGTCGCACACTACGACGCGATGAGCCGCGCCGCGGCCACGGCCGGACCGCTCGCCCCCGCCGACGTCGCGCTCGTGAAGGTGGCCATGTCGGTGGCGCGCGGCTCCTGGCGCGGCGTGCACGCGCACGCGCGCAAGGCGCTCGAGGCCGGGGTGGCCCCCGACGCGCTGCGTCAGGTGGCGGCGCTCGCCGTGCCGGCTATCGGGCTGCAGGACGCGCTCGACGCGCTGCGATGGATCGACGAGATCATCGAGGAGCACACGCCGCCCGCGCCGCTGCAGGCGTGACCGTACGCGCTCAGTGCAGGCTCACGAGACGACGCCGATGGCCCGGAGGATGGCGTCGGTGAAGGCCGGGATGTCGTCGGGCTTGCGCGACGTGATGATCTGGCCGTCGACGACGACCGGGCGGTCGACGTAGAGGCCGCCGGCGTTCTTCACGTCGATGGCAATCGAAGGCCAGCAGGTCAGCGTGCGGCCGCGCACGGCGTTGGCCGAGATGAGCAACTGCGGCCCGTGGCAGATGGCCGCGACCGGCTTGCCGGCCTCGAGCATGTCGCGCACCAGATCGACCATCGCGTGGCGCATCCGCATGCGGTCGGGCGCGTAGCCGCCGGGCACGATCACCGCGTCGAAGTCCTTCGCGTGCGCGCTCCCCGCGGCGAGATCCGCGGCGACGAGCGCCTCGCCCTTCTTTCCCTTGTAGGTCTGGCCGGAACGCGGACCGACGACGACGACCTCGACACCGGCGGCGGCGAGGCCGTCGCGCGGTCCCGTCACCTCTGCGTCTTCGAAATCATCCTCGATGAGCAGCGCCACGCGCTTGCCTGACGAGGGTGGCGTCATCGCGTCCAGCCTCCGCGCGGCATTGTATACCAACTGATCTTGGCGACCGGGTGCTATGCTCGGCCCATGCCCAACAGACTCGCGCGCGAGAGCAGTCCGTACCTGCGACAGCACGCCGGCAATCCGGTGGACTGGTATCCGTGGGGCGACGAGGCGTTCGCGCGCGCGAGCGCCGAGGACCGCCCCGTCTTCCTCTCGGTGGGCTACGCCACGTGCCACTGGTGCCACGTGATGGAACGCGAGTCGTTCGAGGACGCGGCGATCGCCGAGCTGCTGAACGCGCACTTCGTGCCGGTCAAGGTCGATCGCGAGGAGCGGCCCGACGTCGACCGCGTCTACATGACGTTCGTGCAGGCGACGACGGGCGCGGGCGGCTGGCCGATGAGCGTGTGGCTCACGCCGTCGCTCGAGCCCTTCTTCGGCGGGACGTACTTCCCGCCCGCATCGCGCTGGGGGCGCCCCGGCTTCCGCGAGGTGCTCGTCGAGATCGCGCGCATGTGGCGCGAGGACCGCGCGCGCGTGACCAGCAGCGCCGCGGCGCTCGCCGGGCAACTGCGCGCGCTCGGCACGCCCGGCGCACCCGTCGCCGCCACCGCCGACGGCGAGGGCGCGAACTTCGAGGGGGTCCTGCCCGGACTCGACTGGCTCGAGGCGGGTCGCGAGGCATTCGCGCGCAGCTTCGATCCGCGGCATGGCGGGTTCGGGCGCGCGCCGAAGTTCCCGCGCCCCGTGGAGCTGTGGTTCCTGCTGCGCGAGGCGCACCGCACGGGCGACGAGCGCCTGCGCGCCATGGTGCGCGAGACGATGCAGGCGATGACGCTCGGGGGACTGCGCGATCAGGTGGGCGGAGGGTTCCACCGGTACTCGGTGGACGCCCAGTGGCGCGTCCCGCACTTCGAGAAGATGCTCTACGACCAGGCGCAGCTCGTGCTGACGGCGGCCGAACTCGCGCAGGCCACCAGCGAATCGTTCTGGCTCTGGGTCGCCGAGGACACGCTGGGCTACGTGGAGCGCGAGCTCACGCACCACGCCGGCGGATTCTTCTCGGCCGAGGATGCCGACAGCGTGCCGCACGAGGCAGCCGGCGTCGCCTCGGCGCATCGCGCCGAAGGCGCCTTCTACCTCTGGACGGCCTCGGAGATCGACGCGCTCTTCGGCACCGACGCCGCGCTCGTCGCGCGGCGTTTCGGCATCTCGCCCGATGGCAACGCGCCCGACGATCCGCACCAGGAGTTCACCGGCCGTAACATCCCGTACATCGCGGCGGGCATCGAGGCACTCACGGCCGAGGGGCACAGTGCCGGCGAGGTGATGCGACGGCTCGAGCGCGCGCGCGGGCGCATGCTCGAGGCGCGCCTGCGGCGGCCGCGGCCGGAACTCGACGACAAGGTGCTCACGGCGTGGAACGGGCTGATGATTGCCGCGGCGGCGCGGGCGGCCAGGGTGTTCGCGCTCGGAGGCTTCGATGCCGACGGGAGCGCGCGCCTGCGCGCGTTGCGCATGGCCGGGCGGGCCGCGCGCTTCGTCTTCACCCATCTCTGGGACGAGACGCGGGGCCGCCTCTGGCGGCGTTGGCGCGAGGGCGAGGCCGGCATCGACGCCTACTGCGAGGACTACGCCTCGATGGCGTGGGCTTCGCTCGAACTGCTGCAGGCCACCGGCGATCCGTCATGGCTCGAGTGGGCGATTCGTCTGACCGAGGTGCAGGACGCTCTCTTCTGGGACGAGGCCGGCGGCGGCTGGTTCAGCACGACCGGTGAAGACCCGTCGGTGCTGGTCCGCCTCAAGGAGGACTACGACGGCGCCGAGCCTTCCGCCACCTCGATGGCCGTGCACACGCTGCTGTCGCTGGCCGACCTCGTCGACCGCCCCGAGTGGCATCGCCGCGCCGCGCGGGTGCTCTCGACGCTGGGCGAGCCCGCGGCGACGGTCGCGCGCACGCTGCCCTGGCGTGCCGCGGCCGTGTCGCGCGCCCACGCCGAGACGAGCCAGGTTCTCGTGGTGGGTGCCCCTGGCGACCCGGCGACCGAGGCGCTCGAGCGCGCCGTCACCGACAGCTACCGGCCGTTCACGCTCGTGGTGCCCGTCGTGCCCGGCGCCTGGCAGGACGCGCTTGCGCGCCACATGCCGGTCGTGGGGGCTCTCCGGATGGTCGATGGCCGCCCGACGGCCTATGTGTGCCGGCGCTTCACGTGCCAGGCGCCCGTGACGAGCCGGGCGGAGCTTTCTGCCCTGCTCAGTTAGGATCAGCCCGCCTGTACCGATCTAATGCGAATGGGTCCTGCCGTGGATTGAATTTGGACATGGCCTGATACAACCATACGGGCCACACCCCTCCTCAGCCCAGGCTCGTCATCTCCTCAACTGGTTTCTTCGCAACGGGTTCCGAGAATGGTGGGCCGCGCCGCGCGAGTCGAGCCGGCGATGGCACCGGACTTGGACTAATGGGCGCCAGAACACAACGGGCGGCGAGGGACTGACCCCTGGTCGCTCGCCGCTTCAAAGGAAACAGCGAGGAGGCTGCCCAATGTTGATGACACTGTTCGTGATTCTGCTGGTGCTGTGGTTCCTGGGTCTGGTGAGCTCGTACACGCTCGGTGGGTTCATCCACCTGCTGCTGCTCGTGGCCGTGGTCGTGCTCGTCATCCGTCTGATTCAGGGGCGGTCTGTCGTCTGACGGCATTCATGGGGGCGTGACTGGCAGCCGACGGCGCGGTCCGCGAGAGCGCGGACGGCCCCCTGCCTGCCGGCGCTGGCGTTTCGGCGAACTGCTATGATCGCCCCCATGACGTACCCCATCGAGATCATGTTGCGCGGCGACGAGCGCGTCTACACCGACTCGCTCGTCCACGACGGCGAGGCCGCGGGCTGGAGCGATCGTGACGTGCAGCAGGTCCTCGAGAAGATGCTTGGCGCCGTCGGGCGCGTCGTTTCGCCCGGGCGCACCGAACCGGTGGCGCTGCGCGGCCTGAGCTGGATCGTCTCACCCTACGAAGGGGGCGTCGTCATCGCCCTCGAGGTTCACAGCGCCTCGGCCGTCGCCGGTCCGTTCCCGGTCGCGCAGGACGTCCTGAACGCGTCCATCGAGCGCGTGCTGAACGGCGTCCCGCCGTCGACGACCGTCCACTGACATCACGGAGAGATCGGTGGGCGCGCAGGGAGCGCGACGCTGGTGGTGGCTGGCTGCCCTCGTCGGCCTCAGCCTCGTCGTCCGCGCGCAGTCGCTCTGGACCGACGTGCTCGACCTCGACGAGACGGCGCACCTCGTCGGCGCGCGCGAGTGGCTGGCTGGCCGCATCCCTTACGCCGAATTCGTCAACAACAAGCCCCCGCTGCTGTACGTCTACTACGCGATCGCGCAGTGGCCGTTCGGCTCCTCGCTCGTCGGCGTCCATTGGGTGACGGCGCTCGTCGCCGTCCCGCTGACGGCGTGGGCCCTCGTCGTCTGGCATCGGCACCGCCGCGCTGGCTTCACGTCCGCCGCCCTCTACATCGTGATGAGCGCGTCGTTCCTGGCGCACGACATGCTGGCGACGCACTCGGAGATCGTGATGCTGCTGCCCGCCGCGTGGGCCGTGGCCGTGGTGAGAGACGAGCGCGAGGCGCTCGCGCCATCGCGGACCCTGGCGGCCGGCGTCCTGCTCGGGCTCTCGGTGCTCGGGAAGCAGCAGGGCGTGCTCTGGGTGGTCGCGCTGACTCTCGTCATCGCGTTCGCGGGCTGGCGGCGCGCAGCGTTGACGCGCGCGCTCGGCGCCCTCGCGTCCTTCGGGGCGGGCGTGCTCGTGCCGGCCATCGTGGCCGCGGGCTACTTCCACGCCCACGGCGCCCTCGACGACCTCGTCTACTGGACGCTGTGGAACAACCTCGAGTACGCCGCCAACCCCATCCTGGCACGTGAAGCCGTGGAGAGGGCGCTCACCTCGCTCGTGCCATTCCTGCTGGTCACCGCCCCGCTCTGGGTCATCGCCATCGGACGTGTTCGCGAACGCCGGGTCGAGTACGGCACGGTTGCCGCCGCCGCGCTCCTCGTGTGCTCACTTCCCGCCATGGCGATCGGGTTCCGGTTCTACCCGCACTACTTCCTGCAGGTCTACCTGCCGCTCTGCATGCTGGCCGGTCCGCGAATCGACGCGTGGTTCGACACGGACCGCGCCCGCTTCCGCACGTTCGCGGGGTACGTCGTGGCGCTGTGGCTGGTCTTCTTCGTGGTGAACCTGGCGCTCTACGCCGTGCCCGGTCGCGTCTATCGCGAGACCTCGCCGGCCTTCGCGGAGCTGGGCGCCCGGCTCGCGGCCGATCCTTGCGCGGCCTCCGGCGTGTTCGTGTGGGGCTATGCCCCGGTCATCTACTACCACGCCGGCCGCCCGGCGGGGTCACGGTTCGTCGTGCTGGCGCAGGCCGGACTCACGCCGTACGTGTCGGGCAACCTCGCGGCCGCGCACGAGGAGACAGGCGGGCGCCGGGGCGTGGCGCAGCACTGGCACTGGCTCTTCGAGGATCTCGATACGCGCCGCCCCGGCGTGTTCGTCGACACCTCGGCGGGGTCACTCGGGCGCTGGGGTCGGTTCCCGCTCACCGAGTTCCCCAGGCTGGCCTCGTACGTCGCGCAGCACTATGCTTACGCAGGCGGCGACGATCGCCTCGCGGTGTACCGCCGCAGGGACTGTCCGCCGCCCACACCACCGCGGTAGGCGGCGCGCCCCGCGCATCCGAGGGCGCCCCGCAGGGAGGTTGCCATGCTGAAGGAGTTCAAGGAGTTCGCCATGCGCGGGAGCGTCGTCGACCTGGCTGTGGGCCTGGTCATCGGCGCGGCGTTTGGCGCCATCGTGAACTCGTTCGTCAACGACGTGCTCATGCCCGTCATCGGGCTCGTCGTCGGCGGCACGGATTTCGGCAACCTGTTCATCCTGCTGCGCGACGGGACGCCTCCGGGCCCGTACGCCTCGCTGGCCGCGGCGAAGGCCGCCGGGGCGGCGACCCTCAACTACGGGCTGTTCATCAACTTCATCGTGAACTTCCTCATCGTGGCCTTCGCGCTGTTCCTGGTGGTGAGGGCGATGAACCGGCTCCGCCGTCAGGAGCCGCCGCCGCCCGCGGCGCCGTCGGAAGAGGTGACGCTGCTGCGCGAGATCCGCGACGCGGTGAAGCGGTAGGGG
>JAHDVQ010000306.1 GCA_023384595.1 Vicinamibacteraceae bacterium | reverse complement strand
AAACCGAAAATACTCCCGACCCCGTGTCGGAGAACCGACCGATCCCCCGTGCTAGACTGAGAGTTCGCGTCGCTCCGGGACGCTCGAGATGGGACGGCCGCACCGCGGTCCGGACCCTGTGCAATGTCGGGCCACGAACCGCGTCAGGGCCGGAAGGCAGCAGCGCTAAGAGGACCCCGCCATGTGCCGCAGGTCACCCGGGCCGCGGTGGGGCCGTCCCGCCGCGACCAGGGCGCCCGACGCGCCGTCACCCGACGCTTCGATCAGACCACGATCCCGTGTCCTACCAGGTCCTCGCCCGCAAGTGGCGCCCGCAGACCTTCGCTGAAGTCGTCGGTCAGCAGGGCGTGACCCAGACGCTGCAGAACGCGCTGACCACCGGACGCCTCGCGCAGGCCTTCGTCTTCGCCGGCGCCCGCGGCGTGGGGAAGACCACCACGGCCCGCATCCTCGCCAAGGCCCTCAACTGCGTGAAGGGCCCGACGCCCCAGCCCTGCGGGGTCTGCGACGCCTGCCGCGAGATTGCCGAGGGCCGCGACATGGACGTGCTCGAGATCGACGCGGCCACGCACACCCAGGTCGACAAGGTCCGCGACATCATCATCGAGAACCTCGGCCTCCGCCCGGTTCGCGATCGCTACAAGGTCTTCATCATCGACGAGGTGCACATGCTCTCCACCTCGTCGTTCAACGCCCTGCTCAAGTCCGTCGAGGAGCCGCCGCCGCACGTCGTCTTCATCATGGCGACGACCGAGCTGCACAAGATTCCCGACACCATCCGCTCGCGCGCGCAGGAGTTCGAGTTCCGCACCATCGGCACGCGCGACATCGTCGCGCAGCTCGAGACGATTGCCGCCGCCGAGGGGCTCGACGTGGAGCCGGCCGCCCTCTCGCTCATCGCGCGCGCCGCAGAAGGCAGCCTGCGCGACGCCGAGAGCGCGCTCGACCAGGTCATCGCGTTCGCGGGCGATCGCATCACGGCCCAGGACGTGACGACGGTGCTCGGCCTCGTGGGACGCGATCTGCTGCTCGACGTCATGGAGACGGTCGCCGACGAGGACGCGCCCCGCGTCTTCGACCTCGCGAGCCGCGTGGTCGAGAGCGGCCAGGACCTGCGGCTCCTCTGCCGCGAGCTGACGCGGGTCGTGCGCGACATGATGGTCGTGCGCATCGACCGCGGACGCATCGATCAGCCCGAGTTCCGGCCCGACGGCGACGTGGATCGCCTCGTCGCGCTCGCCGGGCGGTTTTCGCAGGAAGACCTGCTGCGCGCCTTCGACGTCATCGCGCGCGGCGAGTTCGAGCTGCGCAACGCCTCGCAGCCGCGGTATCACCTCGAGATGCTGCTGCTGAAGCTCGTGCACCTGCGCAAGCTGACGCCGCTCGCCGATCTCGTGGCGGCGGTCGAATCTGGCGAGACCGGCGGGCGCTCCGCCTCGCCGCTGCGCGCGCCGGCCGCGCGTGCGGCGGCGCCGTCGGCTCCGGCGCCCCCGCGGCGTGTTGCGCCGCCCGCGCCTGTGCCCGCAGCGTCATCGAAGGTTGGTCCGGTGGCTGCGGCGCCGCCGAAGGCCACCCCGGCCGCTACCACAGCCGCCGTCGCCGGTCCCGTGCCAGCGGATCCCCCGGGCGACGCGCCGCCGGCGTCACTCAGCGGCGCCGCCCTCGCCGAGGCGTTCACGCAGGAGGTGCGCCGGGTGAAGCGCGTGTTCCACGACACGGTCATCGCGCAGGCCGCCGCGCTCGAGGCCCGGGACGATGCCATCGTGTTCACGCTGATGCCGCGGCGGAAGTTCGAGCGCCAGCAGGTGGAAGAGGCGCGCGGCTGGCTCGAGGCTATCGCCAGGCAGCTCGCTGGCCGCCGCATGCGCATCGAGGTCACCGAGGCCGCCCCCGCCGCCGGCTCCGCCGAGACGAGCGAGAAGGACCTCCTCAAGCAGCGCGTGCTCGCCGAGCCCGTCGTGCAGGACCTGCTCGACGTGTTCCCCGGCGAGATTCGCGACGTCGAGTCGATTGACCCCGGCAATCCCTAGCAGTAAGAGACGCCATGAACATTCAGAAGATGATGAAGCAGGCGCAGCAGATGCAGGAGCGCATGCAGCAGCAGATGGCGGAGCTGCGCGTCGAGGCCACCGCCGGCGGCGGCATGGTGACCGTCGTCGTCGACGGCCACAAGCACGTGCAGTCGCTCCGCATCGATCCCGAGGCCGTCTCGAAGGACGATGTCGAGATCCTGCAGGACATGATCGTCGCGGCCATCAACGACGCCCACCGCAAGGCCGACGAGGCGATGCAGAAACAGATGTCGGGGATGATGGGCGGCCTCGGCCTCCCGGGCATGTTCTAGCGTGGCGCACCCCGAGCCCATCGCGCGGCTCATCGACGAGCTGCAGAAACTGCCAGGCATCGGCGCCAAGAGCGCCCAGCGCATGGCGTTCCACCTGCTGCGCACGCCGCGCGCCGACGTGGAGCGGCTCGCCGACGCCATGCGCGACATGAAGGACAGGGTCACCTACTGCTCGGTGTGCAGCAACATCACCGACACCGACCCCTGCGCCTTCTGCACGGCGGCCGACCGCAACCACGCCCTCATCTGCGTCGTCGAGGAGCCGCAGAACGTCGTCGCCATCGAGAAGGCGCGCGGCTACACGGGCGTCTACCACGTGCTCATGGGCGCGCTCTCGCCGCTGCAGGGGATCGGCCCCGACGACCTCAAGATCAAGGGGCTGCTCGACCGGGTCGCCCAGGGGCACGTCGACGAAGTGATCCTCGCGACCAACCCCAACGTCGAGGGTGAGGCGACGGCGATCTACCTCACGAAGCTCCTCAAGCCGCTCGGCGTGCGCGTGACGCGCATTGCGATGGGCGTGCCCGTCGGCAGCGACCTCGAGTACACCGACGAGTTCACGATGCACAAGGCGATGGAGGG
>JAHDVQ010000305.1 GCA_023384595.1 Vicinamibacteraceae bacterium | reverse complement strand
CCGCCAGTACCACCACCAGTTCACGGCGAAGGCGAGCAGCGAGAAGACGGCCAGGCCCGTGTACGCCCAGGCCGGCGTGCCAAAGCGGTCGATCGTCCACCCGAGGAGGAACGGGGGAAAGAACCCGCCGAAGGCGCCCACACAGCTCACGAAGCCGATGACGGCGCCAGCCTCCTTCGGGTTCACCGACGGGATGATCTTGAACACCGTGCCGTTGCCGAAGCCCGCCGCGGCACAGATGATCATGATCGTCGTGAAGAACCCGCGGAAGGTCGAGGGCTCCAGGTAGGCGTTCAGCCCGAAGGCGCCGATGGCCATCGTGCCGATGGCGAGCGCCGTCATGCGCCCGGCGCCGAAGCGGTCGGCCGCCCAGCCGCCGAGCGGCCGCGCCAGCGTCGCGATGAGGGGCGCGAGCGGGGCGTAGACGAGCGGATTCGGCGCGCCGCCCGGCGCGCCGGCGAACACCTCGTTGATGATGAGCGGCAGCGACGATCCCATCGCGACGAAGCAGCCGAAGGTCAGGAAGTAGAGCGTCGAGATGAGCCAGGTGTGCCGCTCGCGCGCGACGAGCAGCTGGCCGCTCAGCGATTTCGGCGCCATCGGGAAGTCGCGCGTGCCGAACCAGATGGCGGCCGCGCAGATCAGGATGAACGGAATCCAGACGAACGCGGCGTTGGCGAGGTAGACGGGGTTTGCCGTCGCGGCGCCGTGCACGGGCTGCGACAGCGCGCCGAACATGGCGATGCCGATGACCACCGGCACGGTGAACTGCGCGACCGTCACGCCCAGGTTGCCGAGGCCGTTCACGCCGAGCGCGGCGCCCTGCCGCTGGCGCGGGAACCACAGCGTCACGACCGCCATGGAGGTGGCGAAGTTGGCGCCGGCAATGCCCGTGACGGCCGCCCAGAAGAGCAGCGTGGGAAACGAGGTGGCCGGATCGCGCAGCACGAGCCCCGTCCCGATGCAGGGCACCACGAGCAGCAGGGTGACGGCCGCGTAGCTCCGGCGGCTTCCGAACCGCGAGACGATGACGCCGTAGGGGATGCGGAGCAGCGAGCCGAGCAGCGTCGGCGTGGCGGTGAGCCAGAAGCGCTGGCTCGCGGTCAGCACGAAGCCGGCCGACGCGAGCTTCACGGCGATCGCCGACCACATGAACCACACCGAGAAGGCGACGGTGAGCGAGATCAGGCTGATGACGAGCGTGCGCCACGCGAGTGCCGCGTCGGGGAACGCCTCGTCGGCCGCGCGCGTCTCGACAGTGCGGAGTGGCGAGGGCAGCAGCCGGAGGGTCGCCGCCGCCGCCACAAACAGCGCCAGCGAGGCGTAGAAGGCCGGCCAGCGGATCGATCGGTCGCCGCCGAGCACGGTGTGGAGGCCCGCCGTGAGCAGCCAGAACTGGATGCCCACGAACGTCACGAGCAGCACGATCACCGCGAGCATCGCGACGTTGGTCTTGCTCGGGTGGGCGAGGGACTGGGCGCGTCTGAAGTCGGCCATGATCGGAAGTTCCCGCTCGGCCGGCGGCCGCCGCGCGGCGCCGGCGCTCCTTCGTCAGGTGTGCGCGACCTCGGCGACGAGGTAGACGTCGTCGCCGCGCCGCTCGACCTCGAAGCGCCGCAGCGGCCGCGGGGGCGGTCCCTGCAGCACGAAGCCGGTCCGTGCGTCGAACGCGCCCTTGTGGCAGGGACACTCGATGCGCGCCGTGCCCGGGTCGTAGAACACGGCGCACGAGAGGTGCGTGCACTTCTGCTCGTAGGCGCGCCAGGTGTCGGCGTCGGGCCGGATGAGGATGCCCGGAAGCGCCGTGCCCGGGATGGTGAACATCTTCGTCTCGCCCACGGGCACCTCGGACACCGCGCACAGGCGCACGCCACCCTCGGTGATGTGCGCCGCCGGCATCAGGTCGTCCTTCACGGCGACGACCGCGCTGCCGACGGTGAGGCCCCCGGAGACGAGGACCAGGAACTTGGCGAACTCACGCCTGGTCACGTGCTGGGCCTCGACCCGCTCGATGGGGAAGTCGGCCTCCCAGGCGGGCCGTGGCGGCAGTCGATTCTCGGTCTCGGCCATCGTCTGTGTCCTCTCGCGCAGCGGTCGCGGCTCACCTCGAGCCCCGGTCCACGCCGTGCCTCACGTGAGCGCCGGGCTCAGTCCACGACCAGCTTGTCGCTCCCGGGGGGCATCATCACGTTCACCTTGGTCTTCACGGTCTGGCGGCCGAAGACGAACGTGTTCACGGGCACGCTCGACGGCCGGAGCTCCGCCATCTTCTCGCGCGTGCCGTACCACAACGCGCCGCTCGGGCAGACGGTGGCGCACATCGGACGCCGGCCGGCGCTCGTGCGGTCGTAACAGAGGTTGCACTTCATCATCAGCTGCATCGGCTCGAACTTCTTCGGCACGCCGAAGGGGCAGGCGAGCACGCAGTTCGAGCACGCGATGCAGCGCGACGTGTTGGCGCTGTGCACCACGCCGAACTCGTCCTTGGTGATGGCGTCGGCCGGACACACCTTCGCGCAGGCCGGGTCCTCGCAGTGCATGCAGATCTGGACCGAGGTCTGCGGGCTCGCGGCGCGCTGCACGTAGTCGACGCTGATCATCGGCAGCTGGCCGTTGGTTTCGCACTCGGCGCACGCCATCTCGCAGGCGTGGCAGCCGATGCACCGCTGCGGATCGACGAAGAACTCCTCGTTGGTCTTGAACGTGGTCGTCTTCATCACGCGCTCGCAAAGGCGGCCGTTTCGGCGGCGGGCGGCGCCGGCCGGTTCAGTGGCTCGAGCCGGGCGGCGCTCACCTTGAACTCGGGGATCTTCGAGATCGGGTCGAGATGACCCGACGTCAGCTGGTTCACCGACTTGCGCCCAGGCCAGTGGTACGGCACGAACACCGTGTCCTCGCGGATGGTGTTCACGACCTGCGCCGGGAA
>JAHDVQ010000049.1:24010-26400 GCA_023384595.1 Vicinamibacteraceae bacterium | reverse complement strand
CCGAGCCGGCGCCGGATCGCGCGCATCAGCACGTAGGCCAGCCCGATGAACAGCGCGAGGAGCACGACCGAGACGACCAGGGCCGCAATGGGGTACTGAAGCGCGAGAAATCCCAGGCCCAGCACGAAGGCATCTTCGCCGAAGCTGAGCGCCCAGTTGCTCACCGGCTCCGGGCTGGCGTTGACAACGGCGCGCGTGCCGGCCTTGGTCAGGTGGCTGCTGCCGGCGGCGAGCCCGCCAAGCAGCGCGACCATCGCCTGCATGGTCGCCGATGCGTCGCCGAGCGACGCCACCGCGATGAGCGCCCCGCCCACCGGACGGACCGCCGTGTGCAGCCCGTCCCAGAGCGAGTCGACCCACGGGATCTTGTCGGCGATGAACTCGACGATGAAGAGCACGATGGAGGTGGCGATCACCCAGTTCTGGTCGAAGACCTTGAACTGCTCGGGAAGGTCCACCCACCCGTAGCGCGACGAGAGGCCGAGGATGGCGAGCGTCGCGTACAAGTTGACGCCAGCCGCCACCGAGAACCCGAGCGTGCGGCCAATCGTAACGAGCGGCTCCATGGTGCCTCCTGTCCCCGGCGGGACGCGGCCGGTCGGGCCGGAACGGCGGTCCGTTCCCTGACTATAGCGCGTGCGGCGGGCGTCCGGCGTCCGCCGGCCCCTCTGCCAGCATCGAGGCAATCTGACCGCGCACCCGCTCGATGAGCGCGTCGCGATCGTCGAGCGTCAGACCAGCCGTCTCGACGAGCGTCCCGATCCGGACGGTGACCGTCGTGGGCCAGATCCAGGGACTCCCCTTTCGCATCGCGCCACGGGCGCCGATGACCGCCATGGGCACGATGGGCGTCTGGGCCATGAGCGCGAGCAGGAAGGCGCCCTTCTTGAACGGCAGCAGCTCGCCCGTGCGGCTGCGCGTGCCCTCGGGAAAGACCACGAACGAATCGCCGTCCTCGTTCATCTGCCTGGCGGCCTGCTCGAGGGCGCGGGCGCTCTGCTCGCGGTTGTTCCGGTCGATGGGCACGAAACGGCCGATCTCGAGCACCTTGCCGAAGACGGGCAGCTTGCGGACTTCCTTCTTGTAGATCATCTTCAGTCGCGGGAAGAGCCCGCGCACGGTCAGGAAGACGATCGGAGGCTCGACGTTGCTGGCGTGGTTGACGCAGTAGATCGCGGCCCGGCCCGTCTCGATGCGACCCGGGCCCGTCACGACGTAGCGGATGCCGGTGATGAGCAGTCCCATCCGCACGCCGAACACCGAGAGCGTGTAGAGCAGGTCGGGCCGGCCGGTGACCATCGCCCACAGCATCCCTGGCGGCCCGGCCAGCAGGATGTAGGACGCGATGACCACGTAGGCCGTGATGGTCCGGATCGCGGCAACGGTCGCCTTGAAGTGTGGCGTCATGCGATGGCCGAGGATGCTACCACGCCGCAGACAACAAGGGCCCGGACCGGCATCCGCCGGCCCGGGCCCTCTGGCGACAGTGGCGAGCGCGAAGAAGAAGTAGTGGTGTCGGAGCCTCAGGCGCGAGCCGCGCGCCTCACTGCACTCGCTGTCGCAGTCTTCACGGACTTCGGAGCGGCCACCGCGGCCGCCACCGCCGGCGGCGCCGCCGCCCGCGCCGCCGCTCGCGTCTTGGCCGCGAGGCAGCGCTCGAGCGCGCGGTCCACCTTGTCCTCGACCGCCGCCGTCGGCTCCTGGCACACCTCGGACAACTCCGAGACGACCAGGAACTTCGCGCGGTCGAGCATCCGCTTCTCGCGGAACGACAAACTCTTGGACTTGCTCAGGAAGGTGAGGCTCTTCAGGACGTCGACCACGTCGTACAGCGAGCCCGTACGCATCTTGTCGGAGTTGTCCTTGAAGCGTCCCTTCCAGTTCTGGTGATTGTCGATCTTGCCGTCGCCGAGCTTCGTGAACAGCCGGGTGATTTCCTCACAACCGACCGCCCGTCTGAGGCCGACACCGTCGGCGTTCTCAACGGGGACCAGCACCGTCGTGTCGTTCGACACCATCCGCAGCATGTAGAAGCCGCAGGTCATGCCCTGGATCGTCTTCTCCTCGATCCGTTCGACGACGCCGAGTCCATGGTTCGGGTAAATGACCTTTTCACCGACCTGGAATGTCACGTGCCCCCCGGGTTAGAAGGAATGGAGCGTTGATTGAGCTGAACGGAGGTGAACTGTCAGCCTTCCAATTATAGCGGGTTCCGCCCTTGATCTGGCACGGTATTTTCCCAAACGCGGCGCCTGTCCCCGCTGCAAGACCGTAAACTGCTGCTATATATGACTTTACGGCATCAGCGCCGCGCTTGGCACCGCCTCGGCACAACCAGCCTTCCGCCGTGGGCGTCTATGCATACAAGGAGCAGCCGTGACACAGTCCTA
>JAHDVQ010000049.1:20103-23910 GCA_023384595.1 Vicinamibacteraceae bacterium | reverse complement strand
AAGAAGTACGGCGCGCGCGGCGTGGGCATCGACATCGATCCCGCCCGGGTGGCCGAGGCGCGGGCCAACGCCAGAACGGCGGGCGTGGAGCACCTCGTGCAGTTCGTCGAGGGCGACGCGCTCGAGGCCGACGTCTCCGAGGCGACCGTCGTCACGCTGTACCTGCTCTCGTCGTCGAACCTGCGGTTGCGGCCCTTGCTCACACGCCAGCTCAGGCCCGGCGCGCGAATCGTGTCGCATGCCTTCGGCATGGGCGACTGGACGCCCGAGCGCACCGAGGCGTTCAAGGACGCCAACGGCGCGACGCGAACGCTCTACCTGTGGAAGACCGACGGGCGGGTCCGCTGACCATCGCACGCGTCGCGGACGCGCGCTCGGCGCGGTCCCCCGCCCTGTGGTCGAGGGAGGTCTACGTCGCGGCGCCCTCCGCCTCGGGGCCGCGAGCGCCGAGCTCGCGATCGATGTCGAGCAGCGACGCCGGGTCGTCCTTCACCATCGTCAAACGGGCGAGCACCTCGCGGGTGCTCTTCTCTTCCTCCACCTGCTCGTTGACGAACCACTCGGCCTGGATCACCGCGTCGAAGGCCTTCTCCTTGAACGCCGTCTCGTAGAGACGGTTGATCTGCTGCGTGACCTCGCGTTCCTGGTCGTAGGCGCGCTGGAACACGTCGACGATCGAGCCGAACTCGGCGCGGGGCTGGGCCACAGCACGCAGTTCGACCTTGCCGTGCCGGGCGAGCAGGAAGTCGAACAGCCGCATGGCGTGCGCGTACTCCTCCTGGCTCTGCAGCCGGAACCAGTGGGCGGCCCCCGTGAAGTTCATGTGATCGCAA
This sequence comes from Vicinamibacteraceae bacterium, assembly GCA_023384595.1. Classification (GTDB taxonomy): domain Bacteria; phylum Acidobacteriota; class Vicinamibacteria; order Vicinamibacterales; family JAFNAJ01; genus JAHDVQ01. The sequence continues at coordinate 23,077 of JAHDVQ010000049.1, read as the reverse complement.
TGGGCCGACATCGCGAGATAGGAATACGACGCGTGCAACTCGGCGTTGATTTGCGCGTTGATGGCGTCCTGAACTGCCTGGCTCAGCATGAGCGATCTTCCTCCGTCGAGCGGGTCACGACCCTGGTGTCATGGCCTGTGGGGCGATGGGTGCGATGATATACTCGCTGGTCTCGCGCGTGCACCCTGAGCGCGCGGTTCGCCGCGGCCGGAGTGGCGGAACTGGCAGACGCGCCGGACTCAAAATCCGGTTCCCTTCACTGGGAGTGTGGGTTCGATCCCCTCCTCCGGCACCAAGAAGAGGCTGCGGGCTGCAGGCTACGGGCCAGGCTTCACTTGACCGTGAGCGGCACGCCCCCGTAGAGCTTCCTCGGAAACAATCCCGTCTCGAGGCTCTTCGAGTAGGCCACGAAGGGCGCCAGGAAGACGTGCGGCTGCGGCATCGGCACGAGCAGCCTGAGCGTGACGTTGGCGTCGCTCCAGCCCGACTCGCTGGTCCACTGCTGGTGGTTGTACCCCAGCGTGACCGTTGGGGTGAGGGCCACACCCCTGGGCAGCGCCAGGGTATGGCCGATGCCAACGTTCACGTAGGTGCCACGGCCCTCCTGCACGTCCTGGAAAACCCGCACGGTCGGATTGAGCAACCCTGCGTAGGCGACACCACCGTAGAACTCGCTCGACACCCCGCCCGTGGACACTCCGGGGAACACGTAGTGAATCCAACCCCCGGAGAAGGTCCACGCGCCACGGGCCTTCGACCAGTCGACGGTGAAGTCGTGCTCGGTGAGCGCCCCGTTGGGTTGCTCCCCTGCGACATTGAACCACGACGACACGGTCAGGTCGCCGAGCTTGACCCACAGCATGGGCTGCACGCTCGCCCGGTCGGTGGGCACGAAGCCGCGCCACACGTACGCGCTCGTGACGACCAGGTCGGCGCCCGCAGTGACCTGGATGGGCGAGGAGCGGCCGCTCTCGGCCGGCGGGGCGGACTGGGGCTCGGCCGTCGAGCTCTGTGCGGAGACGGGCACGGGCGCAATGCCCGCGTGGACCACGACGAGGTGGAGAGCCAGTAAACGGGCACGCCACATGAGGACACCTCCGGCGGAACTGGCAGGTTGCGGCCAATGTGCGATGCGACGTGCGTGCGATCGGGCGTGGCGACGCGTCAGGCCGCCAGCGCGGCGAGCCCCTCGGTCCCGGTGGCGCTCTCGCCGTGCTGGCTCAAGTCGAGCCCGAGGGCTTCCTGTTCCTCGTCCACGCGCAGCGGGATGACCGCGTTGGTGACCTTGTAGAGCAGGAACGACCCGCCAAACGTGAAGGCGGCGACGATCCCCATCGCCAGCAGGTGATAGAGGAACACGGTCGTGGACCCGGAGGTGAGGCCTACGTCCTTGGCGAAGACGCCGGTCAGCACCATCCCGACCATCCCGCCTACGCCGTGGCAGGGGAAGACGTCGAGGGTGTCATCGAGAGAAGACCTGGTCTTCCAGTGCACCGCCAGACTGCTCACCACGCTCGCGACAATGCCGATGACGATGCTCTCGCGGACGGTGACGAAACCGGCCGCCGGCGTGATGGCAACGAGGCCGACGACGGCGCCGATGCAGGCGCCGAGCGCCGAGGGCTTCTGGCCGCGCATCCAGTCGAAGAACAGCCACGCGAGCATGGCCGCGGCCGACGCGGTGTTGGTGGTCGCAAACGCCAGGACCGCGCTCTCCGATGCGCCGAGCGCCGAGCCCGCGTTGAAGCCGAACCACCCGAACCACAGCATGCCCGTGCCGAGGAGGACGAAGGGGACATTGGCCGGCACGTGCAGCTCATTGGCGACGTGGCTCCGGCGGCGCCCCAGAATCAGCGCTCCCGCGAGCGCGGCGAAGCCCGCCGACATGTGCACCACCGTGCCGCCGGCGAAGTCGAGCACTCCCCACTGCCTGAGGAACCCCTCGGGGTGCCACGTCCAGTGCGCGAGCGGAGCGTAGACGCACACGCTGAAGAGGCACATGAACAGGAGGTACGCGGAGAAGCGGACACGCTCGGCGAACGAGCCGGTGATGAGCGCCGGCGTGATGATGGCGAACTTCAGCTGGAAGAACGCGAAGAGCAACAGCGGAATCGTCGGGGCGAGGGCCGGGTGCGTCCGGGCCCCGACACCATCCAACATGAAGAACGTCAAGGGGTTGCCGATGACGCCGCCGATGCTGTCGCCAAAGGCCAGGCTGAAGCCGACCGTTACCCAGAGCAGGCTGATGACCCCCAGCGCGATGAAGCTCTGCATCATCGTGGAGACGACATTCTTGAAGCTCACCATGCCGCCGTAGAAGAACGACAGGCCGGGCGTCATCAGCAGCACGAGCGCGGTGGCCGTGAGCATCCAGGCCACATCGCCCGGGTCGATGGCCCCGCCCTCGGGAACGGTCTGCGCCTGCTGCGGAGCCAGCAGCCCGAGAATTCCGAGGGTGGCGAGCAACAGAAACGGCAGAGCGGAGCGCTTCATGACCTCTCCTTGCCTTCTCGTGGGATCGCGCTGGACCTAGCCGGAAGGCGCGACGTTCAAAATGGGTCGAGCGGGAGTCTCTCATGATATTGCGCACATCGCAAGACAGTGTATTCACTTTGTGAATCAAAGTTTTTTACAAAACAAAGCGAATCGAAATATGTGAACACTTACGCCTGACTGGGCCTACGCGCTAGGTCGGGGGTTTTCGGTTGTGCCCACGGGTTGACACCCGCACCCGCACACGATTGAGTGAGGTCATGCCCAACTCGCCACGGTACGTGGCGGCCGCCCTCATCACGGCGCTCGCCTCAGGCCTGACAATGCTCGCCGCCGACCAACGACAGCCACGCACGGGGCTCGTGCGCGCCGAGGGGCGCGCCATGGCCGACGCGGCTGGCACCTGGCTGCCCATCGGGGCGTCCTACTTCGCCGCGCCGTGGTTCTATCGCCACGACCGGGCGCGCCTCGAGCGCGAGCT
>JAHDVQ010000049.1:15090-20003 GCA_023384595.1 Vicinamibacteraceae bacterium | reverse complement strand
ACTTCGCCGCGCCGTGGTTCTATCGCCACGACCGGGCGCGCCTCGAGCGCGAGCTCGCTTTCCTGGCGGACTACGGCGTCGACTACATTCGTGTGATCGGCACCGTCGGCACCGAGCACTGGGAGGGCCGCGAGATCGATCCCGGCTGGCCCGACTATGCCGAGGTGGTCGCCGGCCTCACCGACCTGGCGTACGACCGCTACGGGCTCCGCGTCCAGTGGACGATCTTCGGCGATGCCCAGGTCGTCGTCCCCGATCCGGCAAAGCGGGCCGCCCTCGTCGATCGCTTCGCGGAAATCCTGCGCGCCCGGGCGCACAAGGTGCAGGTGGTCGAGATCGCGAACGAGGCTTGGCAGAACGGCTTCCCCGGCGAGGCCGGCCGCCAGGAACTACGCGCGCTGGCCCGGCGGCTTCGCGACAGGCTCGTTGCGCAGGGCACACCGCTGCTCGTGGCCGCGTCGGCGCCAGGGCCGGCCTTCACGTGCGACTCGTGGCAGGCGCTCTATCGCGATCTCGACACGGGCCTCGCCACGATCCACTTCGAACGAGACACGTCGGCGCCGGCAGGCGTGTGGCACCCCGTCAAGGACCCGTGGCGCTATCACCAGTGCGAGGGCCTGCCCGCCGTGGGGTCGAACAACGAACCCATCGGGCCTGGTTCGTCGGTCGTGGAAGAACGCGATGCGCTGCGTCTGGTCACGCAGGCCGCCGTCACGTTCATCGGAGGGCTGGCCACCTACGTCCTGCACAGCGACGCGGGCGTGCGCGGGGACCAGCCGTTTGTCGAGATGCCACGCATCGAGGACACGCTCGAGGGACTGCGCGCCCTCGCGCGCACGCTTCCCCCGGAGACGCCGAATGGCACCCGCCTCGACCTCCGGTCGCCCGACGCCCCGCTTCGCGCCGTCTCGCCCCTGTGGCACGAGAACGCCGCACCCGAGGGCCTCGTGGGCGCCTATGCAACACGCATCACGGATCGGTGGGTGGGTGTGGTGTTCGGCATGCGGGGCACGGCCCGCTTCGTCGCCTCGCGCCCGCTGCGGGTCGACGTCGTGGATCCCCTGACGGGCCAGACGGTGCGCAGCGCGACGCTCGCGGCGGGCGCCCCCTTCGAGATCGCCGATCGCGAGGCGGTGATTCTGTTCCTCTATCCCGAATCCTGAGCACTCCCGTGTGGCTCACCGGCTCGCCGGCTCGCGCGCGAGCTCGTCGGGCAGCCGGAGATCCTCGCTGCGGCGGCCAGCGAGCACGAAGGATCGCGCCGAGAGCGTCCCCGCTTTGAACCCCTCCGTGAGCGGGTGCACGCGATCGCCAGTCAGGCGGGCGCCGAGGACGAAGAAGAGCGGGTCGAGCCAGACGCCGGTGGGGGCCGCCGCGTGCGCCTGCGGACCGCGTTGCCGGTAGTCGAGCAGCGACTCGACGTCGAGCGCGCTCAGGCGGTCGGCGACCCAGTCGTCGAAGAGCCGCGCGGCGGGCTCGGGCCACGCGTTCTCGTCGCGGTGCACGCGATGCAGGTTGCAGGCGACGGCGCCGACTCCCGCCAGCAGGATGCCGTCGGCACGCAGCGGCGCCAGAGCGCGTCCCATCGTGAGGGCCGAGTGCGGCGTGCTCCCCAGCGGCAGCGACACGGAGACGATGGGGAGCCGATCGGCATCGAAGGTGAGCGACAGCGGCGTCCACACCGCGTAGTCGGCCCGCGGGTCGGGATCGACCACCGCCGTTTCGCCCTCGGCCTCGAGCAGCGAGACGACGCGGATGGCGAGGTCGGCATCCTGCGGCAGTTCGCGCCGCGCGCCACGCATGGGCGCGGGAGTCCCCGCCGGCGCCGGGGCCACCTCGGGGACATGGCGGCCTGCGACGCGCACCGGCCCAGGCACCTGCCATCGTGCCGAGACCGCCACGACCCCGCGCGGCGGCCGCAGCTGTGCGCCGAAGCGGCGCAGCGCCGTCGTATAGTCCGCGTCGTGGGCGAGCGCGGGCGTGGGAAAGCCCAGGAACAGCGCAGGCGCACGGGCGCTCAGACGGCGGCGCTGGAAATCGACGAGTAAACCCATGAACAGGAAGGAGATCGCACGCGGCGGCGGTTACCGCGACGGACCACTATAGCCTAAGCAGCGCGCAGACGGCCGCGGCCGGCAGCCGTTCCGGCTATCATCGACGGGACTTCGATGAAGTTCCTCGCCAGCCAGTTCGCCTACCTCCTGTCGAACCGGGAGACCCGTGCCAACCTGGGCGCGTTCCTCAAGTACCTCGCCTTCATCGCCGCGCTGGTCGCGGCCTACACCGTGCTGTTCCACGTCATCAAGGTGCAGGTCGAGGGCGAGGCGCACTCCTGGGTGACGGGCCTCTACTGGACGCTCGTGGTGATGTCGACCCTCGGGTTCGGCGACATCACCTTCTCGAGCGACATCGGCCGGATCTTCTCGATCGTGGTCCTGCTCTCGGGCGTCGTCTTCCTGCTCGTGATGCTGCCCTTCCTGTTCATCCGCCTCTTCTACGCCCCATGGCTCGAGGCGCGGCTGCGGCTGCGCGCGCCCCGCACCATCGACGAGACGACGCAGGGGCACGTGGTGATGGCGGAGTTCGACGCGATCGCAGCAGGGCTGATCGATCGGCTCCGTGCCGAGAACATCCCGCACCTGATCGTCGAACCCGACCCCACGCGCGCGGCACAGCTCATGAGCGAGGGCTACTCGGTCATCGCGGGCGAGAACGATGCGCGGGCCACCTACGAGGGCGCGCGGGCCGGCGCGGCACGTCTGATCCTGGCCAACTGCGAGGACACGACCAACACCAACATCACGCTGACGGTGCGCGAGAGCGCGCCCGACGTGCCGCTGGTCGCCATCGTGGAAGAGGAGGAGGCGGTGGACGTGCTCGATCTGAGCGGCGCCACCACGGTCCTGCCGCTGAAGCATCAGCTCGGCCAGTACCTCGCAAACCGCGTGGACGCGGGACGTGCCGAGGCGCACGTCATCGGGGGCTTCGGGGGCCTCCAGATCGCCGAGATCCCCGCGCGCGACACGCCGTTTCTCGGCCTGAGCGTCCGCGACACGCGGCTGCGCGAGCGCACGGGCCTCAGCCTCGTGGGGTTCTGGGCGCGCGGGCGCCTGCAGCCCGCGTATCCGCAGACGCTCATCAGCGGCGACGCGGTGCTGGTCGTGGCGGGCGGCGCCGGGCAGATCCACGCCCTCAACGCCATGCTGCCTCACGATCGCCAGCGGTCGCGCCTCGTGCTGGTCATCGGTGCGGGCAAGGTCGGCGTCGCCGCGGCGCGCGCGCTGAAGGAGAAGACGCTCACCGTGCACGCCATCGACCGGCTGCCGTCGACGCTCACCGGCCTCGCGCCCATCGTGGACGCGGCGTTCGAGGGCGATGCGGCCGATCGGGCCCTGCTCGAGCGGGCCGGCATCCACGAGGCGCAGTCGGTCCTGCTCACGACCAACGACGATGCGATGAACATCTATCTGGCGGTGTACTGCCGCCGGCTGAACGCGGGATTGCGCATCGTCAGCCGGGTCACGCACGAGCGCAACGTCGAGGCCATCCACCGTGCGGGCGCCGACTTCGCGCTGAGCTACACGACGCTCGGCATCGAGGCCGTCATGTCACTGCTCGGCGGCTACGAGCCTGTGCTGCTCGGCGAAGGCGTGGAGCTGTTCTCCATCGCCGTACCCGCCTTCATCGCGGGCCGCCCGCTGCGCGAGTCGGGGATCGGGTCGCGGACCGGCATGAGCGTGGTCGCCCTCAAGCACGGCGAGTCGATGGCGACGCAGCTCACCGCCGAGACGGTGCTGCCGGCCGACGCGGAGCTGCTGATGCTGGGGAGCCTCGAGCAGCGGCGCGCGTTCAACGAGGCCTTCGAGCGGGGGTGATGGGCAGGCCGCGTGTCGTGGCGCTCGCAATGCACGCGGGCTATCGCTGCCGGCACTCGGGGGTGTGCTGCGGGGCGGGCTGGGACGTCCCCGTCGAGCGCAGCCCTGCCGCGCGCATCCGCGACGCGGTCGCCCGAGGCGTCCTCGGACGTCCGCCCGACGGCATTGGCGTGGACCCCATCGTCGCCGGCCGCTGGCTGCCCGCCGACATGGGCGGCTTCCTCGCGCACCGCGCCAACGGCGCCTGCATCTTCTTCGACCACGACGGACGGCGCCTGTGCGAGGTGCACCGCGTGCTCGGCGAGGGGGCGCTCGGCCAGGCGTGCCGGCAATTTCCGCGTCTGGCCAGCCACGACGCGCGCGGCACGGAGGTGTCGCTCTCGCACTTCTGCCCGACGGCCGCAGGCATGCTCATGAACGAGCAGGACGCGATGCTGGTGGATGCCACCGAGGCGTACCCGGGCGCCGCGACGTTCGAGGGCCTGGAGGCCCGCGATGCGCTGCCGCCGCTGCTCGAGCCGGGCATCCTGTTCTCGTTCGACGGCTGGACCGCGTGGCAGCACTTCGCGCTCGAGTCTCTCGCCGAAGGTCCCGACACGGCCACGGCACTCGCGACGGTGGCGGCGGCGGCCGAACAGGTGCGCGCCTGGCGGCCGCGCGAGGGCGAGTTCGACGACTACGTCGTGCGAATGCTCGACGCCGTACGAATGCGGCGGGCGCCGTTCGCGACCGCGCCCCCCGCCTGGCCCACGCGCGAGGAGGCTGCGGCCTCGTGGGACGTGGCGCTCGACGCCGTGCCATCGGCCTTCACGCTGCCGCCCGCGCCGGACTGGTCGCGATGGGCCGACGCCGAGGACGAATGCCGTGCCGGGGATCGGATCCTGCGGCGGTACCTCGCCGCGCGCAGCGTCGGCGCGTGGGTCGCCTACCAGGGCCGCGGTGTACGCACGTGGGTCCGATGGCTGGCGCTCTGCTGGCACGTCGTCATGGCCTGCCGCTGCCATGCGCCCGAACCCGCGAGCCCGACGGAATCGGCGG
>JAHDVQ010000049.1:7277-14990 GCA_023384595.1 Vicinamibacteraceae bacterium | reverse complement strand
GTCATGGCCTGCCGCTGCCATGCGCCCGAACCCGCGAGCCCGACGGAATCGGCGGTGCTCGAGGCCGTCCGCCGTGCCGACCTCGTCCTCGTCCACCTCGCCGACCCGCAGTGCCTGGCCGACACGCTGTCGGCCCTCGAGGCCCGCCCGCTCGCGGGCTCGCTGCTGCCCTTTGACGCTCCCTGACGAATCGGGTTCAATGGCGAGAGGGGCCGTTCATCATCCCGTCCCGCTCGAGGTCGCTCTTATGCGTCGTTCCCTGGTTTCCGTGTTCGCACTCGGCGGCGTCGCGCTCGCCGGCACGCTCCTCGCTACTGTGACGGCCGTCGCGCAGGCCGACAAGGTGGATGCCGCCGCGCTCTACAAGTCGAAGTGTGCCGTCTGCCACGGCGCGGCCGGCAACTCGACGCTGCCCGACATGAGCTTCGCCGACGGCAAGTGGAAGCACGGCACGTCGGTGAAGGAGATTTCCGAGGTCATCACCAAGGGCGTGCCCGGAACGGCCATGGTGCCATTCGGCAAGCAGCTCAAGCCCGCTGAGATCGAAGGGCTGGCCAAGTTCGTTCGGACGTTCGACAAGAACCTGAAGTAGCGATTGACGCTTCCCCTCCTGCAGGCGCGCCCGCCACGCGGCCCTCGGCGTGACCCGTTCATCGAGCGGGACGCCGGGGCGCTGGTCCTCGTCCGCGAGGACGCGGCGCACTTCCCTGGCGGACATGCCGCTGGACTGGCGCACGTCGAGACCGAGGCGCAGATTGCGGCGCTGTGCGCCGCGGGCCTGGCGCTGCTTCCCATCGGCGCGCAGTCGTCGCTGACGGGAGGCGCCACGCCGCGCGGCGACATCGTCGTCCCGCTCCAGCGCTTCAAGGCCCTGCAGGTCGGCGACGGCTGGGTGCGCGCCGGCGCCGGCGTCACGCTCGACGAGCTCGATGCGGCCCTCGCACCGCACGGCGTCTGGTACCCGCCCGTCCCCACCTACACCGCCGCCACCGTGGGCGGCATCGTCGCGACCAACGCCGCGGGGCCCGCCACGTTCCGCCACGGCGTCACGCGCGACTGGGTGCGGGCGCTCACCGTGGTGCTCGCCTCGGGCGACGTGCTCGATCTCGAGCGCGGACAGGTGACGGTGAGCGGCGACGACTGGTTCATCGACACGAGCCGGGGCCGCGTCCGCGTCCCGGTCCCGTCGTACCCGTGGCCGCGCCTGCGGAAGTGCTCGGCGGGGTACTACGCGGCCCGGCCGTACGATCCCCTCGATCTCTTCATCGGCGCCGAGGGCACGCTCGGGATCGTGACCGAGGTCACCCTGCGCACCGTCCCTCGCCCGCCCGCCCGGTTCGACGCGCTCGTGGCGTGTCCGTCGATCGGCGCCGCGACGGCCCTCGTGGCGTCGCTCGAACGCGCGAGCGCCCGCCGCGACATCGACCTCGCCTCGGTCGAGTACATCGACGCGCGCTCGCTCGCGCTGCTCCACGAGAACGGCGACCTGGGCACGCACGAGGTCGCCGTCGCTCCCGACACCGACGCGCTGCTCTTCCTCGAGATCGAGCTGCCCGACTCGCCGGGCGACGCGACGCTGTGGCGGGCCGTGGAGACTGCCGCCGACCCCGAGGCTCCCGGCGCGCCGCGCTCGGTGCGTGCCGTCCGGACGCTGTGCCGGCTGTTCACCGACCACGACGTTGAAGGCGGTGCGGAGCTGGTCTTTCCCGGCCAGGGCCGTCGGCGAGGTCAGCTGGTCGCGCTCCGCGAGGCCGTGCCCTCCGCGGTCAACCAGCGCGTCGCGGCGGCGCACGCGATCGATTCCGCCGTCTCGAAGCTGGCCGGCGACTTCATCGTCCCCGGCGATCGCGTCGCCGACCTCGTCGACGCGTGCCGCCGCGAGTTCACCACGCGCGGCCTCGACGGCGCCATCTGGGGACACATCTCGGACGGCAACCTGCACCCGAACGTGCTGCCCACGTCACGCGCCGATACCGAAGCCGGCCGTGACGCGCTGCTCGCCGTCGGCCGCCACGTTCTCGCATGGGGCGGCAGCCCGCTCGCCGAGCACGGCGTCGGGCGCAATCCCCTGAAGCAGGCCTTCCTCGAGATGCTGCACGGAACGAAGGGCGTCGCCGAGATGCGAGCCATCAAGCACGCACTCGACCCGCACGATCGTCTGTCGAGAGGAGTCCTGCTCGCGCGGGTGGACCAGGACTCGCGCTGAGCGCACGGGGGGCCGCCCCGCGAGCCGCGACGGCACGATCGAGTGCCGCCACGATCAGAACGCCACGAAGGCGGCCACCCCGAGGGCGACGCCAGCTCGCGTGGGCGTCGTGTCGTCCACGTCGAAACCGCCTCGACGCAGCGTCGCCATGATGTCGGCACGCAGACCCGCCGCTCTCATCCCCCGCGCACGGCGCACGAGCGGCACGAACACGCCGCCACCAACCTCGCCGTGCAGGCCTGCTTCGACCACCGTCCGGTCGTCCGAGAGTTGACGCAGGTAGCCGAGGCTTCCGCGGACGAAGGGGCGGAGACGCGCAGCCCGCGGGCGCCACTCGTAGCGGAGCCCGCCGTCGAACACGAACTCGCGCAGCCGTGCCGTCGACATCCCGCCCTCGGGTTGTTCCACGTCGTCGCGGATGGTCGTGTCGATCGAAGGCCGCGAGATGAAGGCTCCCCCTTCGACGACGAGGCCGCCGGTCACGCGCACGCCGGCACGAATGGCGATACCGGCCGCGGACGCCTGACGTGTGTCGGCACGAAACAGCACGACCTCGCCACCGTGCGGGATGCCGCCCCCGGTCAGGCTGGCCTCTCTCGTCCCGCGATCGCCACCTCGGTCCCACTTGACGCCCACGGCGACGTCAACGCGCGGCGGCCTGGCGTCGGCCGGCTGCGCCCGGCTCGGCGCCGCCGCAGGCCGTCCGGCCGAGGTCTGACCCGGCTGGGCCTGGACGGGCGGCGCATGCAGACAGAGCCACACCGTCACTCCCGCCGCCGCGAGCGGCAGGGCCCGGGTCGCTGGCGCGGCGCCGGGGCGCCTCACCGGCTCACCTCGATGACGCCGCCGTCGACGCTGCCTCCCCTGGGCACGATGACGAGCTGTGGGGAGTAGGTCACTCGGAAGTCCGTCTCGATGCCGGTCACAGGCTGAAGGAAGCTCTCGACATCGCCATCGTCGAGGGGCTCGACCCGGAGCACGGTCGGGCCGGGATCGAGGCCGGCAATCGCAAACCTACCGTCGTCCGACAACGTGAAGTTGCCGACGAGGCGGCCGCTCGTCAGGTTGAAGGCGACCACGTGCGCCCCGAACATCCCGCGCCCGTTTCGCGTGACACGTCCCGTCACGCTTCCTGTCTCGTCCTGGAAGCGCGGACCCGGGTACAGGTCGGAGATGCCGGCGACGTCGTCGGGCCTGAGACGGCGTCCCTCGAGGCTCCCCGGCGGGAACGCGATGGGGAACATCACGGAGCCGGCCGCGAGCAGCCGCCGGCCGCTTCCCTGCCGCTCGGTCTCGCCGAGCGCCGAGTGGCCGAGACCGAAGAGGTGCCCGACTTCGTGCAGCGCAATCGACTCCACGTCGAAGCGTCCGGGCTCGCCGCCGGCCGCGACCGACCAGTCGAACCGCGAGTTCAGGAAGATGTCGGCCTCGACGATGCGTCCTGTTGTGATGTCGATGGTGTAGTGCGTGGCTCCAAGCGTGCGCTCGAGGTCGGGCTGCAGTGCGAAGCCGATGACCGTGATGCCGTCCTCCTCGAGCGGCGACGCGCTCGTGAGGCCCACGCGCTCGGCCCGCACGGTGGCGCTCGCGACGCCGGCCCAGGCGTCGAACGCGCGGGACACCGCGGTGTCGAGATCGGCCACGCTCACGCCCTCGACCGGGAGATCGCGGACGAAGTAGCGCACGGGGAGGGCCTGCCGCAGCACGCGTACGTCGTTGCCCAAGACGAGGCCGAACTTCAGGTAGGCCTCGAGGGGTACGGCCAGCGCCGCCCCGACGAGCACGGCGGCCGCCAGCACGGCCCGGCCCCGTTGCGTCACGGTACGCGTCCCCGCGCCGGGGGCCGGTCAAGGAGATCGCTGACGCGCGCGAGGAACTCATCGACCGTGACGAGCTGCCCGGCCTGCGCGCCGCGCACGATGCGCCCCGATGCGCCGGCCGGCGATCGGGCCTGCGGCAGGATCGGCGGGGGAATGACCAGGCGCCCCTCCGCGAGGTCGGCGACGCGAAACACGCCGCCGCCGAGGCCGAGGACTCTCCACCCGCCGCGAACGGCCGGCGCCAGGAACAGCACGACCGACTCACCCGGCTCGAAGTCCGGCGCGCCGACGAACACGGTGCGATAGCGCCCGGCGGTGCCGCCGGGCACGACCACCACGACCTCGTCTCGAGCCGTGCCCTTGGCCACGCGCTCGGCCACGACCGTCACGTGGCGTTCGACGCGCCCGGTCGCCGGGTCCTGCACGGCGGTCACGCGCCCGACGCGGCCGAGCACGACGAGCGAGGCCTCGCGTGCCAGTTCCGCGACACCGGCGGGAATGGAGGTCGTCGCGTCGAGGACCGGCGCGATGGCGAGGACGGTGACCAGCAGAGTCAGGACCAGGCGCATGGGAATAGGCTACGGGCTACGGGCTACAGGCTACGGGCTTCGTCGATGACGCTGAGGACGGCGCGGGCCGCGCGGCGGCTGGCGCCGCCGCCGCCGAGGCGCGCGCGCACCTCGCGCCAGGCGCCGGCCATCGCCGCCGTGCGCGCCGTGTCGGTCAGCAGCGACACGAGTTCGTCGGCGACGGCCTCGGGCGTGAAGGCGTCCTGAATCAGCTCCGTCGCGACGCGCCGGCCGGCCACGAGATTCGCCATGCCGTAGGTCTCGACCGACACGAACGGCTTCCCGAGTCGATACGTGAGCGGCGCGAGCCGGTAGACGATGACCATCGGCTTGCCGTGCAGCGCCGTCTGCACGGTCGCCGTGCCCGAGGCGGTCGCGACCGCGTCGGCGGCGGCGAGCACCGAGTCGGTGGCCCCCTCGACGCTGCGCAGCGTGAGCCCAGGCTCGTTCACGAGTGGCGCGAACCAGTGATCGTCGAGACCCGGCGCGCGGGCCACGATGAACTGCACGCCGGGCACGCGCCCTGCCACCAGGCGCGCCCCCGCGATGAGGGTAGGCAGCACGCGCGACACCTCGTTGTGCCGGCTCCCGGGCAGCAGCGCCACCGTCGGGCGGGCGGCGTCGAGGTCGAGACGCGACAGGAACGGCGCGCGCGGCTCGATGGGCCCCAGAAGATCGACGAGCGGGTGCCCGACGAACTCCACGGGGATGCCGGCGCGCTCGTAAATCGGCGACTCGAACGGAAAAATCGGCAGTGCCCGTCGAACGAACGCCTTCATCGTGCGCAGTCGTCCCGGACGCCACGCCCACACCTGCGGCGTGACGTAGTAGACGACGGGGATGCCGAGCGCGTGCACGGCGCGGCCCAGTCGGAAGTTGAAGTCGGGAAAGTCGACCAGGACCAGCACCGAGGGCCGCCGTTCTCGCGCGAGGCTCACGAGGCGCCGATAGAGCTGCCACGTGCGCGGCAGGATACGCACGACCTCGAGGAGTCCCGTCACCGAGATGCCGCGATAGTCGGCGACCAGCTCCGCTCCCGCCGCCGCGAGATGGGGTCCGCCGAGGCCGAACGCCGTGAGCGCCGGTTCGCTCGCGCGCAGCTCGCGCACGAGGGCCCCCGCGTAGAGGTCACCCGACGCTTCGCCGCACGAGACGAACACGGAGGGCGGCATCACCGGGATTCGCCCGCCGCCGGCGCGGACGCCTCGTCCGACGGCCGCGGCCCGGGCCAGGGCGAGGCGTTGACATCATCACGCGTCATCACGACGACGCTCTCGAGGTGAGTGGTGTGGGGGAACATGTCGACGGGGACCACGGCCTCGACACGATAGCGCGGCACTCGCCCGTTCGCCATCGAGCGCGTGGCCGACGCCAGGTCGCGCGCGAGCGACTCCGGATCGCACGACACGTAGACGAACCGTGCCGGCGCGACGCGGCCGAGCCAACCCTCGATCTCCTGCGCGGCGAGCCCCGCGCGCGGCGGGTCGACGATGACGACATCATAGCCGGGGGCGGCGCGCTGCCGCAGGAACGTCTGCGCGGGAGCGCGCACCCAGCGGCAGCGCCCGGCGAGGCCATGGTAGCCGGCGGCGGCGCGTCCCTGGCGGACCGCCGCCTCATCGCCCTCGACGGCCGTCACCGTCAGTCCTGAGGCGGCCAGGGTGAGCGCGAAGAGCCCGACGCCAGCGTAGAGGTCGAGCACCGATCGTGCCTCGACGCCGGCAGCGGCCTGCCGGACGAGCGCGACCAGCGCGCTGGCCGCCTCGGTGTTGGTCTGGAAGAAGGAGGTCGGCGGCACGAGGAACGAGAGGCCGCCCACCACCTCGCGCACGTGACCGGCGCCGCTCACCCGTCGTGTCTCGGGTCCGAACAGGTACGACGACCGCCCGGCGTGCACGTTGACGTGCAGGCCGACCGCGCCGGCGCGCCCGGGCGCGAGCGCGGCCAGCGCCCGCGTCAGACGTGGATCGCGCGCGTTGGTCACGACCAGCGTCGCCAGCGCCTGCGGATCGCTGCCGCTCGCCCGCACCACGAGGTGCCTCAAGGTGCCGCGCTGGAGGCGCGGGTCGACGGCGGTAACGCCGTGCTCCCGCATCACGTCGCGAATCGCGAAGGCGATGGCGTTGCCCCGCGCATCGTGCACGGGACACTCGTCGACGGGCACGAGCGAGCGGCCCCCACGGGCGTAGTGCCCGAGATCGACGCCGCGCGGTCCGGCGAGCCAGACAAAGTGCACCTTGCGCCGGAAGCCCCACGGCGCCTTGGGGTCGGCGGCCTGCTCCGCCGGGCGTTCGCCACGCGTCGGCACGGTGGGCTCGACGCGCCAGTGCCGGCTCGCGCCGCCCGTGGCCGCCTCGAGCAAGTGCACGAGCCGATCGCGCTTGGCCGCCAGTTGCTCGCGGTAGGCGACGTGCTGCCAGTCGCAGCCGCCGCAGACGCCGGCGTGGCGGCACCGCGGAACGACGTCGGTCACCTTCGCCCCGGGTCAGCGGCGCGCGACGCCGGGCGCCGCCGGCGACGACGCCACCGCCGCCTTCGCGGGACGCCGCAGATCGACTGCCGTCAGGTCGAGCTCGTCGAGCGCCACCTGCTCGACGCGACGGAATCCGGCCTCGGCCAACTGCGGCACGATGCGCCGCGCGTCGCCGACGAGCACGATCGACAGGCGCGATGGGTGCAGGTAGGCCCTCGCTGTTCGCTGAATGTCCTCGGAACTCACCCGTGCAATGCGATCGCGATAGGTCTCGAGCTCGCGCACGTCGAGGTCGTAGAGGAGGACGTTCAGCACCTGCATGGCGATGTCGGTCGGCGTCTCGATGGTCAGCGGGAAGTTGCCCGAGAGATACGCGAGGGCATCGCCGAGCTCAACCTGGCTGACCGGTTCGCGCTGGAGCCGCCAGAACTCCTCCACCGCGAGCTTCAGCGCCTCGCCCGTCGTCTCCGTGCGCGTCTCGGTCTCCGCGACGACCGCGCCCGACCATGTCAGGGCCTGCAGATCCACCTTGGCGGCGTACGTGAGCGCCCGCTCGGAGCGGAGCACCCGCTGCAGCCGGTTCGCGCCCTCGCCGCCAAGCAGCTTCACCGCGAGGTCGAACGCGGTGTGGTCGCGGTGCTTTCG
>JAHDVQ010000049.1:0-7177 GCA_023384595.1 Vicinamibacteraceae bacterium | reverse complement strand
TCCGGCGTCCCAACGGCCGGCCGGCCATACGGGTGGAAGCCGAAGATGAGGCGGTCGAGCACGACCGACGAGACGTACGCCGGGTCCTGGTAGCTCACCGTGAAGGACGACAGCACCTGCTGGCGCTGCCGCTCGACTTCCTCTGCCGCGAACGCCGGATTGCGGACGAGATCCGAGAACAGGTCCATGGCCTGCGCGAAATCCGACTTCAGCACGACGGCGCCGACATACGAGAAGTCGGTGCCCGCGCCCGCGCCGACCGCCCCGCCCGTGAAGTCGATCTCGTCGGCGATCTGCGTCGCCGATCGCGTCGACGTGCCCTGGTCGAGCAACATCGCCATCAGGTTCGCGACGCCGGGCAGCCCATCGGGGTCCTGCGCACTGCCCGCCCTGACGACCATGCGCACGCTCACCGCGGGCTGCTCGTGGTGCCTGACGACGACCACCTCGAGCCCGTTGGCGAGCGTGCGGCGCTCGTACGGCGGGAACTTCACCGACGGCACCTCGCCGGCCCTGGGCGGCCGTGACGAAGGCCAGCCGGCCCATCGCTCCTCGAGCGGCAGGCCCGGGCGCGCGGCCTTCCGATCGGCGGACGCCGTCGCCGCCGACTGTGCGGCCGTCTCGCGCGGTCCGGCGAGGACCAGCGCCGCCGCGACCACGGCGAGCAAAGCGCACGAGCCGACGGCTGACGGGCGCCTCATCGCGCACCCCCCGTCTGACCGTTCCGCTGGCCGCGCGTCAGAATGGTGAGCACCAGTCGGTTCTCCGGCGTGAAATAGGTCCGCGCGACGCGCTGCACGTCGTCGGCCGTCACGTTCATGAAGATGTCGAACTCGCCGTCGGCGGTCGTGATGTCGCCGTCGTGCAGGACCACGGCGTGCGCGAGCGTCGAGGCCTTGTTCTGAATCGTCTGCCGGCTGAGCACGTAGTCGCGCGCGAACTGGTTCTTGGTCTGCTGCAGCTCGCGCGGCGAGATCGGCTCGCGCACCAGCTTGTCGAGCGTGTCGATGAGCGCGCCGGCGACCGTCTCGGGCGAGCGGCCCGGCGCGACGATGGCCGCCGCGTAGAACAGGTTGGGGTGCTCGATGATGTGGCCCGCGCCCATGGCGCCCACGGCGAGCTGTTCCTCGTAGACCAGCCGCCGGTAGATGCGGGAGCTCTGGCCGTCGGAGAGCACCTTCGACAGGATGTGCAGCGGGTACGAGTCGGGATGCCCGTCGAACGGGATGTGATAGCCGACCACGACCACCGGCAGCGGCCAGTCTTCCTCGAGCGTCACGCGCCTCTCGCGCGTCTTCTCCGGCTCGACCGGGATGTCGCGCGCGACCGGCGTGCCGGTGCCCGCAATCTTCCCGAAGTACTGCTTCACCCGCGCGAGGGTCTCGGCCGGGTCGAAGTCGCCGACGATGGTGAGCGTCGCGTTCTGCGGGACGTAGTACTTCTCGTAGAACGCCTTCACGTCCTCGACCGACGCCGCCTCGAGGTCCTCCATCCGGCCGATGGTCGGGTGCTTGTACGGGTGCACGTCGAACGCCTGGTCGTAGATGATCTCCTGCAGGCGTCCGTACGGCTGGTTCTCGACGCGCATCCGCCGCTCTTCCTTCACGACCTCGCGCTCGCTCCGGAGCACCTGCTCGTCGATGCGGAGCGTCGCCATGCGGTCGGCCTCGAGCCACAGCATGAGCGGCAGGTACTGCGACGGCACCGTCTGCCAGAAGACCGTCGTGTCCTCGCTGGTCTGCGCGTTGACCTTGCCGCCGATGCTCGCCACGAACGACATGTGCTGCTCGGGCAGCACGTTCTTCGAGCCCTTGAACATCATGTGCTCGAAGAGGTGGGCGAACCCGGTGCGCCCGGGCGGCTCGTCCTTCGACCCCACGTGATACCAGACCTCGACGTGCACGATGGGCGTCGAACGGTCCTCGGACAGGATGACCGTGAGGCCGTTGTCGAGGCGGTGCATCTCGTAGGGGAGCTTCGGGGGCCTGACGGTGGCCGAGGCCACCGCCGCAGGCACGATGACGGCCGCGAGCACGCCCAGGACGAGCTTTCGCGCGTTGCATGAGAACATGTTGCGATTATGGCACGCGGGGTGCAGCGGCCGAAGCAGGCCGGCCGCGCCAGCGGGACGGACTCCCCCGTTCGTCACCGGCTGGTGACGCGGAAGCCGGCGAGCAGCCAGGTCTCGGCCGAGGGCCGGATTGGATCGGGATCGACCCGGCGGTCCGCGGCGGCATAGAAGACCACCGCCGCGCCGCGGCCGGTGAGGCGCACGCCGGCCTCGAGCCGGCCCGCCCACTGCGTCTCGCGCTGGAACCCCTCGTCGACGGGAATCACCCGCAGGCCGCCGTGACCCTCGACGGCGACCCTCTCCGAGACGCGCCGGCGCCACAGCAGATCGCCGCCCACCTCGCCGCGATAGTCGACGTCGTGCTTGATGAAGACGCCGAGCACCTGCACGCGGCCCTGCAAGTCGTACGGCCCGGCCTGCCACCGGCGGGCCAGCTGCACGCCGATCTCGTTCCAGGCGATGAGGAACCGCTTCGGCCTGTCGCCGAGGTGCTTCGACACGTGGCGGAAGAGGCCGGCGACTTCGGTCTGCCCGGCCTGCCTGCCGGCGAGCACGTCGAAGGTGTAGTTGTTGAACAGGGGATCGAACCGCTGCAGTTCCTGCGCGAGCACGATCTCGTAGAGCGCCGTCACGTTGACGCGCCAGTCGTCGACGTGGAGCACGTCGATGTCGGCCGCGAAGTCCGCATCCCAGCGGAACCGGATGTCGTCCTCGGCCAGCTTCTCGATGCCGATCTGGTACTGAAACCGTGTCAGGAGCCCCTCGCCCTCGCCGAAGTCGATGAAGCGAGGCGTGTCCTGGGCGGACACGGAGGCGGGCAGGCAGAGCGACGAGACGAGGCACGCCAGGAGGGCGGCCGTACGGCGCCGGCTCACGCCGACGGGTCCTCGCTGCCGCCGGCCTCGCGCTCGAGCGCCGCGACGCGCTTCTCGAGCTGCGCGAGGGCCTTGCGCATCTCCGGGAGCTTGCGCACGACCGCCGACGTCTTGAGCCACTCGCGGTTGTCGACGGCGGGGTAGCCCGAGATGAGGGATCCGGCCGGGACCGAGTTCGGAATGCCCGTCTGCGCCGTGGCCACGACGCCCTTGCCGAGCGTGATGTGCCCGGCCACGCCCACCTGGCCGGCGAGCACGACGCCGTCCTCGAGGGTGCTGCTGCCGGCGATGCCCACCTGGGCGGCGAGCAGCACGCGACGCCCGATCTGCACGCCGTGCGCGACCTGCACGAGGTTGTCGATCTTCGTGCCGGCGCCAATGCGTGTCTCGCCCACGGGGGGCCGATCGACGGTGGAGTTGGCGCCGATCTCGACGTCGTCTTCGACGACTACGCGCCCGACCTGCGGGATCTTGTGGTGCACGCCGCCGGCGTCGGTCGCAAAGCCGAACCCGTCGCTCCCGACGACGGCGCCGTCCTGCACGACGACACGCGCCCCGAGCACGACGTCCTCGCGGATCGAGACGTGGGCGTGCAGTTCGCACGCCTCGCCGATGACGGCGCGCGGCCCGATCGTCACGTGCGGGTGCAGGATGCTGCGGGGACCGACGACGGCGCCGGCCGCGATGGTGACGCACGCGCCAATGGCGACGTCCTCGCCGACGACCGCCTCTGGCGAGACGACGGCCGTCGGGTCGAGGCCGGGCGCCGGGCGTTCGCGCGGCTGCAGGATCTCGAGCGCGCGCGCGAACGCCACGTAGGGCGCCTCGGCTCGCAGCACGGCGCACGGCGCGGCGGGGGCCCCTTCGCCGGCGATGACCGCCGTGGCGCGCGTGCGCGCGAGCGCCGCCGCGTAGCGGGGATTGACGAAGAAGGAGAGGTCGCCGGGGCCGGCGGCATCGAGCGCCGCCACGCGGGTGACCTCGAGCGCGCCGTCGCCCTCGAGACCGCAGCCGAGGCGAGACGCGAGATCACTGAGACGCACAGCGCGCGGAGTATAGCACGCGGCTTCAGGCGGCCGGCGGCGTGACGCGGCGCAGGAAGCGCGCGAGGTGCTTCAGCCCCAGGCGCGCCTCGACCGAGGCCAGTTGCTGCGTGCCCTCGGCCCCGTCGAGCGGCGCGAGCCGGCGCAGTTCGACCAGCACGTCGCTGGGTTCGAGCGCCCAGTGCACGCCCCGCAGCGCCCGCCGCGCGCCCCGCCACGACAGGTAGTGCGCCACCACCGCAAACGCCAGGTAGTACGCAATGACGTTCGGGCCCGGCACGACCGCCAGCAGGGCCGAGGCCACGAGCAGCAGCGCATCGAAGACGAGCCAGCGCAGGTGGCTCGCGCTGGCCTGCGCGAGTAGCAGGCGGTGGCGTCGATCGGCCTCGCGCGCGTCGAGGTCCGCGGGGTATTGGAGGCGCGCCGAGTCGCGGCGCCGCAGCGCCCAGAGGAGCCGCTGCTGCGCCACGCGCTGCGCGACGAATCTCAACGCGCGCCGCCTGAGGCGCTCCGTCCACGGCGTGTCGTGGTCGTCGTCGTCGACGTCCTCGTGCTCGGCGGCGTGCAACATCGCGCGAAACCGGATGACGAGGCCCCGCATCCATCCACGCGCGTGGGCATGGTCGTGAGGCTCGCCGGCGTGGTCGCCGAGTTCGCAGTAATGGTGGTAGGCACGGGGGCCTACCGGGATCAGGAAGACGTCCAAGCGCCGCTCTCTTCGCCGCAGGCTCCGCGCGCCCAGCCCCAGGTCTACTCCGCAGCCGGCCGGCGCCGGCGCGTCGTCCGCAGCCGCTCCGTCACGACATCGGGCCGGCCCGCGGCCTCCCACGCGCCGGCAATCGCCGCGGCCACCGCGCTCGCCGATCGCGAGATCCGCTGCTCGAGGACGCCGTGCGTGCCCTCGAAGAACCGTTCGTAGTACGCGTCGTCGTACTCGAGGCCGTCGCCAATCGCCGCCTTGTCGGCCGCGAAGACGACCTCAGCGGCCTTGAAGCTGTCGAGCAGCGTCTCGAAGACGAGGTCGCGCGCCGAGGTGGCCGGCGGCATTGGCGCGGGCGCGATCGTGAGACGCGACTTGAAGCGTGCGTACAGGTCAGACTCGAACCGCGCGTGCACGCCGTGCTGTCCCGTCAGCTGGCCGTCGTAGTTGAGGACGGCGTGCAGCGGGACGTGCGCGTCGGCCACGTAGTGCGCGAGCGCGGCCGCGAAGAACTGCGCGTTGTCGAGCGCCCAGCGGGACCTGCCGTCGCGGTGATCGCGGAAGGCCTTCACGAGCTTCTGGTACATCTCCTCGGCGCGCCAGGGCAGCGTGCCGTTCTTCTCGACGAACTCCTTGCCGTACTGCTGCACCGCGAGATCGCGGTCGCGAGGGAGCTTCTCGAAGGGATAGGTCCCGTAGGCGTCGAGATCAACGAAGTGGCGCGCCGACTCCTCCTCGAACCCCGCATTCCGCCAGAGGTCCGGGTCGATGGAGTGCTCGGTGACAAACGGCGCATGCGCCTCGAAGTAGGGCCGCAAGCCGTCGGGAAGCATCGCGATGGCACGGGCGGTGACGAGCCGATGCACCTCGAAGCCCCACGCAGCGGCAGGACGTGACGCGAAGACGAGGACGAGGGGGACGAGGACGAGGAGCCGCCACGCGCGCATCTCACCATCTTACCGGAGTTCCCGGCGCCGGCCCGGGCCGGTGCGCCGCGTGAGTCGCGGCCCGCGGACCTACGCGCGTCCCGGACGCGGCGCGTCGAAGATCTCGGCTTCGAAGCGGAACAGGCGCGCCCCCGATTGCCAGGCGTCGCGGGAGAGGCCCGCCTTGCGGCACACCTGCTCGACGAACTCGCGGCGATCGAAGCCCCAGGCGGCGGCCACCTGAGGCAGCAGCACGCCCGTGTGTCCGCTGCCGCGAACGAGCACGCCGTCGCGGCCGAGCACGAGATCGTCGGGACCGTCGATGGGGACCAGGGGCCCGAGCAGCGAAATCTCGACGTCGAGCCCGTCCAGGTCTGCCTCGCACAGCGGAGAAAAGCGTGGGTCGCTCGTCGCGGCCGCGATCGCCATCTCGTCGACCAGCGGAGCGAGCGCCGTCGCGGCCTCCATGCGGCCAATGCAGCCGCGGAGATCACCGGCGCGGTGCAGGCTCACGAAGATGCCACCCCGCGGTTCGAGCAGGCCCGGCGGCAACGACGAGGCCGGCGAGCCGGGCGCCGGTTCCCACACGTCCGGGGGAAGCCCACCGCGGCGTTCCCCGCGCGCCGCCGCGATGACGGCCTGCCAGGCAATCGCGCCGAGCGCCTCGCGTTCCTCGTCAGTCAGCAACGGCATCGGCCGGCTCGTCCAAGACCGCACTCAGGTACCCGACCACCTGGTGCATGTCGCCGGAGATGACGCCCGAGTGCGTGCGCTCGAGCACCTGCGCCCGCGACGCTCGCCCGCCGCGGGCCGCCAGCATCGCGACCGCCGCGGGTCCTCCGCCGCACATCACGTAGCGCCCTCGTTCGTGCAGCGGATAGCGCTCGAGGTGACGCAGCAGGCACTCGCCCTCGCCCGTGGCCACGGCGCCCGCTGTTGCCGCGTCGAGCGCGTCGGCGGTCGCCGCATCGAAGAAGTGCGACAGGTCGGTGCTGGCGGCAATGACCGTGTCCTCGTCGGCCAGCGCCACGAGCGCATCGGCCAGCGACTCGACGGCGGCGCGTTCCTGCGTGCCCATCACGAGCGGCACGATGGCCGCCCCCGGCGCGACGCGCTGGAGAAACGGCAGGTGCATCTCGATGGCGTGCTCGCGGACGTGCGCGTCGGCGAGCGGACCCACGAGCGGACAGCGCGCGGCCAGGCGCATCGTGAAGTCGGTGTCGAGCGCCACGCGGCCGAGCGGCGTCTCGAACGCCTCACCCGGCCAGGTGGCGATGCCTTCGAAGCCCAGGTAATGCGAGGGGCCGATGATGACGACGCGCGCGGGAGGTTGGCTGGCAAGGCTGGCGTAGGCGCAGGCGGCCGTGGCACCCGAGTAGGCCATGCCGGCGTGGGGCGCGATGAGTCCCCGAGGCCTGCCGAGCGGCGGTTGCCGGCCGCAGACGCGGGCGAGTTGCCGATCGACGAGCGCTTCGAGCGCAGAGGCCCGCCCTGGATACCACGTCCCCGCCACGGCAGCGCGGCGCACCATGGGATCATGGTAGATCGGAGGCTACGAAGCC
>JAHDVQ010000304.1 GCA_023384595.1 Vicinamibacteraceae bacterium | reverse complement strand
AGCGAGAGGGGACTCACGCCCTGATCTCCCGATCCGCCGATCCGCTGATCCGCTGCTCTCCCGATCCGCCGATCTCCCGTCTCCCCGGCAGCGGGATCGTGCAGAGCGCTCCCAGCAGCGGCAGGAAGGCGAGCGCGATGAGCACCGGCTCGATGCCGAAACCGTCCGCGAGCCGGCCGACGAGCGGCACGGTGAGGCCGCCCGTGCCCCAGGCGACGCCCATCATCAGCGACGACACGGTGGCGGCGCTGACAGGCGCGATGGTCTGCGCGAAGGTCACGTTGACCGGCAGTGTCGACTGCAGGAAGAAGCCGCCGATGGCGAGCACGACGGCGAAGGCGAGCCCATCGAGCATGGGCGCCACGATCATGAACGGCGCCGCCGCGACGAGCGACCACGCGATGACGCGGCGCGCGCCGAAGCGATCGCCGGCCGGCCCGCCGAGGAACCCGCCGAGGCCTGACGCGAGCAGGTACGCCGATACCGCGGCAGCCGCCATCCCCACGCCGAGTCCGCGCCTCGTGAGCATCACGGGCACGAAGGTGGCGAACGCCATCGACGTGATCGTTCTGAGCACGACGATGAGCCAGAGCAGGAAAAGCGGCTTCGTGTAAGGCCGCAGAGCGCTCCAACTCGCCGGCCTGTGCGAGGTCGCGAGCGTCACCGGCGGGATGCGCCGCACGAAGATGAACACCAGCGCCAGGCCCGGGAGCGCCAGCAGCGGCGTCCACACGAGGCCGAATCGCTCGGCGATGGGCGCAAACGTCAGCGGGCCGAGCGCGAAGCCGATCGTGCCACCGGTGATGTAGACCGACATCGACAGACCCGGGCGCGCGCCGCCCAGTTTGTGGGCGAGCGTCGCTGCGGGCGGATGGAACGCGGCCGACCCGAGCCCCCCGGCGACCAGCAGCAGGCCCAGCACCCAGAGGTTCGGCGCCCAGCCGATGAAGGAGAGCGTCCCCACGGTGAGCAGCGGACCGAGCACGAGCAGGCGGCGTGGATGCCAGCGATCGGCGAGCCACCCGAAGGCGAGCTGCGAGACCGACGCGGCCATCTGGAAGAGCATCGCGAGCGCCCCCGCGGCCTGCAGCGACATCCCGAGCCGCGGGATGAGCAGCGGCAGCAGCGGCGCGTAGATGTTCGTGTAGCCGTCCACCGCGAGGTGCGCAATCGCAAGCAGCGCGACCGTTCTGTGCAGCACCCACCCCCGCGGGCGGGCGCCGGCGGTTCCGTCGGCGCCCGCGGCGAGCCTCGTCCCGCCGGTGTCAGGGAGCCCGGAAAGCGTGCTCACGGCCGCCTCCCGAGCAGGCGGGCGGCCACGCGCCCGAGCGCCTCGTCGATCTCCGCGATGCGGAGCACGCGCGAGGCGCCGAGGAGAATCACGATGCCGACCGCGATGGCGCCGAACACGCGCACGAGGCGGGCCACGAACGTGGCCGCCGGCCACCACGTGGTGAAGAGCTCGATGGCGCCGACGGCCGCGGCGGCCATCACCGCCGACGCCACGCTGACCTTGGCGAGCGTGACGAACGTCGCCCTGGCTTCGATCCCGCCCAGCCGGCGATGGAGGAGATAGAGCAGCACCGCCGCGTTCACGATCGACGCGAGCGCGGTACCGAGCGCGAGCCCGCGATACCCCATGACGCGCACGAGCGCGAGGTTGAGCGCGACGTTCAGCAGGACCGACAGCACGCTCACGAGCACCGGCGTGCGGCTGTCGCGCAGCGCGTAGAAGGTCGGCGAGGCGATCTTCACAACCGAGTACCCGAGCAGGCCCGGCGCGTAGCACATGAGCGCCGCGGCCGTGGCCGGCGTGTCGGCCGCCGTGAAGCTGCCGCGTTCGAAGATGAGCGCCACAATCGGCGAGGCGAGCGCGATGAGACCGACGGTGGCCGGCACGTTGAGCGCGTACATCAGCCGCAACCCCGAGCTCACCGTCCGCCTGATGCCCGCCACGTCGTCTCGTGCCGCATAGGTCGCGATGGTCGGCACGGCCGCCGTCGCAATCGAGACGCCGAAGAGGCCGATCGGGAGATACATCAGACGGAACGCGTAATCGAGCCACGACACCGCGCCGGTGCCCTCGCCGGTCGCCAGCACGGTGTTCACGAACTGGTTGATCTGCACGGCGGCAAGACCCACCGTGCCCGGAAGCATCAGCACGAGGATCTCGCGGAGCGCCGGATCCGACGTGTCGACGCGGAAGCGGAAGCGGAAGCCCTCGCGGGCGAGCGAGGGCCACTGCACCGCCGCCTGGAGCAGCCCGCCGAGCAGCGTGCCGAGCGCCAGGCCGCCGGCCGGATGCAGGCCGAGCGAGGGCGCGAGCGGCACGAAGGCGACGGCGCCGATGATGGCGCCCACGTTGAACAGGGCGGGCGAGAGTGCCGGCACGAAGAAGTGCCTGAGCGAGTTCAGCATCCCCATCGCCGCCACCGCCACCGCCACCAGCGTGAGGAACGGGAACATGATCCGCGTGAGCGTGATGGTCAGCTCGAGCTTGCCCGGCACGGCGGCGTAGTCGGCTGCGAAGAGGCGCGTCAGAGGGTCGGCAAAGACGATGCCGGCGGCGGCGATGGCGGAGGTGACGATGATGAGCGCCGTCATCACGAGCTGTCCGAGCCGCCATGCCGCGTCGCGTCCCTGGTGAGTGAGCGTGCGGGTGAAGGTAGGCACGAAGGCCGCGGTCATCGCGCCCTCGGCGAAGAGATCGCGAACCAGGTTGGGGATGCGGAAGGCGACGCGGAACGCGTCCATCTGGTCGCCGGCGCCGAAGAGCCAGGCGTAGGCCACGTCGCGGGCGAGGCCGAGGACGCGGCTCGCCATCGTGGCGAGGCCGATGAGGCCAGCCGACCTGGCCAGCCGGGCGCCACCCTGGGGCGCGGCCACTGCCGGCGGGGGACCGACCGGGCCACCCTCACGGGCGGCGGACGCGGACATAGCGGATCAGAGTATCAAAAC
>JAHDVQ010000303.1 GCA_023384595.1 Vicinamibacteraceae bacterium | reverse complement strand
TCGCGCTGCCCCGTCCGCCGCGCATACGACGCCGCCAGCCCGCTCAGCCCCAGCAGCCCGATGACGTTCGGGAAGATCTGCAGGCCGTTCATCAGGTCGCCCCACGCCCACACCGTCTCGACCCGCGCCTGCGCGCCGAAGACGATCAGGATGCAGTAGATCCAGCGATACGGAATCGTCACCTTCACGCCGAGCACGTACTCGAAGAACTGCTCGCCGTAATAGGCCCACCCGATGAGCGTCGTGTAGCCGAAGAGAAACGCGCAGAACGCCACGATCCACCCGCCGAAGACGGGCATCGACGCGTTGAAGGCCTCGGCCACGACCGCCGTGCTCGTGAGCCCCGACGTGTAGGCGCCCGTGACGAGAATCGTGAGCGCGCTGATCGTCGAGGTCACGAACGAGACGATGAAGACCTCCATCACCGCGTTCAGGCCCTGCTGCTCGGGGCGCACGCTCTGCGCCGTGCCGTAGGCGACGGCCGCCGTGCCGTAGCCCGCCTCGTTCGCGTAAATGCCGCGCGCAAGGCCGTAGCGGATGGCCATCATGATGCCGAGGCCCGCCGCCGATCCCGTGGCCGCCTTGAACGAGAACGCCTCGCGGAGGACGAGCGCGAGGATGTCGGGCAGGGCCCCGATGTGCGTCACGATGACGACGAGGCCGCCAACGAGGTAGAGGCTCACCTTGAGCGGCGAGAGCTTCGCGGCCACGCGGCCAATCGACCTCACCCCGCCGATGATGACCAGCCACGTGAGCACCGCGATGCCGATGCCCGAGTAGAGCGTGGGGAGCCCGAACTCGCTCTGGAGCACCACCGCAATCGAGTTGGGCTGCGTGAAGGGCGTCGTCGTGAGCGCCGCCGTGGCGGCGATGATCGCGTAGGTGCCGGCGAGCCACGGCGACTTCAACCCGTCGCGCAGGTAGTACATCGGCCCCGACAGCACCTTGCCGCCCTCGCTGATGCGGAAGTGCATGCCGAGCACCGCCTCGGCGAACTTGATGGCCGTCGCGACGAACCCGTAGACCCAGATCCAGAAGAGCGCGCCCGGTCCGCCCGACACGATGGCCGTCGCAACACCCGCGATGTTCCCCGTGCCGATCGAGGCGGCGAGCGCCGTCATGAACGCCTGGAACGGCGTCAGCACGCCCCCCGCCTCCCGCTGCCGCGCCACCACCATCGTCCGCATCGCGAGCGGGAGGCGCACGATCTGCACGAAGCCGAAGCGGAACGTGAGGAAGAGGCCCGTGCCCATCAGCACGAGCACGATCCACGGCATGAACAGCCAGTCGGCGACCTGCTGGATGGCAGACGAGAAGGCGTCGAGCATGGGACCTCAGATGTTGGAGCGCGACTGGCAGCCGTCCACGGGAACCGAGGCGCCGCTCACCCAGCTGGCGCGCGGCGAGGCGAGAAACGCCACGATGTCGCCAACCTCCTCGGCGGTGCCGAAGCGCCCGAAGGGCAGCTCGCGGGCGATGAACGCCGCCATGCCCTCGGGATCTTCCTGCTGGCGCTTGAACCAGCTGCCGCCGGGGAACGAGATGGAGCCCGGCGCGATGCTGTTCACGCGGATGTTGTCGCGCGCCAGCTGCTGCGCCATCGCCTTGGCAAGGCTGATCTCGGCGGCCTTCACCGCGTTGTAGACCATGCGCCCGCCCGACTCGCGGCCCCAGATGGAGGCGATCATCAGGATGACGCCGCCGCCCCGCCGCCGCATGTGTGGCACCGCGAGACGCGAGGCGCGCACCGCCGGGAAGATCGTGTGATCGAAGCCCTCCTGCCACTCCTCGTCCGTCGTCGCGACGATGTCGGAGCCGCGGCCGAGGCCGACGCTGTTCACGAGGATGTCGAGGCCGCCGAAGGTCTCGACGGTGCGCGCGACGAGGCGCTCGACGCCGCCGGAGGTGGCGAGATCCACGGCGTCGAAGGCGACGCGGCCAGGGCCGACCTCGGCCTCGATGGCCGCCGCCGCCCCGGCGAGCGGGCCCGCCGTGCGGGCCGAGAGCATGACGTGACAGCCCTCGCGGGCGAGCGCGCGGGCGCTCGCGAGGCCGAGCCCGCGGCTCGAGCCCGTGACGAGCGCCACCTTGCCGGTGAGTCCGAGATCCATCAGGCGTGGCTGTCTGGCGGTAACGCCGCGAGGAAGCCGCCGAGCGCGGCCGAGAACGCGGCGGGACGTTCGAGGTTGGCGAGGTGCCCGGCGCCGGGAATGACGGCGAGCGTCGCGTTGGGAAGCGCGGCGTGCATCTGCTCGTGGAGCGCGACGGGCGTGATGGCGTCGCGTTCCCCGACGAGCACGAGCGCCGGACAGGCGATGTCCTTCAGGAGCGGCACGGAATCGGGCCGCGTCATGAGCGCCGCGACCGCGTCGCGCACGCCGCCCACGGCGTTGCGCTCGATCATCGCGCGCACGGTGGCCACGAGCTCGGGATGCGCCGCGGCGTTCTCCTCGGCGAGGAGCTTCGGCAGCATCGCGTCGCGCGCGGCCGCCACGCCGCGCTCGTCGAGCGCGGCCATCATCGACTGCCGGTTCGCGCGGGCCTCGTCGCTGTCGGCATCGGCCCGCGTGTCGGCCAGCACCAGGCCCCGCAGTCGCATCCGCGCCTGGCGGACGACGGCAAAGGCGACGTAGCCGCCCATGGACAGGCCGGCGACGACGAAGCGATGGACGCCGAGAGCGTCGAGGAGCGCGATGGCGTCGAGGGCATAAGAGGCGACCGCGGCCGGCTCGCCCACGAAGCGCTCGGAGCCGCCGAAACCCGCGTAGTCGGGGGCGACCAGGCGCCACCCCTCGGGACGCTGGTCGAACTGCGGCCGCCACATGTCGGCCGAGAGAGGAAAGGCGTGGAGGAGCAGCAGCGTCTGGCCCTGCCCGGCGTCGAGGTAGCGCACGTGGCGCCCCCGGATCGTCGTGGTCCGTTCCATGGGTGGGGACATGTTACAACGCCGCGAGCACGGG
>JAHDVQ010000048.1:23401-26685 GCA_023384595.1 Vicinamibacteraceae bacterium | reverse complement strand
CCCAGCGTCGCGGCCGCCGAGCCGCCCGCCAGTCCCGTGCCCACCACGATCACGGTGAACTTGCGCCGGTTGGCCGGCGCGACCAGCTTCGATTCGAACTTGTGGCGTTCCCACTTGCTCTCGATGGGCCCGCCGGGGATTCTCGCGTCGAGCGTCATGAGCGCCCTCCCAGGAACACCAGGATCGGGATGATGGCGAAGCCGAAGCCGATGATGGCGGCAATGATGGTGCCGCCCACCACGAGCAGGCGGTTGTACTTCGGATGGTTGACGCCGAGCGACTGCGCGGCGCTCGCCAGCCCGTGTCGCAGGTGCAGGAAGATGAGCCCCATGCACAGCACGTAGAAGACGACGTAGACGGGGCTCTGGAAGACGTCCATCGTCAGCCGGTGAAGATCGCGCACCGGCCCCTCGTCATACAGGGCTTCGTAGTACGGCCCGTACTTGAACGTCTTCAGGTGCAACACCACGAAGACGAACGTCACGAGGCCGGTCACGATCATCGTGGTCGACCCGATGGACTTGCGGCTGGTGTGCCCGACCCACTTCTTCAGGGTGTAGCCCTGCGGCCGCGCGTTGCGGTTGGTCGCCCAGTTGGTGACCGCCTTGAAGACGTGCAGCACGAAGATCAGGGCGAGGCCCACCTCGGCGACGTAGATGAGGGGGTTGCTGATGAGGGCGTGGCTGTAGTGGTTGAACGACTCCGGACCGACGAAGACCAGCAGGTTCCCGATGAGATGCACGATCAGGAACCCGAAGAGCGCCAGGCCGGTCACCGCAATCAGGATCTTCGTCCCGACCGATGACGAGAAGAATCTCACGCGTGTGGACATGAATGCGACTCCGCCAGCAGGCGTCCCGCGGGCGGGGCGCCGATGACGACGGGATGCGGGTCGGTGGGAACCGGGGCCCGGGAACCGCGTCGTGGAGGTCCGGCACTCGTCCGCGCGCAGCCACGGGCGGGGGCGGGCGCGCAGACCATCAGGGGCAGGAGCATCGGGCATGACCGGCGTCAACGACCGCCGCCGGGTGCCCGAATTGTAGACGCTGAACCACTGTCGTGCAAGGAACGGGTGGCGCCCACCTTGATCCTCGCGGCCGATCCGACAAAAGATAGAGCGCCGCGTCCGCGGGCCTGGCCGCCGGCGGCCCCGCGGCGTGGCACCTCACTGGATCGGCCTTCGGGCCGTCTTCCCGCCGCGCGCCCCCAGGCGCGCCCGGCATCGCGAGAGACCCGTGAAAATTCACGAATTCCAAGCCAAGGCCCTTCTCGCCCGGCATGGCGTTGCCGTGCCCAGGGGCGAAGTGGCGACCACGCCCGACGAGGCCGCCGACATTGCCCGACGCCTCGGCGGCGGCACCGTCGTCGTCAAGGCCCAGATCCACGCGGGGGGCCGCGGCAAGGGCGGCGGGGTCAAGGTGGTGAAGGGGCCCGACGCCGCCTACGCCTCGGCGCAGACCATGCTCGGCATGCAGCTGGTGACCTACCAGACCGGCCCGCAGGGGCAGAAGGTGGGGCGCGTCCTCGTCGAGGAAGGCCTCGAGATGACGCGCGAGCTCTATCTCGGCGTCGTCATCGACCGCTCGGCGGGCTGCATCGTCATGATGGCGAGCTCCGAGGGCGGCGTCGAGATCGAGAAGGTCGCCGCCGAGACCCCGGAGAAGATCAAGAAGGTCTACATCGACCCGGCGGTCGGGCTGCAGCCCTATCAGGCGCGCACGCTGGCCTTCGGCATCGGGCTCGAGCCGGCGCTGGTCAACAAGGCCGTGAAGCTGATGCTCGCCATCTACGAGGCGTTCGTCAGAACCGACGCGTCGCTCGTCGAGATCAACCCGCTCGTGACGACCGCGCAGGGCGAGGTGCTCGCCCTCGACGCGAAGATGAACTTCGACGACAACGCGCTCTTCCGCCATCCCGAGATCCGCGAGCTGCGCGATCTCGCCGAGGAGGACGATCTCGAGATCGAGGCCTCGAAGTACTCGCTCAACTACATCCGCCTCGACGGCAACATCGGCTGCATGGTGAACGGCGCCGGCCTCGCCATGGCGACCATGGACATCATCAAGCTGGCGGGCGGCGAGCCGGCCAACTTCCTCGACGTGGGCGGCGGCGCCAACGCCGAGCAGATCCGCAACGCCTTCAAGATCCTGATGACCGACAAGAACGTCGAGGCCGTCCTCATCAACATCTTCGGTGGCATCCTGCGCTGCGACATCCTCGCCGAGGGCGTCATCGCGGCCGTCAAGGAACTGCACGTCACGGTGCCGGTCGTCATCCGGATGGAGGGCACCAACGTCGAGAAGGGGAAGCAGATGCTCCGCGAGAGCGGGCTGAACTTCACGACGGCCGACACCATGGGAGACGCCGCGCAGAAAGTCGTGGCGGCGGCAGCGGGCCGGTAGCCCGGCGAGTCAGGACGAACCTACGATGGCTATCTTCATCGATCGCAACAGCAAGCTCCTCGTGCAGGGGCTCACGGGCAAAGAGGGCACCTTCCACGCCAAGCAGGCTGCCGCCTACGGGACCACCGTCGTCGGGGGCGTGACGCCGGGCAAGGGCGGCACCACGCACGAGGGATGGCCCGTGTTCGACACCGTCGCCGAGGCCGTCGCCGCGACGGGCGCCGACACGTCGGTCATCTTCGTGCCGCCGCCGTTTGCGGCCGACGCCGTGATGGAGGCCACCGATGCCGGCATCGGCCTGGCCGTCTGCATCACCGAGGGCATCCCGACGCTCGACATGATGCGCGTCTTCACGTTCATGAAGGGCAAGAAGACGCGGCTCATCGGGCCGAACTGCCCCGGCATCATCACGGCGGGCCAGGCCAAGGCGGGCATCATTCCGGGGCACATCTGCGCGCCCGGGCGCGTGGGCATCGTGTCGAAGAGCGGCACCCTGACCTACGAGGCCATTCACCAGCTCACCGGCCTCGGCCTGGGGCAGACCACGTGCATCGGCATCGGCGGCGACCCGCTCATCGGCACCTCGTTCATCGATGCGCTCACGGCGTTCGGGGACGATCCCGAGACCGAGGGCGTCGTGATGATCGGTGAGATCGGCGGGTCGGCCGAGGAGGAGGCCGCCGAGTTCATCCGGCGCGAGGTCAAGAAGCCGGTCGTCGGCTTCATCGCCGGGCAGACCGCGCCGCCCGGCCGCCGCATGGGTCACGCCGGCGCGATCATCGCCGGCGGCAAGGGCACGGCCGCCGAGAAGATGGCGGCGCTGTCGGCCGCGGGCGTCAACGTCGTGAAGAGCCCGGCCGACATCGGCCGCGCCATGCAGGA
>JAHDVQ010000048.1:8086-23301 GCA_023384595.1 Vicinamibacteraceae bacterium | reverse complement strand
GCCCCCGACGTCGAACGCGCCCGCGTCGTCAACGACTTCAGCATCCAGGTCGCCACGGTGAACGGCTCCGGCAGCCAGACCGCCAACCTGGTGCTCCTGCGGTCGCTGTTCCAGATGGGCATCCCCGTGTCGGGCAAGAACCTGTTCCCGTCGAACATCGCGGGCCTGCCGACCTGGTACACGATTCGCGCCAACGCGCGCGGCTACATCGGGCGGAAGAAGGAAATCGACGTGCTCGTCGCGATGAACCCCGAGACGGCGCGCGAGGACGTGATGGCGCTCGGGCCCGGGGCGGCGGTCGTCTACGACGAGCCGCTCGGCCTGGCCTCGCACCGCGACGATCTCGTCTTCTACGGGGTGCCCTTCGACAAGCTCGTCGCGGGCGTGACGACCGAGGTGAAGCTGCGGCGCCTCGTGCGCAACATGATCTACGACGGTGTGCTGGCGGCGCTGCTCGGCATCGACCTCGACGAGATGCGGCGCGCCCTTGCGAAGCAGCTGCAGGGCAAGACCAGAGCCATCGCGCTCAACGGGGCCGCGCTCGACGTGGGCTTCGCCTACGCCACCGAGCACCTGGCCAAGCGCGATCCCTACGCCGTGGCGCGGCTCGACAGGACCGAGGGCCTCGTGCTCATCGAGGGGAACGCCGCGGCCGCCATCGGGTGTCTGATGGCGGGCGTCACGGTGGTGGCCTGGTATCCCATCACGCCCTCCTCGTCGCTCTGCGAGACCCTCATCGACTACCTCCGCCGCTACCGGATGGACCCCGAGACGGGGAAGGCCACCTTTGCCGTGGTGCAGGCCGAGGACGAGATCGCGGCGCTCGGCATGGTCATCGGGGCGTCGTGGGCGGGCGCGCGGGCGATGACCTCGACGGCCGGTCCCGGCATCTCGCTGATGTCGGAGTTCGCGGGTCTCGGCTACTACGTCGAGGTGCCCGCCGTCGTCTTCGACATCCAGCGGGCGGGGCCGTCGACGGGCCTGCCGACGCGGACTGGACAACAGGACGTGCTCTCGACGACGCTGCTCTCGCACGGCGACACGAAGCACCCGGTGCTGCTGCCCGCCTCGGTCGAGGAGTGCTACACGATGGCGATGGCGGCCTTCGACCTCGCCGAGCAGCTGCAGCAGCCGGTCTTCGTGCTGAGCGACCTCGATCTCGGGATGAACACCTGGATGTCGCCGGCCTTCACCTATCCCGACGCGCCCATCGTCCGGGGGAAGCTCCTGACCGAAGAGAAGCTCAGGGAGCTCGGCGACTGGGGCCGCTACCGGGACGTGGACGGCGACGGCGTCGGCTACCGCACGGTGCCGGGCGACGGGCTGCCCGCCTCGTTCGCGCGGGGGTCCGGCCACAACGAGCGCGCGCAGTACAGCGAGCGCCCCGATGACTACTCGCGGAACCTGGATCGGCTGCTGCGCAAGCTGGAGACGGCCCGCGGGCTGGTGCCCGCGCCCGAGATCGATCAGGTGGAGGCCGCGCGCGTCGGCATCATCGCCTACGGCACCTCGCACTGGGGCGTCACGGAGGCGCGCGACCAGCTCCGGGAGGAATACGGGCTCGAGACGTCGTACCTGCGGCTGAAGGCCTATCCCTTCACCGGGGCGGTCGTGGACTTCATCAGCCGGCACGACCGGGTGTATGTCGTCGAGCAGAATCGCGACGGACAGATGCTGGCGCTGCTGCGCATGGAGCTCGACGCCGCATGGAGCGGGCGGCTCTGCAGCGTGCGCCACTACAACGGCTTGCCGCTCGACGCGCGGACGGTGACCGACGCGATCGTGCTCGAGGAGGGCCTCTGATGTCGACTCCCGCCCCCACCCCGTCGAGGAAGGTCAACCGCCTCGGCCTCGACACGACGCCATACCGCGGCGGCAAGACCACGCTGTGCGCCGGGTGCGGCCACAACGCGATCTCCGAGCGCATCATCGATGCCTTCTTCGAGATGGGGGTCG
Organism: Vicinamibacteraceae bacterium; assembly: GCA_023384595.1. Classification (GTDB taxonomy): domain Bacteria; phylum Acidobacteriota; class Vicinamibacteria; order Vicinamibacterales; family JAFNAJ01; genus JAHDVQ01. Next base: position 21,345 of record JAHDVQ010000048.1, on the reverse strand, counting down.
ATCCGGTCCGCGTCGTGAAGCTCTCGGGCATCGGCTGCTCGAGCAAGAGCCCGGCGTACTTCCTGGGCGGGTCGCACGGGTTCAACGCCGTGCACGGCCGCATGCCCTCGGTGGCCACGGGCGCGCTGCTCGCCAACAAGGCGCTCCTCGCCATCGGCGTCAGCGGCGACGGCGACACCGGCGCCATCGGCATCGGGCAGTTCGTGCACCTGATGCGTCGGAATCTCCCGATGATCTACATCATCGAGGACAACGGGTGCTACGGGCTGACCAAGGGGCAGTTCTCGCCGACGGCCGACCTCGGGTCGCGGCTGAAGAACGGCGTGGTCAACGACCTGCCGCCCATCGACACGTGCGCGCTCGCCATCCAGCTCGGGGCGACCTTCGTCGCGCGGTCGTTCTCGGGCGACAAGAAGCAGCTGCTCGCCATTTTGAAGGCCGCCGTCGCGCACCGGGGGACGTGCATGATCGACGTCATCTCGCCCTGCGTCACCTTCAACGATCACGACGGCTCGACGAAGAGCTACAGCTACGTGAAGGATCACGACGAACCGCTCGGCGAGATCAGCTTCGTGCCGTTCTTCGAGGACATCACGATCGACTACGACGAGGGCACGACGCGCGAGGTCAAGATGCACGACGGGTCGACGCTCCTGCTCCACAAGCTCGAGCACGATTACGACGCGACCGACCGCGCGCGGGCGCTCTCGACGCTGGTCGAGTGGAACCGGCGCGGCGAGCTCGCGACGGGCGTCATCTACCTGGAGCCCGACCGTGACGACTTCCTCGGCGTGTTGAACCTCGTCGACGAGCCCCTCGCGCACCTGCCGCTCGAGCGCACCCGCCCCCCGCGCGCCGTGCTCGACGAGATCATGGAGGCGCTGCGTTAGCCCGTAGCCTGTAGCCTGGAGCCCGTTCTATACTGTCCAGTTCATGGAACAGACTTTCGCCATCATCAAGCCCGACGCCGTCGAACGCCAGCTCACCGGCACGATTCTCGCCCGCATCGAAGCCGCGGGCTTCACCATCCGCGGCATGCGCATGGTGCGGCTCACCAAGCGCGAGGCCGAAGGCTTCTACGCCGTGCATCGTGAGCGTCCGTTCTTCGGCGGCCTCACCGATTTCATGTCGTCGGGCGCCATCGTCGTCCTCGCCCTCGAGGCCCCGGACGCCATCCGCAAGTGGCGCGACCTGATGGGGGCGACCGACCCGGCCAAGGCCGCCGAGGGCACGCTCAGGCGCGAGTTCGGCAGCTCCATCGAGCAGAACGCCACGCACGGCTCCGACGCCCCGGACACGGCGGCCTTCGAGCTGGGCTACTTCTTCCGGGGAGTCGAGCTGGTCGGCTAGCCTGGCCTCTCGCCTCGGCCTGTCGCCCGTAGCCTGGAGGCTGGAGCCTATTCCGATGGGCAAGCTCCTTGTCATCGCCGGTCTCGTCATCGCCGGCCTCGGTCTGCTCGTCATGTGGGGGGTGCCCCTCGGCCGGCTCCCGGGCGACATCGCCGTCCGCCGCGGGAACACGACGTTCTACGTTCCGATTGTGACGAGCCTCGTCATCAGCCTGCTCCTGACGCTGCTCTTCAGCGTCTTCCGCCGGTAGCCCGGCACGTCGCGAGGACCACGGATGTCGATCAAGTCGGATCGCTGGATCAAGCGCATGGCGCTCGAACACGGGATGATCTCGCCGTTCGAGGACCGGCAGGTGCGCGAAGGCGTGGTGTCGTTCGGGCTGTCGTCGTACGGCTACGACATCCGTGTCGCCGACCAGTTCAAGGTCTTCACCAACATCAACAACACGGTCATCGACCCGAAGGCGTTCGACCCGCGCTCGTTCGTCGATATCACGGCCGACGTCTGCATCGTGCCGCCCAACTCGTTCGCGCTGGCCCGCACGGTCGAGTACTTCAGGATTCCGCGCGACGTGCTCACCATCTGCCTCGGCAAGTCGACCTACGCGCGGTGCGGCATCATCGTGAACGTGACGCCGTTCGAGCCCGAATGGGAGGGCACGGCGACGCTCGAGATCTCGAACACGACGCCGCTGCCGGCGAAGATCTACGCCAACGAGGGCATCGCGCAGGTGCTGTTCTTCCAGAGCGACGAGGCCTGCGAGATCTCGTACGGCGACAAGCAGGGCAAGTACCTGAAGCAGCTCGAGGTCACGCTGCCGCGGATCTGACCGTCAGCCGGTGTTGCGGAGCCCGGCCGCGATGCCGTTCACGGTGACCACGAGCGCATCGCGTGCCGCCTCTTCGGTCGCGCCGGCGCGCACGCGGCGGAGCAGCTCGACCTGCACGAGGTTGATCGGATCCACGTACGGATTCCGCACGTCGATCGAGCGGCGGAGCACCGGGTTCTCCTCGACGAGCACGGTGTGGCCCGTCACCTCGAGGACGCCCGCCGCCGCCTGGGCGAGGCGCGCCCTCAGGTCTGCCCCGAGCGGCCGGAGATCGGGCGGCACCAGGCGGTCGTAGTGCGCGGCGATGCGCGCGTCGGCCTTGGCCAGCACCATCTCCATGAGGTCGATCGTCACCCTGAAGATCGGCCATTGCCGGTACATCGTCCGGAGCGTGGCCATCTCGCCCGCGTCCGACGCGAGGGCGAGCGCGCGTTCGAGCCCGAGCCACGAGGCGAGCAGCAGGCGCGTCTGCGTCCAGGCGAACTGCCAGGGAATGGCGCGGAGGCTCGCCACACCGCCGTCACCGGTGCGCCGGGCGGGGCGGCTCCCGATGTTGAGCGAGGCCAGCTCGCCGACAGGCGTCGCGGCGTTGAAGTACTCCACAAACGGCGGGCTGCCGTAGACCAGGGCGCGGTAGTCGCGCGCCGCCTCGTCCGCGAGCCGCTCCATCAGGTGCCGCCACGCGGGCGGCGCGGGGTGGTGCTCGACGAGCGTCTTCTCGAGGGTGGCCGTGGTGTAGACCTCGAGGGTGCGCTCGGCGATGTCGACCAGTCCGAACTTGGCCTGAATCATCTCGCCCTGCTCGGTCACCCGCAACGTGCCGTCGATGGAGCCGGCCGGCTGCGACTGGATCGCGAGCCACGTGGGGCCGCCGCCACGGCCGACGCTTCCGCCGCGGCCGTGGAACAACGTCAGGGCCACCCCATTCGCGCGGCACGCCGCGACCAGCTCCTCCTGCGTCTTGTACAGCGCCCAGGCCGCGCTGAAGCGCCCGATGTCGCGCGCCGAGTCCGAGTAGCCGATCATCACCTCCTGCCGCCCGCCGATCGACCGGCGATACGGCTCGAGCGCCAGCAGCGCGTCGAGCATGCGGCCCGCCCCCTCCAGGGCCTCGGCCGTCTCGACGAGCGGGACGACCCTGGCGGGAGGCGTGACGCCGGCCTCCTTCTGCAGGAGCTGGACGGCGAGCACGTCGGACGGGGTGGACGCCATCGAGATGACGTAGGCTCCGCGCGATTCCTCGGGCAGACGCGAGAGCATGCGGAACGTGGCCAGGACGTCGGCCACCGCTGGAGACGCCTCCAGCCTGCGCGGCACGAGCGGCCGCGGTGTGTCCAGCTCGCGCAGGAGGAAGGCCTGCCGGGCTCCCTCGTCCCACTCGGCGTAGGAGCCGACGCCCAGCGCTTGCGTGATGGCGTCGAGCGTCTCGGTGTGCCGGGAGGCGTCCTGCCGGATGTCGAGGCGGGCGAGGGTCGCGCCGAACGCCGAGACGCGGCGGAGCAAGTCGGTCAGCCGCCCACCGCCCAGCGCACCGTTGCCTGTCGCCTCGAGCGAACGCAGGCACAGGGCGAGCGGCGCCCGCAGGTCCTCGGCCCTCGTCACGAGGCCGGCGGCGTGCGCCGGCGCGCCCGGCCAGGTGACCGCGTCTTCGTCGAGCGCCGCGCCGATCGAGTCGCGCGTGGCGCGGAGCCTGTCGCGCAGCCGGCGAAGCACTCCGCGGTACGGCTCGCGCGCGCCTGCTCCGGCGTCCGCGCGCAGTTCGTCGCTCGCGGCCGTCATCGACAGCTCGCCGCGCAGCGCCTCGATCTCCCGCAAGTACAGATCGGCGGCCATCCAGCGCATGAGGAGACTGGCACGCTCGGTGACCTCTGGCGTCACGAACGGGTGGCCGTCGCGGTCGCCTCCCATCCACGATCCGAATCGCACGGGCGCCGCCTCGAGTGGCAGGCCCCTTCCGGTCGTCGCCGAGAGCGCGCGGTCGACGGCTCTGACGTAGCGCGGCACCGCGTCCCAGAGGCTCTGTTCGAAGACCACGAGCCCGGCCTTCACCTCGTCGAGCGGCGTGGGCCGGGCGTGCCGCGCCTCGTCGGTTTCCCAGGCGGCCTGAATCTCGCGGCCGAGCGCGGCGATCGTCTCCTCGCGTTCAGCGGCTGTCAGGTCCGGGCGGTCGCGGCGCGCGAGCAGCGCGGCCATGCGGTGGTGCTTCTGGGTCAAGGTACGGCGCACCACCTCGGTGGGATGCGCCGTCAGCACGAGCTCGATCCGCAGATCGCACACCGCCTGGTGCAGCTGCTCGGGCGCAACCCCGCCCTCGACGAGCGCGGGGAACCGCTCCTCGCACGAGCCGGGCTGCGGGCGCGAGCCCGGCGTCGCCTGATAGGCACGCCGCCGTCGGATGCGATGGTGCTGCTCGGCGATGTTGGCGAGCGTGAGGAAGTGCGCGAAGGCGCGCGCCACCGGCAGCGCCTCGTCGAGCGACATGCGGCCAAGGCGCTCCGCGAGTCCGCCAAGGTCCGGCGCGTCGGCGGCGCGGCTCTGCTTGGCCAGGGCCCGCACCTCCTCGACGAGATCGAAGAGCGCCTGGCCCTCGCGGGCGCGCAGCACCTCGCCCAGCAGCTCGCCGAGCAGGCGTACGTCGTCGCGCAACGGCTTGTGCGGATCGTCCGGCATGCCTCAGTCTAAGCCGGGAACGACGTGATCGATGCGCGGGACGCTTGACTGGGCGAAGGGGGCAGGGCGGTGGCAAGGACGCCGCCCTGCAGGCTACTCGTAGCGCAGTGCGGTCATCGGATCGACGCGCGAGGCGCGGTAGGCCGGGATGAAGCCGGCCCCGAGCGCGACGGCCGCCAGCACGACCCCCGCCGAGGCGAGCACGAGTGGATCCCAGCCGCGCAGCTGGTACAGGATGGCCTCCGCGGTCCGGCCCGCCCAGACGGCCGCGGCGACGCCGACGAGGCCCCCGACGATCGTCATGCGGCCGACCTGCCTCATCACCATCCCGCGCACGTCGCCCGGCGCCGCGCCGAGCGCCATGCGCAGCCCCAGCTCGCGCGTGCGCTGGGCCACCGTGTAGGCGAGCACGCCGTACAGGCCCACGGCGGCCAGCAGCGTGGCGAGCACGGCAAACGACACCGAGAGCATCGTCACGAACCGATCGAGGAACACGTTCTGCCGGATCTGTTCCTCCATGGTCCGCAGCTCCTCGACGGGCAGGTTCGGATCGATCCGCCCCACCACGCGCGGAATGGCGGCCATCACCGAGGTCGGATCGCCGGCGGTGCGCAGGTAGAACGAGAGTCCCCAGATGCGCTCGCCCTGACGGTACGGCAGGAAGAACAACGGCGGCACGGCGTTCTTCACGCTGCTGTACTTGGCGTCGCGGACGAGCCCGACGATCTCGATGTCGAGCTCGTCGGTGCCCATCGCCATGCGCTTGCCGACCGGGTTGGTGCCGAGATTGAACTTCTTCGCGAACTGCTGGTTGACGATGGCCACCTTCGGCGCGCCCTGCGTGTCGGCCCGCGTGAAGTCGCGGCCGGCGAGCAGAGGAACCCCGAGAGTCCTGAAGTACGCGGGGGCGATTTCGTTCAGGTTCGAGTGCCTGTCGACGTCAGGTCCTGTCGGGTAGCCTTCCACGCTGACGCCGGCGCCCCAGTTGCTGCCCGAGAGCAGGGGCACCAGCCCCGCGCTGGACGCCGTCACGCCCGGCAGCGCCGCCAGCTCGTCTTCGAGCCGTTCCAGGAGCTGTCGCGACTGCTCGATCGTGTAGCCGTTCAGGCTCGGTGAGACGCCGAAGGTGATCAGCCGATCGGCCGTCAATCCGAGATCGACCCGCGCCACGTTGAACAGGCTGCGCGTGAAGAGCCCCGCGGCGACGAGCAGCGCCATCGCCAGCGCGATCTGCACCGTGGCGAGCGTCGTCCGGAACCGGGCGGCGCTGCGCGCGCCCGACGGCTGCCCGGCCTGTCCCTTGAGCGTCACCGCCAGGTCGGGCCTCGTCGAGTGCATGGCCGGGAAGAGCCCGAAGGCCACGCCCGTCACGAGGGTGACGAGCGCCGCGAAGAGCAGCGCGGTGCCGTCGAGCGCCAGCGTCACCGTCGACGAGGCGTCGGGCGGAAGCAGCCAGGCCATGAACCGCAGCGTCCAGTGGGCCACGAGAAGCCCGATGAGGCCGCCGCAGGCCGCGAGCACCAGCGACTCGGTGAGCAACTGCACGAGCAGGTGGCGGCGGCTGGCCCCAATCGACAGCCGGATGGCCATCTCGCCGTTGCGCGCCGCCGATCGCACGAGCAGCAGGTTCGCGATGTTCGCGCACGCGATGAGCAACACGAGCACCGTGACGCCGAGCAGCAGCGCGAGCGGCGTGCCTGCCTCCTCGCGCACCGTGCTCTGGCCGCGGTTCCCCTCGACGATGGTGAGCTCCTTCGACCTGAAACGCGCCAGCGTCTGGTCGCTCATGCCCTGCTGCAGCGGCGCCTCGATCTCGGTGAGGATCGCGCGATACGGCACGTTTAGGGCGGCGCGCGCCTGGTCGATCGTCACGCCCGGCTTCAGGCGGGCGAACAGGTACACCCAGTAGTTGCGCCGGTTGTCGAAGCCGGTGAACGCCGGCTCGATCCGGCGCCGCATCGTGATCGGCACGAACACGTCGGGCGCGGTGCCGAGGGTCGTACCGGTGAAGCCTGCCGGCGCGACGCCGACAATCGTGAGCACCTGCCCGTTGACCGTGATGGAGGTGTCGAGGACGTCCGGGTTCTCCTGGAATCGCCGGCGCCAGTACTCGTGGCTCAGCACGACGACTGGCTCGCTGTCGAGCGCGCGGTCGTCGTCGGTCGAGAACAGCCGGCCGAGAGCGGGCGTCAGCCCGAGGATCTGGAAGTAGTTGCCCGAGACGAGCATCCCCTCGGCGCTCTCGGTCTGGTCGCGGGCCGAGAGGTTCACGGCGACCGCGCGGTGTCCGGCGATGCCCCAGAAGACCGTCTGCTGGCGCTCCAGGTCCCGGTACATCGGGTAGCTGAAGACCTGGTCGCAATCGCCGGCGTTGTTGCACGACTGCGAGCCCGGCTTCGGACCCGGCGCTCCCAGGTTCACCAGCTCGCCCGGGGTCGACACCGACAGCTCGCGCAGCAGGAGCTGGTTGAAGATCGAGTAGATCGCGGACGTCGCGCCAATCCCCAGGCCCAGCGACACGATGGCGACCGTCGTGACGAAGGGCGTCCGGAAGAGCGTTCTGAAGGCGAGCTTCACGTTCGTCATGTCTTCTCGACTCCGCCTGGCAGGCTATTCATAGCGCAACGCCGTCATCGGATCCACGCGCGAGGCGCGAAGCGCGGGGATGAACCCCGCTCCGAGGGCGACGGCCGTGAGCAGCGTCCCGGCCGTGACCAGCACCACGGGGTCCCACCCCCGCAGCTCGTAGAGGACGGCCTCGGCGGCCCGCCCGGTCCACGCCGCCGCCGCGAGGCCCACGAGGCCGCCGACGAGCGTCATGCGGCCCACCTGCCTGATGATCAGGCCGCGGACGTGCGCGGGCGCCGCGCCGAGCGCCATGCGGAGGCCGAGCTCGCGCGTCCGCTGCGCGACGGTGTAGGCCAGCACGCCGTAGAGGCCGATGGCCGCCAGCAGCGTCGCCAGGCTCGCGAAGGCGATCGACAGCATCGTGACGAAGCGGTCGAGGAAGACGTTCTGGCGCACCTGCTCGTGCATGGTCCGCAGATCCTCGACCGGCAGGTTGGGATCGAGCTGCGCGACGAGACGCGGCACCGCGGCGAGCACCGGGTCGGGGTCGCCCGCCGCGCGCACGTAGAAGGCGAGTCCGCCGATCCCGCGATCCTGCCGGAACGGGATGAAGAACATCGCCGGCACCGGATCCTTGACCTCGCTGTACTTGACGTCGCGGACCAGGCCCACGATCTCGATGTCGAGTTCCCGGCCGCCGACGGCCATGCGCTTGCCGACCGGGTTGGCTCCGAGGTTGAACTTCTTTGCGAACTGCTGATTGACGATGGCCACCTTCGGCGCGTCGAGCACGTCGGCGCGCGTGAACTCGCGTCCGGCGAGCATCGGCACCCCCAGCGTCCGGAAGTACGCCGGGCCCAGCTCGTTGAACCGCGCGTTCGCATCGATGTCGGGCCCCGACGTGAAGCCCTCCACGCTGACGTCGCTGCCCCAGTTGTTGCCGGCGAGCAGCGGAATCATCGACGCGCTGACGCCGACCACGCCCGGCTGCGCGGCCAGTTCGTCCTCGAGCCGCTCGAAGAGCTGCATCGACTGCTCCGCCGTGTACCCGTTCAACTCGGGCGACACGGCGAAGGTGACCAGGCGGTCGGCGTCCAGTCCAAGATCGACGCGGGCGACGTTGAACAGGCTGCGGGTGAAGAGGCCGGCCGCCACCAGCAGGGTCATGGCAAACGCCATCTGCACCGTGGCGAGCGTCGTGCGAAAGCGCGCCGCCGCGCGGGCGCCCGAGGGCTGCCCCGACTGTCCCTTGAGGGCGCTGGCGAGATTGGCGCGCGTGGCGTGCAGGGCCGGGACGAGTCCGAATGCCACGCCGGTGGCGACGGTAATGATGGCGGTCGACGTGAGCGCCGCGGTGTCGAGCGAGAAGTTCACCATGCCGGCCGCGTCGGGCGGCAGCAGCCAGGCCATGAAGCGCAGCGTCCCGTAGGCGATCGCGACGCCTGCCAGCCCGCCGCACGCGGCGAGCACCAGCGACTCGGTGAGCAACTGCACGAACAGGTGCCGCCTCGACGCCCCGATCGACAGCCGGATGGCCATCTCGCCACCACGGGCTACCGACCGGGCGAGCAGCAGGTTGGCGATGTTGGCGCAGGCGATGAGCAGCACGAGCACGGTGACGCCCAGCAGCAGCATCAGCGGCGTCTTCGTCTCGGCGGGCACTGAACTCTGCCCGCGCTGGCCCGGTTCGAGCCCGATGTCCTTCGTCTTGAAGCGGGCCATCGTCTGGTCGCTCATCCCGCGCTGCAGGGGCGCCTCCACCTCGGTGAGGATGGCGCGGTATGGGACATTCAGCGCGGCCCGGGCCTGATCCATCGTCACGCCCGGCTTGAGGCGGCCGAAGAGGTAGGCCCAGTAGCTTCGCCGGTTGTCGAAGCCGTTGAACCCGGGTTCGAGCCTCGCGCGCAGGGTGATGGGCACGAAGATGTCGGGCGAGGTGCCGAGCGTGGTGCCGGTGAAGCCGGCCGGGGCGACGCCCACGACCGTGAGCACCTGACCGTTGACGGTGATCGGGCTGTTGAGGACGTCGAGGCTCTGGTCGAAACGCCGCCGCCAGTAGGCATGACTGAGGACGGCAATCGGCTCGCCTCCGACGGTCCGGTCGTCCTGCGGCGAGAACAAACGGCCGGCGGCCGGCGTGAGGCCGAGAATCTGGAAGTAGTTCCCCGACACGAGCATGCCTTCGCTGCTCTCGGTCTGCCCGCGGGCGGCGAGATTGGCGCCAAACGCGCGGTGGGCCGCGAGGCCCCACAGCACGTCCTGTTGCCGCTCGAGGTCGCGATACATCGGGTAGCTGAACACCACGTCGCAGTCGCCGGCATTGTTGCAGGACTGCGAGCCCGGCTTGGGCCCCGGCGCCGTGAGATTCACCAGTTCGTGCGCCGCCGGCACGGGCAAGGGCCGCACGAGCAGTTGGTTGAAGAGCGAATAGATGCCGGCCGTGGCGCCAATGCCCAGCCCGAGCGAGGCAATGGCCACCAGGGTGACGAAGGGAGTTCTCAGCAGGGTGCGGAAGGCGAGCTTCACGTTCAACATGCGCCGACTTCGCTCCTCGAATCGTGCGCCGTCCGGGGATCGGGGGCGGTATCAGAGGGATTTGACGAAGATGGCGTCAAAAAGGTGCACAGCGGCTACCAGGTTGGGCGAACGGCAGGATTTCGGGGCAGACTGTCAGGCGCCGGCGCGTGCCCGGGGCGCTCGCTGGCTGCGCCGGCGCCCATCCCGTGGGCTCGAGGACAGGGACAGACCATGCAGCTGTTTGACGCGGCACACACGGTTCGGTGGGGCATTCTCGGGTGCGGTGACGTGACCGAGGTGAAGAGCGGCCCGGCACTGCAGAAGGCGCGCGGCTCGGCCCTGGTCGCCGTGATGCGCCGCGACCGGGCGCGCGCCGAGGACTACGCGAGACGGCACGGCGTGCCGCGCGCCTACGACGAGGCCGACGCCCTCATTGGCGATGCCGAGGTCGATGCGGTCTACCTCGCCACGCCGCCGGCCTCACATGCCGAACTGGCCGTGCGGGTGGCCGCGGCCGGCAAGCCCTGCCTGGTCGAGAAGCCCATGGCGAGGACGCACGCCGAGTGCCTCGCCATGATCGAGGCCTTCGAGCGGCGCGGCCTGCCCCTGTTGGTCGCCTACTACCGCCGCGCGCTACCCAGGTTCCTGCGGGTGCGCGCGCTGCTGACCGGAGGCGAGATCGGTGCGCCCACGTCGTTCGAGCTGGCGCATTTCGAACCGCTCGCCACGGCCGCGCAGGCGCGCGCGTGGCGGTTCGACCCCGCGGTTGCGGGCGGCGGGCTCTTCTTCGATCTCGGATCGCATGGGCTCGATCTCCTCGACTTCTTCTTCGGCCCTGTCGTCGACGTCGGGGGAGTGGCGGTGAACTCCGGCGGGCGCTACGACGCCGAGGACGTCGTCACCGTGGCCCTGCGGTGCGGGTCGGGCGTGGCCGGGACCGGGATCTGGAACTTCAACGCCGATCATCGCCACGACGGGATCGTCGTGACCGGGACCGAGGGCGTGCTCCGCGTGCCGGTGTTCACCGATGGCGACATCGTGATCGTCAGGGGGAGCCGGGAGGAGCGCGTGCCGTTCAGGAATCCGCCGCACGTGCACCAGCCGTTCGTGCAGACCGTGGTGGACGCGCTCACGGGGCGAGGCGTGTGCGAGTCGACAGGCGCGAGCGGCGCCAGGACGTCGTGGGTCATGGACCAGGCCGTCGCGGCCTACTACGGCGGCCGCCGCTGAGGCGAGTGTTGCTTGCGCCGCGCCGCCCGGAATGGGCTACATGGGGCCCCAGGTGCCGTTCTGGGCGTCCTCGGCTGGCTCGGAATCGGCCGGGAGCAGGGGCAGCACGTTCTCGGCCTGGCTGCGGCGGCGGCGTGCCTGGGCGCGCGAGGGCCGCTGTGAAGGCGCGCCGGCTGGCAGGCCGCCGGCCCGGCGCAGACGGTAGGAGCGTGCCGGAGCGCCGCCCACGAGGGCGTCGAGCTCACGAACGAGCTGCATGGTGGTCTCGGCCTGCCCGTGCAGCTGCTGGCTCGCCGCCGCGCTCTCCTCGGCCGTGGCGGCGGTGGTCTGTGTCACGCGCTCCATGTCGGTGATGGCACGCGTCACCTGGTCGATGCCGTGCGCCTGCTGGCGGCTCGCCTGGCTGACCTCGTCGGCGATCCCCTTGACCTCGCCGACGCTCGTCGCAAACTGCGACATCGCGGCGGCGACCTGCTGCACCTTGGTCCCACCGGCTTCGGCGCTCTGCGCCGCATCCTCGATGAGGCTGGCCGTGTCGCGCGCGGCCTGGGCGGCCCGCTGCGCGAGGCTCCGCACCTCGTCGGCGACCACGGCGAAGCCCATGCCGGCTTCGCCCGCGCGTGCGGCCTCCACGGCGGCGTTGAGCGCGAGGATGTTGGTCTGAAAGGCGATCTCGTCGATCGTCTTGATGATCCGCGCCACCTTGCCGCTCGACTCGCGGATGCCCTCCATCGAGCGCACCATCTCGGCGAGCATGCCGTCGGAGACCGACACCTGGTTCGAGACGCCCGTCATCAGCGTCGCGGTCTGCTCGGACCGCTCCGCGTTCAGCCGCGTCATCGAGGCCATCTCCTCGATCGAGGCCGAGGTCTCCTCGAGCGAGGCCGCCTGCTGCGAGGCCCCCTGCGAGAGCGACTGCGACGAGACGGCCACCTGTCCGGCGGCCGCCGCGACCTGTTCGGCGCCCTCGCGAAGCTGCCGCGCGACGTGCCTGAGCTGCCGCTGCATGCCCCGAATGCTCAGGAAGACGCCGCCGGCCACGCCGGCCGACACGACCAGCATGACGAGGGTGAGCATCTGCGCCGCGCGATACGCGCTCGTCGCCGTCTCGCGCTCGTCGGTGAGGCGCTGCTCCTGCGCGTCGAGGACCTCCTGGGCGAGCCGCTGCGCCGCCTCGCCGTAGCCCTTGGCCGCGTCGCTGGCCTCGGCGGCCTCGAGCGCGAGGCCCTTGGCGCCGAACTCCTGGATGCGCGAGGCCACCTCGGCCCACTGCTCGATGTTGCGCTGGATCTCCCGGCACCGCCGCCGGGTGTCCTCGTCGTCGGTGCGCGCGATGAGCTCACCGGTGGCTTTGCGCAAACCGGCGAGCGCGCTGTCGATGTCGGTGGAGGTCTCCTCGAGCGCGGCCTGATCTGTCTTGGCGGTGGCGATGACGACCTGTCTGGCCGCCGCCATCAGATCCGAGACGTGGTACCGGATCTCCGCCGCGCGCTCGATCGATTCCGACGTGATGACGGTGATCCGGTCGACCTGCGCGCGGTTGGAGGCGTTGCGCCACACGGCCGCGATGCCGAACACGGCGATGACGCCGCAGAGCAGGCCGAAACCGACGCCGAGCCGCTTGCCAATGGTCCACTGCATGGTTGCCCCCGGCCTACGGCTTCTTGAGCACGATCTTGACGGGTTGCAGGCGGTCGAGCTCTTTCACGATGGTGACCTTCATCGTGAGCGGCTTGAAGCCGGCTTTCGTGACCTCGACCTTCCACTCGCCGCGGCCCAGGCCGCCAAGCAGCCACTCGCCCTTGGTGTCCGACTTGGTTTCGAGCGTGCCGCCCGTGTAGGGCGCCTTGAGGACGACGCCGTCGACCGGGTCGCCGGCCTCGTCGACCACCGTGCCCATGACGCGCCCGAGCCCCCGCATCTGGGCCTCGGCGCCCACGGTGGTCCCGAGCAGGATGGCGATGGCGATGACCCCGGCGACGCGGCAGAACATGGACGGTGACCTCCCCGGATGGTGCCGGGCAGGCTGTCGCCAGCCGGCCCTCGGCACCATGTCAGGTACTGAATCGGCCGTCCGGGGCGGCGCTTGAAGGGC
>JAHDVQ010000048.1:0-7986 GCA_023384595.1 Vicinamibacteraceae bacterium | reverse complement strand
GGGAGCAGCGCCACGTGCGCGGCGAGCTGGCCGAGGGTGTACGATTTCGGGTGCGGTGCCCAGGCCAGGTGCTCATCGGGCACGCGAGCACGCGCCGGGTATGGGCCATCTCCTGGTCGAACTCGGGCACGAGCGACTGACTCTGGCTCGTCGTGGTCCTCCGTAGACATGAGTGATGAGCCCTGTATGTGAGGCGAAGCAATGGCGAAGACCAAGGGCAGGGCGGCGCGATCCTGTTCGATACGGCCGGGGGCGACACGGCTGACGCTGGCGGCGCTCGTGACGCTCGTTCTCTCGGCACTGGTGGCCAACGCGTGCACGGGGACTCGCGCGACCTCCAGGACCTCGATTCGCGTCCTGGTGTTCAACATCCACGCCGGAAAGGATGCCGCGAGCCATCCGAACCTCGAGGCGGTGGCGGCGCTCGTCCGCACGACGGGAGCCGACGTGGTCCTCCTCCAGGAGGTCGACAGGGGCACCAACCGGTCGGGTCGGGTCGATCAGCTCGAGGTGCTCACGCGCCTGACGGGGCTTGGCGGCGCCTTCGGCCGTTCGCTCGACTACGACGACGGCCTTTACGGCGTGGCGGCGCTCGCGCGCGGCGGCTTCCTGTCGGAGCGCACCGAGCCGCTGCCGCTGACGCCGGCCCAGCCGCGGGCCGGCGGGGCGTACGAGCCGCGCGTGGCCCTGGTGACCGTTGCGGCGACCGGCGCCGGCCGCATCGGGATCCTCAACACCCACCTCGACGCGTCCGGCCACGACACGTATCGTCTGCAGGAGGTGACCCACCTCGTCGCGCTCACCTCGCCGGACCGATGGCCGGCGGCGGCGCCGCCGGGAGCGCCGCCGGGACGGCTGCCGCTGCTCGTTGGCGGCGACCTGAACGCCGAGCCGCACAGCGAGGTCGTCCGGCGGCTGCTGGCCGCCGGGTTCCGCGATGCCTGGGCGGAGTGCGGCCGCGGCGACGGGCTCACGTATCCGTCCGGCGCGCCCATCAAGCGCATCGACTATCTGCTGCTCTCGGGCCCGCTCGCGTGCACCAACGCCCGCGTGCTCGAGACGACGATCTCCGACCACCGGCCGCTGCTCGTGACGGTACGGCGGTAACGGGCCCGAGTCCGCTACGCGCCTGCCGCCATCGACGAGGCCGTCGGCACGATGTTCTGGTTCACGCGGAACAGGTTCTGCGGGTCGAAGGCCTTCTTCACCGCCGACAACCGGGTGTAGTTGGGGCCGTACGTCGCGCGCACGCGATCGTCGCCCTCGTCCATCATGAAGTTCACGTAGGCGCCGCCGAGCGAATGCGGATGCAGGGCCTCCCAGTATCCGCGCGTCCACTGCGTGATGGTCTCGCGCTGCGCGGGCTGTGGATCGACGCCCACGATCACCCCGGCGTAGCGCGCGTGGCGGTAGTTCCACGCTGTCGCCGAGGCGTCGACGTCTGCCGCCGCTCCGTCAACCGGGTAGAGATGCATGCTCGACAGCGCCGTCGGCAGCTGGCTGCCGTGCTCCACGTGGGATCCAATCGTCGCCGCGTTCAGCGGACCGAAGAAGTCGGCCTTCCAGTACCACTGGAGCCCGGGCGGATAGAGCGCATCGAACATGCTCTGCATGGCCGGATGCGGGATGGGTCCCACCAGGTCGAGCGCCGGGGGCCCGTACTGCCGGATGGGGGCGAACACCGACTCCGCGCGATCGAGCGGGCCCGAGTAGCACCAGGCCACGCCGCACATCGACCGCCCGTGCAGCGCCTCAGGGAATGGCGGGCCAGAGGGGACCACCAGGTACAGGAAGAACCCGTTCAACTCGCGGGGGGCCTTCGCGATCACGTCGTCGTACCACGCCATGACCTCGGCCGCGCGCTCGAGGTCCCACAACATGGGACCGGCGTAGTTGGTGTGCACGTCGTGCAGGCGATAGGTGAACGCGGTCACGACGCCGAAGTTGCCCCCGCCGCCGCGGATCGCCCAGAACAGGTCGGGAAGCGTCGTCGCGTTGGTCGTGACGTGCCGGCCGTCGGCCAAGACCACGTCGGCCTCGATCAGGTTGTCGATGGTCAGGCCGCAGCGGCGTGTGAGGTGTCCGACGCCGCCGCCCAGCGTGAGGCCGCCGACGCCGGTCGTCGAGATGATGCCGGCCGGCGTCGCCAGGCCGAAGGTGTGCGTGGCGTGGTCCACCATGCCCCAGGTGGCGCCACCCTCGACCCGGGCTGTCTTCTTCACGGCGTCCACGTCGATGGCGTGCAGGCGCGAGAGGTCGATGACGAGGCCGCCGTCGCACGTGCCAAGGCCCCCGCCGTTGTGGCCACCTCCGCGCACGGCGAGCAGCCACCCGTGCTCGGCCGCCGCCCGCACCGACGCCACCACGTCGGCCACGCTGCCGCAGTAGGCGATGGCGAGCGGACGCTTGTCGATCATCCCGTTGTAGACGCGGCGCGCCTCGTCGTAGCGCGGGTGGTCACCGTCGACGAGCTCGCCGGTGAGCCGGGCGCGAAGGGCTGCGAGCGCGGTCGTGGCGGACATGGCAATGCTCCTCCTTGCCCCTCAGGGGAGGGACGGTCAGGCTGTTGTCGCTGCGGGTGGTGCCATCCCTTATACACCCGTACGCCCGCGGCAAAGCTCGACTGCGCGCTGCAGGGACGCCCCGTGGTTCCGTTGCGGCAGCCGGGCAGGGTAGATTACGCAGAACGGTGCCGGTCGTGCCCGGCCATACCCGTGCCCGCGCTGGTCCCCGGCCCCCGCCAAGGAGTCCTTCATGCGCTCGCCGTTTCCGCGCGCGGCCGTGGTGGCCGCGTTCGTCCTCTGCTGCGCCCTGCCGGCTGCCGCCGACCAGACGACGTTCACGCCGCATCACGCGGCGAAGCTCCGCATGGCCTCGTCGGTGGCCCTGTCTCCCGACGGCACGCTCGCGGCCTACACGCTGGTCGTGCCTCGTCTGCCGCTGGTCGACGAGGACGGCGGCGCCTGGACCGAGCTGCACATCGTCGGCGCCGACGGACGCAGCCGTCCGTTCGTCACCGGCGAGGTGAACGTGGGCGACGTCCAGTGGACGCCCGACGGCCGCCACCTGTCGTTCCTCACCCGTCGCGGGAAGGACACGACGCGATCGCTCTACCTGCTGCCCATCGACGGCGGGGAAGCCCGGCGCATCCTGACGCACGCCACCGACATCGCCGCGCACACGTGGAGCCCCGACGGCACGCGCGTGGCCTTCACGGCGCGCGAGGCGCCGCCGGCGAAGCGGAAGGACCTCGAGAAGAAGGGCTTCACCCAGGAAATCTTCGAGGAGGCGGTGCTCTTCACGCGCGTCTTCATCGCCACGCCCGGGTCTTCGGAGCAGCCGACGCGCCTCGAGCTCGAGGGCTCGGCGACGACCATTGCGTGGAGTCCAGCCGGCGATCGGCTCATCGCGGTGCTCGCGCCGACGCCCCTCGTCGACGACGACCTGATGATGCGGCGGGTCCACGTGGTGGATCTCGCGAGCGGCAAGGCCGTGAACCTGGCCAACCCCGGCAAGCTCGGCGACGTGGCGTGGAGCCCCGACGGACGGCACGTGGCGCTCGTGAGCGGCGCCGACATCAACGATCCCGCGGCGGGCCGGCTGCTCGTGGCGCCGGCCGACGGCGGACCGCTGCGCGACCTGCTGCCGGGATACGAAGGCCACGTCGGTGCGGTGGCGTTCTCGAAGCCCGACACCATCGTGTACATCGGTCACGAGGGTGTGCACACCGTGCTCGCCGAGGTGAAGGTCGATGGCTCGGGCCGCCGCACGCTCGTGCCGGCCGGCGCGCCCGTGCTCTCGTCGCTCGCCGTCTCGCGCGACGGCACGTCGATGGCCCTGCTGGGCGACGCGCCGGCGCACCCCTCCGAGGTGTTCCTGCTCGCGGCGGGCGGCGCCCCGAAGCGCGTCACCGACAGCAATCCGTGGCTGGGCGACGTGCGCCTCGCGAAGCAGGAAGTCGTCACGTGGAAGGCGCGCGACGGCCTCGAGCTCGAAGGCGTGCTGATCCGGCCGCTCGACGAACAGGCCGGCCGCCGCTACCCGCTGATCCTCACCGTGCATGGCGGACCCGAAGCCCACGATCGCAACGGCTGGAAGACGTCCTACTCTAATCCCGGGCAGTTCGCGGCCGCGGCGGGTTACGCCGTGTTCTATCCGAACTACCGTGGCAGCACGGGACGGGGCGTCGCGTTCTCGAAGCTCTCGCAGGCGGACCCGGCCGGCAAGGAGTTCGACGACCTCGTGGATGCCGTCGATCACCTGGTGAACATCGGGCTCGTGGACAAGGCGAAGGTGGGCATCACCGGCGGATCGTACGGCGGGTACGCGTCGGCGTGGGGCGCCACGTACTACTCGGCGCGCTTTGCGGCCGCGGTGATGTTCGTCGGCATCAGCAACAACGTCTCGCGCGTCGGCACCACCGACATCCCGAACGAGGAATACCTCGTGCACGCGCTCGAGAAGCCGTGGGAGGACTGGGAGGGCAAGTTGAAGACCAGTCCGATCTACTACGGTGACCGGCACCGCACGCCGCTGCTCATCCTGCACGGCACGGCCGATCCGCGTGTGAGCCCGACTCAGTCGGCCGAGTTGTACCGGCACCTGAAGCTCCGCGGCCAGGCCCCCGTACGACTGGTCTGGTATCCCGGCGAGGGGCACGGCAACCGGCGCGCCGCGTCGCGCCTCGACTACAGCCTGCGCATGATGCGCTGGTTCAACCACTATCTGCAGGGGCCCGGCGGCCCGCCGCCGCCGTACGAGATCGAGTACAAGGCGCCGGAAGCCGCCGCCACGTCGAAGTAGGGCCACCCGGCTTCGAGGCGGTTCGGGAGATGAACCGTGCCCGCGAACCCTCGGTCAGCGCGCGTGGCGTCGAGGCGGCAGGGCGTCGTGCCCGTCGCACCGGGCGCGGACGTCGTGCGTGCCGCGGCGACCGCGGTCGTGGTCTTCGCCGCGGCGGTCGCCGGAGTCGTGCTCACGGCCGCGGCCGCCGTGACGACCCCGGCGGCCGGCGCCGTGGCTTCCCAGGTGCCTTTCGGGCTGGTGCCGCGCGCGCGGGTAGAACAGCTGGGGCCCGGGAAGCTCCTCGTGGCGGCGAGGGAGCTGCGCGAGCCGAACTTCGCGCAGTCGCTCGTGCTGCTCGTCGATCACGGGCCCGACGGCGCGATGGGGCTCGTGGTCAACGAGCGGACCACGGTGACCCTCTCACGCATCTTTCCGGGATTGATGGCGGCCGCCGGCCCGCGCGCCGTCGCGTTTCTCGGGGGGCCGGTCACGCCGGGGGGCGCGCTGGCACTCGCGCGCTCGCCGGCCGACGTCGAGGGGGCCCGGCGCGTCATCGACGAGGTCTATCTCATCCAGACCCGTCTGCTCATGGAGGAGTGGGTGAGCCGCGAGCCCGAGACCACGCGCTTCCGCGTCTTCCTCGGCTACGCCGGTTGGGCACCCGGCCAGCTCGAACGCGAAACCGAACTCGGGGCCTGGCTCGTCATGGACGCCAGCGCGGACGTCATCTTCGACCCTGACCCCGACACGATCTGGGGACGGCAGATCGCGCGCACGGAATGGCGGAGGGCGGCCAGGTAGGGCCGCGCCTCGGCAGTCCGCGACGCAGGCGCGCTTCTTGCTCTCGGCACGCCGCATGGGATCGCTGCGACAGGATCTGCGCCACGCCGTCCGATCGCTCCTGCGCCACAAGTCGATCGCGGCGGCGGCGGTGCTCACGCTCGCTCTTGGACTTGGCGTCGGGACGGCGCTCTACTCGGTCGTCGACGGGGTGCTGCTCCGCCCGCTCCCGTATCCCGAATCCGAACAGCTCGTGCGCGTCTTCGAACAGCATCCGGACGCGAAGCCCATCCTTCAGGGCCAGATGCTGAGCGACATCACGCTGGACGCGTGGACCGACATGCGCACGCTCGAGGGTATCGGCCGCTATTCGCACCGGACCTTCACCTGGTCGACGCCCGAGGGCGCCATCCGCGTCGAGGGCGGCGCGCTCGCTCCGGCCCTGCCGCGGCTGCTGCGCGTCGCGCCCCATCGCGGCCGGTTCTTCAACGACAGCGAGGGTGAAGCCGGCGCCGATCAGGTCGTCGTGCTCGGCTACGACCTCTGGGTCGAGCGCTTCGGCGCGCGCGATGCTGCCGTCGGGGAGTACATCCGCCTCGACGACAAGGAACACCTCATCATCGGCGTCGCTCCGCCCCGCTTCGCGTTTCCGAGTCCCGAGACGCGCCTCTGGACGCCGTTCGCCCGCCCGGTGCGCGAGCCCGGCTCCGTCTACGTGTCCGAAGCGATCGGTCGGCTGCGACCGGGCGCGACGCCCGAACAGGTCGAGATCGAGGGGACGGCCGTGGCCCGCAGCGTCGCGCGCCCGATGGTCACCGAGATGTTGTTCGGCCGAGGCGGCCGGCCGGTCGAGGTACGCGCGGTGCGGCTGCTCGATCACGTGACGGCCGGCGTCCGGCCGGCGCTCACAGCGCTCGGCGCCGGCGTCCTCCTCGTGCTGTGCATCGCGTGCGCCAACGTCGCCAACCTGCTCCTGACGTACGGCCTCGCGCGGCGTCGCGAGCTGGCGGTGCGGGCGGCGCTCGGTGCCCCGAGCGGCCGCCTGATCCGGCTGCTGCTCCTCGAGAGCCTCGTGCTCGCCCTCGTGGGCGTGGGCCTCGGTCTCGTCTTCGCCTGGTTCGTCATCGACGCGGTGCCCGCGCTCGTGCCCGAGAGCGTGCCGCGCCTCGAGAACGTGAGCATGAACGCCCGGGTCGTGTTCGCCGGCATGGCGGCCGCCTTCGCGGCCGCGCTCGTCTCGGGGCTCGTGCCAGCGTGGCGAAGCAGCCGCGTCGACCTCGCGCTCGCGCAGCGCGACGACGACGGGCGGTCGGCCGGGCTGGCGAGCACGCGGCTCCGGTTCGTGCTGCTCGTGGGCGAAGCCGCGCTCGCGCTCGTGCTCATCGTCGGCGCCGGCCTCCTGGTGAGGAGCGTGAACGCGCTCGTCGGGGTCGACTCCGGCTACGACCCCTCGAATGTGCTCGTTGCGCGCGTCGTGGTGGCGGGAGAGCGTGTCGAACGGGCGCGCACGCGCCTGCTGGCCGAACGGGTGACGGAAAGGGTCCGCGCGCTGCCCGGGGTCGTCGCGGCCGGTGTGGGGAACATGGTGCCGTTTGGCGGCGCCACGATGATGACGGCCCACACCCTTGACCGCCCGGGCCCCGGCGGGGAGCCTGTCGTGGCGCAGGCGGCCTCGAACATCGTGACGCCCGGCTTTCTCGAGGCCCTTCGCATCCGTCTCGTCGACGGCCGCACCTTCGAGCGCACCGACGCCGCCCTCGGGAACGCGATGCTCGTCAACGAGACCTTCGCGCGGCAATACCTGAACGACGGCGCGCCCGTCGTCGGACGCCGGTTCCCTGTGGCCGTTCGTGACGGCGAGCCGTCCTGGACCATCGTGGGCGTGGTCGGCGACGTGCGCCCGTCGGGGCCGCGGACCGACGTGCGGCCCGAGATCTTCTACGTGAACGGTCCGGCGCGTCAGGTCGGAGCCTGGATCCAGGTGGCGGTGCGAACCACGGGAGATCCCGCGGCCGTCATCGCCCCGTTGCGCGAGATCGTGCGGACCGAAGACCCGCTGGCGGCCGTGGACGAGGCCGGGCCGCTCTCGGCGAACCTCGCACGCTCGATTGCCCAGCCACGGTTCTTCGCGACGGTGCTCTCGTTGTTCGCCGCCCTCGCGCTGGTGCTGGCCGCCGTGGGGCTGTACGGAGTGCTCTCCTACATTGTCACCCTGCGCCGCCGCGAGCTGGGTGTGCGCGCGGCGCTCGGAGCGCGGCGTGCCGACCTGCTGCGCATGGTCGTACGGCAGGGTCTCGGCGCGACGGCGGCGGGCCTCGTGGCAGGCCTCGTGCTCGCGATCTGGGCGGCGCGGCTGATGCGCACGCTGCTCTTCGGCATCGAACCCCTCGACGTGCCGTCGTTCGTGGCCGGCGCGGCCGT
>JAHDVQ010000047.1:19184-26737 GCA_023384595.1 Vicinamibacteraceae bacterium | reverse complement strand
GCCGCGATGGCGGCCTGTCCGGCGAACACGCCGCACGCCGGCTCTCTCCGCGATGAGGGAGCCGGCGTTGGTTTGTACGGCCTGGCGCCTCGAGCCAGGAGCCAGGAGCCAGGAGCCAGGAGCCAGGAGCCAGGAGCCTGCTCTCGGCAGTTGACAGCGGCATCCTCCGGGTGTAATCCGGTATCGTCACCGCACGATCCGCCCTCAGGTCCTGCCCGTGGCACCGTGAACGACGTCCCGCCCCGGGGACGTGGAAGGCCTGGTCGCGCCATGCTCCAGCGCGGCAGCATCATCTCGCCAGCTCGAATCGAGGTGAGTCATGGCCAGGATCCCTGCGCCCGATCTGCCGAAGTCGTCGAGCCGCCCGAAGGCGGCTGCCGTCCGATCGACGAGCCGCGCCCGTGAAGCGCCAGCGGCGGGGCTCGAACTCCCGGCGCCCGCCGCGCCCGCCGTGCGCGACGAGATCGTCCGGGCCAGCCTCTCCCGTGTGATCCCCACGCTGCCGTTCGAGGCCGTTGTCGCGCGTCCCCCTGTCGAAGCAGGCGCGGCTTCGCGCCGGGCCCGACCGCCCGTCGGCGACCTGGCGACCGTCGCGCTCGTCCGTCGCGATGGCCTCCTGCACTGGACCTACGAGCCTCCGGTGGCCCGCGCCGGCGTGGTCCGTCCGCGGGTTCCGGTGGAGGCGGCCGGGGCCGGAAAGCCGGTGACGACCTTCAGCTTCAGCGAGATCCCGCCCAACGAGGTGATTCGGAAGCTGGAGGAGCTCGACCGCGCGCTCACGCCGAACCAGGGCCTGCGCCGCTGGCACGACGGAAGGCTGACGAAGGTCCGCACGCCAGCCTCGACACGGCGGGCCCTTCTCGTGATCCACGGCACGTTCTGTGGGAGCGACGCCGTGCTCGACGAGATGCAGTCGACTCCCGAAGGGCGCGCCTTCCTCGCCGCGGCGGAGGCGCGGTACGGACAGGTCCTGGCCTTCGATCACCCGACGCTGTCGGTGAGCCCCGTCATGAACGCCCTCGATCTCGAGCAGGCGCTGCGCAACTACGACGGCGAGATCGACGTCATCTGCCACAGCCGCGGCGGGCTGGTGGCCGCCTGGTGGTGCCGCACCGGATGGCGCAACGTCGATCGCCTGGTGTGCGTCGGTTCGCCGCTCGAGGGCACGAGCCTGGCGGCGCCGTCGCGCGTCAAGACCGCGCTCGACTACTTCGCCAACGTGGCCGACGCCGTCGGCACGCTGGCGACCGTGGCGGGCGGCTTCGGCCCGCCGATGGCGCCGCTGCTCGGCATGGCCGCCGGGCTGATGGCCATCATCGGCACCGGCCTGTGGGCGGGTGCCGCCACGCCGCTCGTCGATGCGGGCGTGGCCATCGTGCCCGGGCTCGCCGCGCAGTCGCGCGTGGCCAACAACCAGGAACTGCTCCGCCTGCAGCGCGATCGCTGGCCGTCGGCTCCCGAGGTCTACGCGGTGCGATCCGACTTCGAGCCCGACGCGCCCGACGCGCCCTGGTGGCAGTTCTGGCGCCGCTGGAACCGCCCGCTCGCCCTCGTCGACCCCCTGGCCGACCGCGTCTTCACCGATGCCAACGACCTCGTGGTCGACAACGAGACGATGGTACGCGCCGTGAAGCCGTTGGCGACGGACCACGTCTTCACGTATGCGACCAACGGGCGCGTGCATCACTGCAACTACTTCGCGCAGCCGGAGACCGTGAAACAGCTGCGCGACTGGCTCCGGGTGTAGCGGCGCCGCCGACCGGGCGCCTCACAGCGTCGGCACCATCCATGTGAAGACGTAGGCCTGCAGCAACGCCACGAGGCCCACGAGCGCCGTCAGCACGAGGCTGTGCCCCACGAGGCGGCGGAAGATGAGGCCTTCGCTGCCCACCGCCCCCACGCCCGCGGCGCCGACCGACAGGTTCTGCGGGCTGATCATCTTGCCCATCACCCCGCCCGAGCTGTTGGTGGCCGCGGTGAGCACGGGCTCGAGTCCCGACACCCGCGCGGTGGTCGCCTGCAGCGGACCGAAGAGCGTGTTCGAAGCGGTGTCGCTGCCCGTGAGGAACACGCCGAGCATGCCCAGGAACGCCGAGAAGAACGGGAAGAGCACGCCCGTGGCCGACAGTGCGAGCGCCATCGACGAGGTCATGCCCGAGTAGTTCATCACGGTCGCGATCGACAGGATGAACGAGATGGTGACGATGGGGAGCCGGAGCTGCACGAGCGTCTGCCGTAAGACCTGGACGAACCGCAGGGGCGAGACGCCGCGCAGCAGCTGCGGGATGAACGCCACGACGGCCGCCATGAACACCAGCGTTCCGGCGCTGGCGAGGAAGTCGAGGCGGAAGGTGAGCGGGTAGGGCGTGCGCCCTGCGGCAATGGGCGGTTCGCGATGGATGCGCGGGGCGGGCCGTCCGCCGCCGACGTCGTACGATCCCGGCCAGTGGAACTCCCACACGGGGAAGCGGAACGCCTGAGGGCGGCTGGCGCGCGCGGGCCCCACCCACGGCTCCGCGCACTGTCGGTTGCCCGGCTGTCCGCACTTGAGCCACGCCGTCACGTTCGCGGGCGGCGGCATGTCCCGCAGCTGTGCGAAGTTCCCCGACTGGCCGGCCAGCACGACGACAACCAGGATGGCGTAGGTCG
Source organism: Vicinamibacteraceae bacterium (assembly GCA_023384595.1). Lineage (GTDB taxonomy): Bacteria > Acidobacteriota > Vicinamibacteria > Vicinamibacterales > JAFNAJ01 > JAHDVQ01. The sequence continues at coordinate 24,088 of JAHDVQ010000047.1, read as the reverse complement.
CGTAGGCGCGGGCCACGCGTCCCGTCGTGTCGTGAGGCCCGCGGCCGTCCTCCTCCGGCGGCGAGGCGGCGTCGCCGTCCCGCGCCGGCTGCCACACCTTCAACAGCAGCGCCACGGCGGCCAGCGACGCGAGCGACGCGAGCACGTCGGTGAGCTCGGGGCCGACGTAGTTCGACACGATGAACTGCCCGGCGGCAAACGAGGCGCCCGCCGCGACCACCGCGGGCCAGACACCGGCCAGGCCGCGCCAGCCGGCGAGCAGCACGACGAGGTAGGCCGGGATGAGCAGCGAGAAGAACGGGAGTTGCCGTCCCACCATCGCCGAGAGCACCATCGTCGTCTCGTGCGCGTCGCGGCCGAGGATGGGCGCGATGAGGCCGCCGAGCGTCGTCACCGGGATGCCCATGGAGCCGAACGCCACGGGCGCGGTGTTCGCGATGAGCGCGAGCACCGCCGCTGACACGGGTTCGAAGCCGAGGCCGACGAGCATGGAGGCCGTGATGGCCACCGGCGCGCCGAAGCCCGCGATGCCCTCGATGAGCGCGCCGAAGCAGAACGCGACGAGCAGCACCTGGACGCGGCGGTCGGTGGTGAGTCGCGACAACGAGCGCCGGATCACGTCGAAGTCGCCACTCTCGACCGACAGGTTGTAGAAGAACACGGCGGCCAGCACGACCCAGCTGATCGGCCAGAGTCCGAAGGCCATGCCGTGGGTGAGGGCCGCCAGCGCCAGCGGAAAGGGCATGCGCCAGGCGAGCCAGGCGAGCAGGAACGCCGTGGCGGCGGCGACGATGGCCGAGCGCCACGGCGCGGCGCGCTTCACGGCGAGCAGCCACGCCAGCACCGCGAGCGGCACGGCGGCCGTGAGGGCCGAGACGACCACGCTCGCCGCGATCGGGTCGTACGACTGCCGGAACATGCGGTGACGGGGTCGGGAGTCCCCCTACGGCCAGAGCCAGCCGAACACGCCCGCCGTCAGCAGGCCGTACACCAGGCCGTCGATCATCGACTTGATCGTCGTCATCCAGCGCCGCTTGTACCAGATCGAGGCCTGCATCAGCGCCAGCGAGTAGCCGATGAACGCCGTCGTGCCCGCAAAGCGGAAGACCTCGAGGTAGTGGGCGCCGGGGCCGAGCGCACGGCCCGTGACGTAGGCCGCGAAGACGCCGACGATGAGGCTGTAGACGAACCACATGGCCAGCGCCGCCCCCATCGACGGGGGGCCGGGCCGCGAAATGGTCATGAAGGCCACCGGCCCCTTGTTCATCTTGTCGAGGAACTCCGGGCTCTTCATGTCATGCATGGAACCGGCGCATGGCAGCGCGTAGTCGCCGGGCGGGAGGTCGAACTTCCGCAGGGCCTCCATCACCTCGCCCTCGTTCGGGAGCTTGCGCAGGTCCCCTTTGTGGATGGGGAGCAGCATGTGGATGATGGAGCTGGCGATGAAGACGACCACCGCCGCGACGAGAATCGGCACGACGAGCGAGAGCACAGGGACCATGTGCACCTCCGGGGGACGGGGTGAGAGGGTAGCACAAAGGGGGGCGGAGGCGCCCACTGGACTGGGGCTGGACGATAATCGCCAGATGGCGTCAGGACCGCGTGCCGTCTACCTGGCCCGCCTGCAGACCCTGCGAGGCGAGATTGCCCGCCTGTCGAGAGACGAGGCCCGATACGCCGCCGCCCGGCTCGTCACCGCGGGCGTGGCGGCCCTCGTGCTGTGGCTCGCCCTGGGAGCCGGCCGGCTGTCGGCGTGGTGGCTCGTCCTGCCAGGAGCCGTGTTCCTCGCCCTCGTGGTCGGGCACGACCGGGCCATCCGGCGCCGCGATGCGGCGGCCCGTGCCGTGGCGTTCTACGAGCGCGGCCTGGCTCGTGTCGAGGACCGATGGATGGGCACGGGCGACACGGGCGAACGCTTCCTCGACCCTGAACACCTGTATGCGGCCGACCTCGACGTCTTCGGACGAGGGTCGCTGTTCGAGCTGCTCTCGGTGGTGCGCACCGAGGCCGGGGAGGAGACCCTGGCCGGCTGGTTGACGCGGCCGGCGCCACCCGGCGCGATCGACGAGCGGCAACGCGCCGTCGAGGAGCTCAGGCCGAGGCTCGACCTGCGCGAGGACCTGGCCAGCGCCGGCACCGACGTCCGCGCGCAGGTGAAGACGCCGGCGCTCGTCGCCTGGGCCACGGCGCCCGCCGCACTGCGGGGTGGCTGGCCCCGCGTGGTTGCTCCGGTGCTGGCCGCGCTGACGGTGGGGGCCGGGATCTGGTGGATGTCCACCGGAGACGGAGCGGCCTTCCTGCTGGGGGGGCTCGCGGCCGAGATGGCGTTCAGCGGCCTCTTTCGCCGCCGCGTGCGGCGCGTCGTCCACGCCGCCGGGGAACCGGCCCGTGAGCTGACCGTCCTGGCGGCGGCGCTCGCGCGCGTGGAGCAGGAGCCGTTCGCCGCGCCGCGCCTGGTGGCCCTCCGCGACGGGCTCGCCACGGGGGGCATCGCCGCGTCGGCCGCCGTCGCCCGTCTGCAGCGCCTCGTGGCGTGGCACGACTGGCAGCACAACCAGTTCTTCGCGCCGCTGGCCGCGCTGCTCCTGTGGTCGACGCAGATTGCGTGGGCCATCGAGGCCTGGCGCCGCGAACACGGCGAGCACGTGGCGGCGTGGACGAGGAGCCTTGGCGAGATCGAGGCGCTCGCGTCGCTGGCCTGCTACGCCTACGAGCACCCGGACCAGCCTTTTGCCGATGTGCTCGAGCCCGGCGCGCCGGGAACCTTCGATGCCGAGGACCTGGCGCATCCGCTCCTGCCGCGTGCGACGGCGGTGCCCAACTCCCTGCGGCTCGAGGCCCGCCGGGAGGATGAGGGCGCACCAGAGGGCCGGGTCTCCGCGCCCGCCCTGTGTATCGTCAGTGGCTCGAACATGTCGGGAAAGAGCACGTTGCTCAGGGCCGTCGGGCTCAACGCCGTGCTGGCGCTCGCGGGCGCGCCGGTTCGCGCCAGACGCCTCCGGCTCTCGCCGCTCGCGGTGGGGGGCACCATCCGCATCCAGGATTCGCTGCACGCCGGCCGCTCGCGCTTCTTCGCCGAGATCGTGCGCCTGCGGTGCATCGTGGACCAGCTCGACGGACCGCTGCCCGTGATGTTCCTCCTCGACGAGCTGCTGTTCGGCACCAACTCGCACGATCGGGCGGTCGGGGCCGAGTACGTGCTTGCGACGCTCGCCTCACGCGGCGGCATCGGGCTGGTCACGACGCACGATCTTGCCGTGACGGCCATTGCCGATCGGCTCGGCCGCGCCGCGGCGAACGTGCACTTCGAGGATAGGCTCGACGAGGGCACACTGACTTTCGACTACGTGATGCGACCGGGTCCGGTACGGCGCGGCAACGCCATCGCGCTGATGCGTGCCGTGGGCCTGCACATGACCACCGACGAGGAGCCCCAGCATGAACGAACGTGAGCCGGAATCGAATGGAACGGTGGCTGGCGAGAGCGAAGCCGAGATGCGGACGAGGTTCCTGCAACAGGTCTTCGGCGGCGACGAGGGGCGCTACCAGGAGTTCTGCCGCGTGTTGACCGACGCGCTTCCGGACGACGCGGCGGCGGTGCTGCGGGGCAGTGCCGTCACGGGGACGCGGTGGGAGGACGGGGCGCCCTTCGACGCCGACGGTCCCGGCACGAGCGACCTCGATCTCACCATCGTCGGCGGCGGCTTCCTGGACCACTACACCGCGGACGGCTTCTACCTGCCCGGGATGCACTCGAAGCCGCTCAGCGACGAGCATCCTGACGTCGCCCCCGGGCTGGTGCCGCTGCGGGAACGCCTCTCGGGCATGGTCGGCCGTCCCGTGAACATCCAGGGCACGCGCGACTGGGTGATGTTCGTGCGCGAGTACATGATGGGGCAGCCTTACCTCACGATTGTCGGCAAGGCCGACGACAGCCAGTGACGTGCGGCTCCTGACCTACAACATCCGGCGCGGCGGTCGTGGACGCATCCCCCAGCTCGGGGCGGTGATCCGCGCCGCGGCTCCCGACGTGGTCGTTCTGCAGGAAGCCACCGAACCGGCCATCGTCGAGGTGCTGGCCGAGGACGCCGGTCTGGAGGCGTGGGTGTCGGCACCCGGCGAGTCGGTCGGGATGGCCAGCCGTCTCGAGATCGCGGAGCACCGCTGGCACCGCCCGCGCGGCGTGCGGCATGGCGTGCTGGAGATCCGGCTGGCCGCGAGCGCGGTGCGCATCTTCGGCGTGCACCTGAGCGCGGTCCACGCGAACGTCACGGAGGGCCGGCGGCTGCGCGAGATTCAGGCCCTGCTCGCGGTCGTCGATGCGGGCGGGTCCGGGCCGCACGTGCTCGCCGGCGATTTCAACACGCTCGCGCCGGGCGCGTCACTCGATTTGGCGCGCCTTCCGCCGCGGCTGCGGCTCGTCGCGTGGGCGGGCGGCCGGCGCATCCGCTGGCGAACCATCGCGCACCTCGTGCAATCCGGCTACGTGGACGCGTACCGGCACCTGAACCCCGCCGCCGACGGGTTCACGTTCCCCACGTGGGACCCGCACGTGCGCCTCGACTACGTCTTCGTGCCCGCGGCCGACGCGGATCGCCTGGGAGGGTGCAACGTGCTCGACGGCGTGGACGGCGCCGCCATGGCGTCGGATCACTTCCCGCTGCTGGCCGAGATCGCGATGTAGGGTCCGGCTTAAGCCGGACCCTACTCAAGCCGGACCCTACGCGACGACGCGACGACGCGAAGACGCGAAGACGCGGTGGACGCTACGCGACGACGCGACGACGCGACGACGCGAAGACGCGGTGGACGCTACGCGGCGGCGCCCGCGCGGCCCGACGTGAGACGTCTGACGAGCGCGAGCAGCGCGTCCTCCTGGAACGGCTTCACGAGGTAGTCCGTGG
>JAHDVQ010000047.1:12273-19084 GCA_023384595.1 Vicinamibacteraceae bacterium | reverse complement strand
CTGACGAGCGCGAGCAGCGCGTCCTCCTGGAACGGCTTCACGAGGTAGTCCGTGGCGCCAAGCGACAGCGCCCGATCGCGGTGCTTGTCGCTCGCGCGCGACGAGATGATGACAATCGGCACCTCGCGGTACGTGTCCTGCGCCCGCAGCGTGCGCGTCAGTTCGAACCCGTCGAGCCGCGGCATCTCGATGTCGAGCAGGATGACGTCCGGCGGCGCCGCCGTGCGCTGGAGGTGCTCGAGGGCTTCCAGGCCGTCACGTGCCGGCGTGGGCCGCCAGCCCGCGCTCTCGACGATGCCGGCGAGCACGCGGCGGACGCTGAGCGAGTCGTCCACGATGAGCACGTCGAGCGGACGCTCGATCGCCGCCCGCGCGGCCGCGGGCACGATCGCGCGCGGCGTCTCGCGGCGCCGCAGCAGATCGTCGGGATTGAGGATGAGCACGACCTGTCCGTCGCCGAGCACCGTGGCCCCCGCCACGCCGGCGACACGGCGCACGTGCGCGGGCAGCGGCTTGACGACCAGATCGCGCATCTCGACGAAGCCGTCGACGATGACGGCCACCAACTCGGTGTCGGCCTCGACGACCAGCACGGTGGCCCACTGGCTCTCGTCGGGACAGGGCATGCCCAGCACGTCGGCGAGGAACACCGGGCGGCAGTCGTGCTCGCCGACCCGGAGGGGTTCACCGCGCCGGACTTCGGCGCGCGAGACACGGCGGACCTCGCGAATCGAAGCCTGAGGCACCGCGTACGTCCGGTCGCCGGCGCGCACGAGCAGCGCGCGCACGATGGCGAGGGTGAGCGGGAGGCGCAGCGTGAACCTCGTGCCCTGTCCGGCACGCGATTCGACCGTGATGCGGCCGTCGAGTGCCCGCACGCTCATCTGCACGACGTCGAGGCCGATGCCGCGGCCCGACAGCTCGCTCACCTCGTCGCGCGTCGAGAACCCCGGCAGGAACATCAGCGACTCGAGGAGCTCCGAAGGGGCCTCGCCCGCGTCGGCGGCCGACAGGTAGCCGGCCTCGACGCCCCGCGCCCGCAGCCGCGCGTAGTCGATGCCCCGCCCGTCGTCCTCGACGCGAATCAGCACCTGATGGCCGTAGCGTGCGGCGGCCACCGTCACCCGTCCGCGCGCGGGGCGGCCGGCGGCCTCCCTCGCCTCGGGGCGCTCGATGCCGTGGTCGACGGCGTTCCGCAGCAGGTGCAGCAGCGCGTCGGCGACCTGGTCGATGATCCCCGTGTCGAGCCGCTCTTCGCCGCCCTCCAGCACGAAGTCCACGAGCTTGCCCTGCTGCTCGGCGGCGCGACGCACCGTGCGTTCGAGGCGGCCCGCCAGCGTCGCGAGCGGCACGAGCCGCAGCTCCATCAGCCCGTCCTGCAAGGTGGTGGCAATCCGGCCCAGACCCTCGAACCGCCCTCCGAGCTCGTCGACGACGTCGGCCACGTGCTGCCCGATGGCGCCGAGGTCGCTCGAGGTCTCGGTCAGCTCACGTGAGATCAGGTGAAAGTCGGTGTAGCGATCGAGCTCCAGCTCGTCGAAGTCCTGTGCCCCGGCGGGGCGCCACGTGCCGCCGCGCTGGCGGCCGAGGCGGCGCTCGAGGTTTCCCCCGAGCGTGATGACCTCGTATTCGGTCTCGAGGCGGGTCGCGAGGCGGCGCAGCCGCTCGATGGCGAGGGCCATCTCCTCGGCCTGCGCCGCGAGCCGCCGCAGGTGCTGTTCGATGCCCGCCCGGCTCACGAGCAACTCGCCGGCCTCGCCGACGAGGGCTTCCAGCCGGTCGAGCGGCACCCGCAGCGGGCGCCGGGGTCTCGAGGACTCGGCCGTCGCACCGCCCGGCGTGGCCGTGCCGGCAGGCGCCCCAGCGGAGGATGCCGCCGCCCCATCGCCGGCCGCGTCGTGCGTCCCGGGGTCCTCCGTGGGCTGCGCGTCCCTGCCGAGCGTGGCGTCGAAGGCCTCGTGGAGGGCGGCAAGCGACGCGCGCACGCCCGCGCGATCGCCCGCCTCGTCTATCAGGTCGTGCAGCAGGTCGCCCGCGTGGACGAGCAGCGCGAGTGTGGCCGGCGAGGACGCGACGGCGCCTTCACACAGGCCGTCCAGCAGGTCTTCCATGCGGTGGGCCAGGCCGCTCACGGCACGGAATCCGACCATGCCGGCCGCGCCCTTGAGCGTGTGCACGCTGCGCCGCAGCGAGAGCAGGCCGTCGCTTCCCTCGTCGCCCTCCTTGATGCGCGCGAGCGCCGCCGCAATGGCCTGCAGGTGGTCGTGTGCTTCGAGACCGAAGATCTCGGCCAGCTCCGACGACACGTCCCGAGGCGGGGCGGGATCGAGCACCTCGCGCGCCGCGGCGGCGGTCGCCACGTCTCCCTCGAAGGGGGCCGGAAGACTCCCGGGCGGCGGGGTCTCGAGCGCGGCCGCCGCGACGGCACGCGCCGTGACGGCGAGTTCGGCGAGCCGCGCCGTCCAGGTGCACACCTCCTGCGTGCCGGCGCGATTGACGTCGCCCCCGCAGGCCTCGAGCCAGCCGACGTAGTCGAGCAACTCGCGCGTCATCGTGCCGACGACGCGGAAGCCTTCGGACGCGGGCTGCGCACGGGCCTCGAGCAGTGAGGCCACGGCCTCGGCGGCGGCGAGCGCGGCCTCCCCGAAGGGCCCGCACCCTGCGGCCTGTGCCGCGTCGGCGAGCATGCAGAGCCGCGGCGCGGCCGCGTCGAGCGAGCCTGTCTCGTCCGGTGCGGACCCGCCCGCTCCGGCGCCCTCGAGCACGGCGGCTAGCTCGGTGAGCGTCGCCCGTGCCTCGACGGCGAAGGCCGCCGGGATCACGCCGCGTCCTCCGTTTCCGTGGAGAGCTCGGGCAGCTTGAAGCGCCCGACCGAGACACTCAGCTTCTCGGTGCGCTCGGCCAGCTCGGTGGCCGACTGGCTGGCCGTGCGGGCCGCCGGCGCCGTCTGCTGGGCGATGACCGAAATCGACTGCATGGCGCGCGCCACCACCTCGGAGCCGTCGGCCTGGGTCTTGGCCGCGACCGAGATGGAGCGGATGTGTTCGGCCAGTTCGGCCGACACGCGCTCGATGCGGCCGAGGGCGTCGGCCGCCTCGGTGGCGAGCGTCGAGCCCGACACCACCTCGCGCGTCGTGTCCTCCATGGCCGCGAGCGCGCCCGCGGTTTCGGTCTGCGTGGTCTTGATGATGGTCGTGATGCGCTTGGTCGCGTCGGCGGCGCGTTCGGCCAGCCGTTCGACCTCGCTCGCGACCACGGCGAAGCCGCGTCCGGCCTCGCCGGCCGCCGCCGCCTGAATGGACGCGTTCAACGAGAGGATGCTCGTGCGGTCGGCGATGTCGCCGATGAGCGCCACGATGCCGCCGACTTCCTGGGCGTTCTCGCCCAGGCGCTTGATGCGTTTGGAGGTTTCCTGGACGTGATCGCGGATCACCTCCATGCCGTGGCGCGTGCGCTCGACGACGGCGGCACCCTGATGCGCCGTCGCACGGGCCTCGTCGGCGACGGCCGCCGACGTGGCCGCATGCTGTGACACGCGCTGAATCGACGCCGCCATGTCGGCCACGGCGGTGGTCGTCTCGGCGATCTGGTGGAACTGCGTCTCGCTCGCGAGGGCGAGACGCGAGACGTTGGCGTCGATGGTCGAGGCCGCTTCGCCCACGAAGCGCGAGGTCTGCTGCACGTCGGCCACCAGGGTGCGCAGCTCGCCAATCATGTAGTTGAACGAGTCGGCGATCGTCCCCGTGACGTCGGCGGTGACCTCGGCTTCGCGCGTGAGGTCGCCCTCGGCCACGCCGCTCACCTCTTCGAGCAGCTTCATCACCGACGCCTGGATGCGGTCGCGCTCGTCGCGCGACTGAATGAGCCTGAGCGTGTTGTCGAACATCGCGTTGATCGACGCCGCCAGCCCGCCGAGTTCGTCGTGCGTCAGCACGTCGGCGCGCGCGGCCAGGCGGCCCGCCTCGACCTCGGTGACGGCTTCACGGATGCTCGCCACCTGCCGGCGGACGTCGCCCGACACCCACCAGGTGAGGGCCACGGCCAGCAGGAGCGCCACGCCGAAGCCTCCGACGGCGAGGTTGCGCCGCCAGACCGTGCGCTCGGCGCGGGCGGCCACCAGATGGCCGAGCGTCGCGATGCCGGCCTTCGACAACGCCAGGTAGTCGTCGACCGGCGGGTTGGCCATCGCGGCGTGATCGGCGAGCGTCGTCGTGACGGGCGAACCGCGCAGACGCGAGGTGGCGAACTCGCGGTAGTTCGCCGCGTTGTCGTGCGAGCGCGCGTATGGCCCGACGAGCGCGGCGCGCACCTGGGCGTTGGCCTCGAAGGCCGCCGCGAGCTGGTCGTCGACCTCGCGCTGCAGTTCGGCGACCGACTCGAAGTAGCTCGCCAGCGCGAGCTGGTCCTCGGGAAGGGCCTCGCCGCGGACGACGATGGCCGCGCCGCGCGTCCGCGCGGCGGCGAGGTTCACCATCGCGCGCGGCGCCCAGAGCGACAGCACGACGGTGAGCCGCTGCGCCTCTTCGAGCGTCTCGTGACGCAGGCGGGTGCGATCGGCGACCTGCTGCTGAAGGGCGACGAGCGCCAGGGCGAGTGAGCGGTGCTGGGCCTCGCTGTCGCCCGGCGAGGCCGAGAGCGTTCCGTCGCGGAGCGCCTCCCACCCCATGCGGAGCGCGTCGATGCGGCTCGCCAGGTCGGTGCGCTCGCCGAAGCCGGCCTCGACCCGCACGAGCTGCAGGAACCCGGCGTCGACGGCGGCCGCCGCCGTCGCCAGCTCCTCGCGTGCCGCCGTGTCGCCCGCGAGGGCCGGAATGGCGGCGACGCCGTGCCACTGCAAGGGACCCAGGACGTCGGCCGTCGCGGCGAGGAACTCCACGCCGCCGCGCTCGAGCTCGGTGGCCCGCACCTGTGCCTGATCGTTGCGGATGACGACCACGCCGAGCAGGACGGCGACGGCCAGCAGGGGCACCATCATGAGCGCCAGCTTGTGCCAGATTCTCAGCTTCGGGACCATGCCTCCTCCAACCCCGCGGCGGCCGGCACGCGCTCGCGCGTCGCGCCGGCTCCGCGGTCACGCCGATGTGCTCACCTGCACGTGCTCCGACGTGATGAGCCGTTCGAGATCCAGGACGGGCACGGCGAGGCCGGTGTCTCCGCCGCCCGGATGGCTGTCGTCGCCGGTGCGCCACGCGGCCGACACGAACCCGCCGAATCCCCCGCCCCAGGCGCCCTCGACTGTGGAGAGGTTGGCGAGGGGGACGTCGCGCGTCCCGTGCACGGCATCGACGAGCAATGCGCCGAAGAGGCCGCCGGCCTGGCGCTGGACCACCACCATGCGGGTGGGCGCCGGCGCGGCGCCGCCGGTCAGCAGCGCGGCGAGATCGACGAGCGAGACGATCTGCCCGCGCAGGTTGATGACGCCCGTCACCCAGGCCGGGACAAACGGCAGCGGCATCGCGGCTGGCACACGACCGACCTCGGCGATGTTCGCGATCGGCAGCGCGCATCGCGTGCCGCCGACGGTGCACAGGAGGAACCGCGCCGACGGCACGTCGGCGGGGTCGGGATCCTCCGTGAGCCCGGCGTCCTCGACGACGTGGGTGTCAGCCGCGAGGGCCTGGGGTTCGACCTCGGCGATCATCGCGGCCTCGGGCGGCCCGGCGCCCAGCTCCGGGCTCGCCGTGAGTTCCTCGAGCATCGCGGCCAGCTCCGCATCGATCAGCGCGTCGGCCTCGCCGTCCATCGTGTCGGCGTCGCGGTGCGGCCCGGGCCCGGCGGCCATCGGGTCGAGTGCGTCGAACGAGGGATCGAAGGGATCGCCCGACATCCTGTCGACTCTCAGAGCTGACGGGCCACCGCGCCCAGGAGCTGTTGGGGCGTGAACGGCTTCATCACGTAGTCGTCGGCGCCCTGCTTCAGGCCCCAGAACCTGTCGCTCTCCTGGGTCTTGCTGGTGACCAGAATGACCTTCACGCCGCGCGTGGCCGGTGTGGTCTTCAACCGCCGGCACACCTGGAACCCGTTCGCCTTCGGCAGGATGACGTCGAGGAGCACCACCTGCGGCTGCTCGCTCGTGGCCTTGGCCACGGCTTCGTCACCGTCGACGGCGGTCACGACGGCGTAGCCGTGCTGCTCGAGCAGCGCGGCCATGCCCCGCCGCTCGGTGGGACTGTCTTCCACGATCAGGATCGTCTCGTTCGGCATCGTTCTCGTCCTCGCGGACCGTCAGGCGCCAGCGCACCCGGCCGCCAGCTTCACAGGCGCACCGGGAAGTACTTCGCGATCATCGACACGAGCCGCGGCGGCTCGAACGGCTTGGTGATGTAGTCGGCGGCGCCCGCCATCCGCCCGCGGACCTTGTCGAAGAACCCGTCCTTGCCCGACAGCATCACCACCGGAATGCGCCGCGTCCGCTCGTCGGCGCGGATGGCCCGGCACACCTGGTAGCCGTCCATGCCGGGCATGTTGATGTCGAGCAGCACCAGATCCGGCAGCTGCGACGTCAGGAACTTCAGCGCGTCGGGGCCGTTGGCGGCGGCCACCACCTCGAGCCTGTGCTTCCGGAGTTCGTGGTCCAGCACCTTGGTGACGGTCGGACTGTCGTCGACGACCAGCACCAGGCCCCGCGGCGGATCCGCAGCCGGGACCGCGGCCGCTGCGTTCGCGCGCGAGGCCGGGTGAGACACAGGCGGCGCGCCGGGTCGAGCCGGTGCCGGCTCGCGTCGCGGCGCGACGGTCGCCCGCGAGAGGTTGAGGATGTTGCCGGGTGCGGCGAAGGCCGGGCGCTCCGGCGCGGCGGACGCGGAGGACG
>JAHDVQ010000047.1:8226-12173 GCA_023384595.1 Vicinamibacteraceae bacterium | reverse complement strand
AGGTCCGGAAGGCCTCTCAGTGTCTGCGGCGCCACGAAGGGGGCCGGCGTTTCCCGGACCGCGAGCGTGGGATCGCTGTCGCCCGTCCAGTCCGACTCCACCTCGGGCTCTGGCGCCGCGGGCGCGGCGGCGGCGCTCTCTGATGCCGTCACGCCGTGTGCGGTGTGCGTCGTGCCGGTGTCGAGGCACTCGGCGGCAGGCGACGGCTCGCTCGCTGCGGGTGTCGCTCGTGCCGGTGCGACGTGGCCGCCGGGCGGAGGCGAGGCCGGTGTGTCGTCGCGACCAGGCGCGGCCGAGGGCGGAGCCGCGGCCGTGCCGTTGGTCCGCGCGCGCAGGCGCTCGAGGGCCGCCCGCGCCTGCGGGTGCTCGGGCACGATCGCGAGCACCCTCGTCAGGAACGTCGTCGCCTCGCCGACCGTCGCCGCGACCGAGGCGCGCCACAGCCACGCACGTTCGTCGTCCGGGGCCAGCTCCGAGAGTTCCTCGAACAGCTCCCGGGCGCGCGGCCGTGCGCCGGTCTTCGCGGCGGCGACGCCCTCGCGCAGGAGCGCCTGCGAGAGCCGGGCGCGCACCGCGGCCTCGCCGGGCGCCGCCGCGGCGGCCGCGCGCAGCCGATCGAGAGCATCGCCCGGGGCGTCGGCCACGTGCGCCGGCTCACTCATCGGCGTCCTCGATCTGGTCGAACAGCACCTCGAAGTCGGGCATGTCGTCGATCCACTGGGCCTCGGGGTCGAGCGGCACCACGCCGTCCGGCAGGTCGCCGGTCGGGGCCGATGATGCGTCCGCGGCGCCGCCGTCGAGCACGATGCCGATGTCGTACGTGAGGCCCTGCGCGCTGATGCTCTCGACGCGGCAGTAGTCGACACGGCCCGGACACGTCTCGCGCGCGGCGCCCTCGCCGAACACGCAGGTCACCGGCTGGCCGGCCCTCAGGGGACGGGGCAGCACCACGGCGGTCCGGTCGCCCTTCCTGGCGCTCGCGGGAAGCCGGAACTCGAACGGATCGCGGCCGTTGCTGGCCTGACCGTTGCCGGCCTCGCGAGAAGTACTGCGACCCGCCGGTGTGCGGCGGGGAGAGGAGGCGCTCGAACTCACGTCTGTTGCCGCCCTCCGAGGGGAGTCGAGGGGTCCAGTTGATCACCAGAATCGGCGGCGACCCCCGAACCTTGAGGGTGGCGGCGGCCGCTCGTGCGAAAATGTCGCCATGCGTCTCGCCCTGCTCGTCGCACTCACCGTTTTTGGCATCGCGTGTGGCGGAACCGACACACCTTCATCCAGCGCAGGCACCCCAATGGCCGACACCGGAATCACCTCGCTCCAGGTTGACGACACCACCACCGGCTCGGGGGCCGAGGCGGTGGCTGGCCGCACCGTAGACGTGCACTACACGGGCTGGCTCTACGATCCGGCGGCAGCCGACAAGCGCGGAAAGAAGTTCGATTCGTCGAAGGACCGCGGTGAGGCGTTTTCGTTCCGCCTGGGTGGCGGACAGGTCATCCGCGGGTGGGACGAGGGCGTGGCGGGAATGAAGGTGGGCGGGACGCGCGTGCTGACGATTCCGCCCGCCATGGGTTACGGCGCTCGCGGGGCCGGCGGCGTCATCCCGCCGAATGCCACGCTCCTCTTCGAGGTGGAGCTGCTGGGCGTGCGATAGCCGGCGTGGCGTCGGCGCCGTCGTCAGCCGGCGTCGCCTTCGTCGCGTACGCTTTCTGTCAGTCCGCCCAGGACCTCCCGTGCGCGCTCCTCGTCTTCGCTGTTGACGACGAGATGGATGCCTCCGGTGGACACGCCAATGGGCACCACGAGCCCCCCCGCATCGTCCCCGACGATGGTCGAGGCGATGTCGGCGGCGGCGAGCGCGGCGCGCGCCACCTCCGCGTCGAGCCGCGTGTTGAAGTTCATCACGGTGACGGGTTCGCTCACGGCAGCCTCCATCGGGGGATCGGGGTTACCGTCTACAGGCTATCAGGGTTGCCATGCTCGAGGCACTTCCTGTCACCGACACGCGACGGCTGTTTCGTCCTGCGGGAGACGCGTTCCTCACGCTGCTGCGCCGCCTGGACCCAGGCGACTGGCGGCGTCCGACATCCGCCGGACGCTGGCAGGTCCGCGATGTCGTCGCCCACATGGTGGATGGCGCATTGCGTCGCGTGTCGCTCCAGCGGGACCGCCACCAGCTGCCGCCGCCGCCCGCGGGCATTGAAAGCCACGCAGACCTCGTGGCATTCGTCAACACGTTGAACCGCGAGTGGGTGTCCGCCGCCCGGCGGTTCAGCCCTGCCGTGCTGACCAGCCTGTACGAGCTGGCGAGCTGCGAATTGGCGGATCTCTTCGAATCGCTGCCGCTCGACGCCCCCGCGCTCTTTCCCGTGTCGTGGGCGGGCGAGTCCGCGTCGGCGGGCTGGTTCGACATCGGCCGTGAGTTCACGGAAGTCTGGCACCACCACCGGCAAGTGCGTGAGGCCGTCGGAGCGGCGCCGCCCGACGACGCGTCGTACCTTCGAGCGGTGCTGGAGATCGCCATCCGCGGCCTGCCGCATGCCTACCGCTCCATCGCGACGGCGACGGGCACGGCGCTCGTGCTCGATGCCGAGGGGGCATCTGGCGGCTCCTGGACACTCCGCCGCGACGCTGAACGCTGGACGTTGTGGCGCGGCGCGGCTGCCTCGCCTGACTGCCATGTGCGCATCGCGGACCACGACCTCGAGCGGCTGCTCTTCAACGCGGTGCCGGCGGCCGATGCTGAGCGGCTGATGACGATCTCCGGCGACGGGCGCCTGGCGCTCGGCCTCGCCGGCGCGCGCTCGGTCATCGTCTGAGTGCGCGACACTGGTAGAATCTCGACGCCTCCGGATCGAGAGTCCGTCATGCTCCGCCGTGTGCTGGCGATCGGGTTGCTGGCCGCGCACGCTGCTCCGGTTGCCCTGGTGGCGCAGGCCGGGTCGCGCGCGCAGATCGGCCCAGCGTCCCCGCCCTTCAGGGAATCGGCGGCCTTCGTGATCGATCCGCCGCGCGTCGGGCCGATTGCCATTGGCATGACCATCGACGCGCTCTACGAGCAGGTCGGGCGCGACCGCACGCGGCTCGTCGACGAGTTCCAGGAGGGGCTGTTCGGCCCGGTACTCCACCTCTCGGTGGAAGGCGGCACGGCGCCGCCGCCCGCGCTCGTGGTTGGCATCCGCCCGCGCGACACCGGGTTCTTCGTCGGGGGAGTTCTGGTGCACGACAGCCGGTTCAGCACCAGCGACGGCATTCGGGTCGGCATCCGCCTGGGCGACCTGCCGCGCGTCGCGTGGCCCGCGATGGAGCATTGCGAGCAGGGACCGTGCCTCGTGTTGAGGGACCAGGGACTGACGCTTGGCCTCGAGGAACCGGCGGGTGTCGACCTCGTTCGCGGCGACATCGCACCCCCCGGCGCGCGCGTGCGCACGATATACGTGTGGGGCGCTCCGGCGAACCCGCCCTAGCCGGTCATCACCGGACGCCCGGCACGTCCACCACCGCGGTCTCCACGCGGTCGCTCCGCCACGCCACGATGAGCGAGTCGCCGTGGCGGACCATCTGGGGAATCCCCGCGGCGCGACCCGCGCGCACCTTCGCGACGACCAGCGGGGACGACATGCGGCCATCGCGCCACACGCGGCGCAGGCGCACGTCGCCATCGGCGCCGGTGCCTTCCATCCAGCTCACCACGGCGCTCCAATCGTCGAGCATCACGATGGCGGGCCAGCCGTGCGGCGCCTCGGCCCCGACTTCGATCGGGGTGTCGAACGTCGCGCCGGCATCGTCGGAGAATGCCAGCTTGACGCGCGGTGCATCGTGGGCGGCGGTGAACCACGCGACGGCCACGCGTCGGTGACGCGCAGTCACGACGGGGCCGTTGGTCGGGCAGCCGGGCATGACCCAGCCGTCGCGCGCGACGGGTACCGGCGCCGTCCAGCCTGGTG
>JAHDVQ010000047.1:4233-8126 GCA_023384595.1 Vicinamibacteraceae bacterium | reverse complement strand
CCGAGGGGTGGTCGGCCCAGTTGACGAACCAGTCGTCGCCGGTGGCGATGGTGGCCGGAGGGCGCCATCGTGTGCCGTCGAGTCGGGCGACGCGGAAGGCGTGTCCCTTCTCGGCCAGCGGTTCGATCCAGCTGAGGAGGACGTCGCCCGAAGGCGAGGCCACGAGCGAGAACATGCCGCTCCCCGCGCCGGCGGGCGCTTCAAGGCGCCGCACCGTTGTGGTGCCCGTCAACGGCGCTGAGAACGACGCGAGCACGAGAACTGCCGCCGCGGTGCAGCCGGACAGGCGATGGGGCATGCGCGCAGTGTACATCCGCGATACGTGACGCTGTCTCGCCACTTGGCTCAGCCTTGAACGCGAGATCCGCGGCAAGCCCGGTTTTCGTCAGCATTATCCGAGCCGGTTGCAGTGAGCACCGTTGGTCCGCCCGTTGCTATTTCCGTTGGTACAGCTTCAGGCCGCCGCGCGACTCGGTCAGCGCGGTTTGTTCGATTTTCGGGAATGGACAGGAAGATCGCGATGAGAATTGCCCAGGTAGCTCCACTGCACGAAAGCGTGCCGCCTCGACTCTACGGTGGCACCGAACGCGTCGTCGCACACCTGACGGACGAGCTCGTCCGGCAGGGCCATGACGTCACACTGTTCGCGAGCGGCGACTCGCGGACGGCCGCTCGGCTGGTGTCGGTCTGCGACGAAGCACAGCGCTTG
The DNA here is from genome assembly GCA_023384595.1 of Vicinamibacteraceae bacterium. Lineage (GTDB taxonomy): Bacteria > Acidobacteriota > Vicinamibacteria > Vicinamibacterales > JAFNAJ01 > JAHDVQ01. The sequence continues at coordinate 7,417 of JAHDVQ010000047.1, read as the reverse complement.
CGGGGCACGTGCGTCGATTCGCTCGCCGAACACATGCTCCTCGTCGAACAGGTGGCGCAGCGGGCGGGTGAGTTCGACGTGATTCACTTCCACATCGGACCGCTGCACCTGCCGGTCGTGCGCCGCCTGTCGACGCCGCACGTGACGACGATGCACGGACGGCTCGACCTGCCGGAGTTGGGACGGCTGTTCCGCGAGTTCGACGACGTGCCGCTCGTCTCGATTTCCAATGCGCAGCGTGCTCCGCTCGAGGGCGCGCACTGGGTAGGCACCGTCCATCACGGGTTCCCCCGGGACCTGCTCCGGTTCAGCCCCGAGCCCGGTGAGTACTTCGCGTTCATGGGCCGCATCTCACCGGAGAAGCGTCTGGACCGCGCGATTGCCATCGCGACGGCCTGCGGGGTGCCCCTTCGCGTCGCCGCGAAGGTCGATCCGGCCGACCGCACGTACTTCGAGTCGACCATCGCGCCGCTCCTCGACAACCCGCTCGTGGACTTCGTCGGCGAGATTGGCGACGATGCGAAGAGCGCATTCCTCGGCGGGGCGCGGGCGCTGCTGTTCCCGATCGACTGGCCCGAGCCGTTCGGCCTCGTCATGATCGAGGCGCTGGCCTGCGGCGTGCCGGTCGTCGCGTTTGGTGGCGGCTCGGTGGCCGAGATCGTGGAGGATGGAGTGACGGGCTTCATCGTGGGGTCGCTCGACGAGGCCATTTCGGCGGCCGCGCGGGTGGGCCGCCTGTCGCGCCGCGCGTGCCGGGCGGCCTTCGACGAGCGATTCACCGCGGAGCGCATGGCGTCGGACTACGTCGACATCTACGCGCGGCTCCAGTCGGGCCGTCGCGGGCCGCGGCGCGTCGGCGGGTCCGTGCGCGCCGAACGCGTCGCCTAGGTCAGGGACGGGGAAGCGATGCCCGAGACAGACACGCTGCATCTGGGCGAGCAGTACTACATCGTGGCCGACGGCGAGCGGTCGGCGGCGCCCCGCGTGCTGAAGCACGGTGACACGTTCGCCGTGTTCGATCCGCACGGCGACATCGTCCCGGCCGAGGCCGGCGAGCAGGGGATCTATCACGGCGGCACGCGATTCCTCTCGCGCTTCGAGCTGACGATGGGGCACGGCCGTCCGTTCCTCCTCAACTCGACGACGAGCGACGACAACGTGCTGTTCAGCGCCGACATGACCAACAGAGACGTGTTCCGCGGCGAGACGCTCGTGCTCGCGCGCGGCGAGATCCACGTCTACCGCGCCCGCGTGCTGCGCGATGGCGGGGTGTGCGAGCGGCTGCGGGTCTCGAACCACGCCCGGCAGCGCGTCGAGGTGCCCCTCACGCTCAGGTTCGACGCCGACTTCGCCGACATCTTCGAGGTGCGCGGCGCCCGGCGGCCGGTCCGGGGCATCCGGCTCCCCGACGTGCCCGTTCACCAAGCGCGCGAGCATGGCGAGGAGAGCGCGGCGTTGCCCGTGGCGATCGCGCTCGGCTACCGCGGCCTCGATGGCGTCGAGCGCAGGACGCGCCTCGAGTGGAACAGGGCCCCTTCGGTGGTCGCCGACCGTTCGGTGTCGTTCGTGGTGTCACTCGAGCCCCACACGAGCGACGACCTGGAGCTCGCCGTGGTCCTCGAAGCGGCTGACGCCCACGGAGCCAGCGTCGCCGTGCCGGCCGGGACGGCCGCGAGCGCATCGAACCGGCACGCCGTGTCGGCGTCCCCGCGGCGCGGGCTCGATTTCGAGGCGGCGTTGCTCGCGGGGCGTGAGCGCGGGCGCTCGCCGGCGGGTGCGGCGACGGTGACGTCGTCCAACGAGGTCTTCAACCGCTGGATGCGGCGATCGATGGCGGACCTGCGGATGATGACCTCGGAGACGCCGCACGGCGCCTACCCCTATGCCGGGATTCCGTGGTTCAGCACCCCGTTCGGCCGCGACGGGCTCCTCACGGCGCTCGAGGTGCTGTGGCTCGATCCGGCGCTCGCGCGCGGGGTGCTCGCGTTCCTCGCCGACGCGCAGGCCACGAGCCATGTGGATGCGCAGGACGCGCAGCCGGGGAAGATCCTGCACGAGATGCGCAACGGCGAGATGGCCGCGCTGGGCGAGGTGCCCTTCGGGCGCTACTACGGATCGGCCGATGCCACGCCGCTCTTCGTGCTGCTGGCCGACCGCTACGTCGAACGGACGGGCGATCTCGCGTTCGCCGATGCCCTGTGGCCGCACATCGTCGCGGCGCTCGGATGGATGGAGACCGACGGCGATCCCGACGGAGACGGCTTCATCGAATACGCGCGCCGGCAGGCGACGGGGCTCGTGCACCAGGGGTGGAAGGACTCGAACGATGCCGTCTTCCATGCCGACGGCACGTTGGCCTCGCCGCCCATCGCGCTCTGCGAGATCCAGGGCTATGCCTACGCGGCGTGGCGCGGCGCGTCACGCCTGGCGACGGCGCGGGGCGACATGGCGCTGGCGGGTCAGTGGTACGAGCGCGCGGAGCGTCTCCGGGCCCGCTTCGATGCGGCGTTCTGGTGCGAGGAACTCGGCACCTACGCGCTGGCGCTCGACGGCGACAAGCGTCCCTGCCGCGTGCGGACGTCGAACCCGGGGCATTGCCTGCTGACAGGGATCGTGCCCGGTGAACACGCGGAACGCCTGGCCGCGACCCTCATGTCCGACCGATCGTTTGCCGGGTGGGGCATCAGGACGGTGGCCTCGGGCGAGGCGCGCTACAACCCGATGTCGTATCACAACGGCTCGATCTGGCCGCACGACAACGCGCTCGTCGCCGCCGGTCTGGCACGGTACGGACACACCGTGCGCGCGACGCGCGTGCTGAGCGCCATGTTCGACCTGAGTCAGGCGATGGACCTCCACCGGCTGCCCGAGCTGATTTGCGGCTTCGAGCGGCACGCGAGCGAGAGCCCGACGCTCTATCCGGTGGCGTGCGCACCGCAGGCGTGGGCCGCGGGGGCGGTGTTCCTGCTGCTCGAGGCGGCGCTCGGCCTCCAGATCGACGCGCGCGCGAGACGAGTCACGTTCGCGAGGGCCGCGCTTCCCGACACGCTCGACTGGCTGCGCATCTCGGGCCTCCGCGTGGGAGAGGGCTCGCTCGACCTGCTCCTCGAGCGGCACCCCCGCGACGTCGGCGTCACTGTGCTCCAGCGCGAGGGCGACATCGAGATCGTGTCGGTGAAGTAGG
>JAHDVQ010000047.1:0-4133 GCA_023384595.1 Vicinamibacteraceae bacterium | reverse complement strand
GGCGTCACTGTGCTCCAGCGCGAGGGCGACATCGAGATCGTGTCGGTGAAGTAGGCATCCGGCGTCCGGCATCCGGAGTCCGGCGTCCGGCGTCCGGCATCCGGAGTCCGGCGGCGTGCTATCATCGCCCCGCCCCTCCCCCCGAGAAAGACGAGTGTCGTTGCGCATCCGCACAGCCTCCGTGCGGTAGATCGCCCACCGTTCTCGCCCAACGTTCGCTGGGGCTGCATTGCGGTAGCCTGGAGCCTGGAGTCTGGAGTCTGGAGCCTGGAGCGCCCAACGCCCAACGCCCAACGCCCAACGCCTGTACTGTATTGCCATGCTTCCCATCGGCCTCATCGGCGGCATGAGTTGGGAATCGACCGTGCCGTACTACCGCGCGATCAACGAGGGCATCCGCGCGCGTCTCGGCGGTCTCCACTCGGCCCGCCTGATCCTCTGGAGTGTGGACTTCCACGACATCGAGATGCTCCAGCGCGAAGGACGCTGGGACGAGGCCGGCCGCGAGCTGGCCTCCGCGGCCTCCGCCCTCGAGCGCGCCGGGGCGGGCCTGATCGTGCTGGCGACCAACACGATGCACAAGGTCGCGCCCGCGATCGAAGCCGCCGTGACGGTGCCGCTGCTTCACATTGCCGACCCCACGGCCGGCGCCATCCTGCGCGCCGGCCTCCGCACGGTCGGCCTGCTCGGCACGCGCTTCACGATGGAGGAAGACTTCTACGCCGGCCGCCTCCGCGAGCGCCACGGCCTCGACGTGCTCGTCCCCGGCGAGGATGACCGCGCCGACGTGCACCGGGTCATCTACGAGGAGCTGTGTCTCGGCCGCGTGCTGGATGCCTCGCGCGAACGCTACCGTGTCGTGATTGAGCGGCTCGCGGAGCGCGGAGCCGAGGGCGTCATCCTGGGCTGCACCGAGATCGCGATGCTGCTCGAGGGGCACCCGATGGCATTGCCCACCTTCGACACGACCCGGCTGCACGCCGACGCCGCCGTGGAGCTGGCGCTCGGGCGTCACGTTCTCCCCGATCTGCCGTAGATGCAGATGGCGGCCTCCGCGGAGGAGGCCGCAAGGAGGCATCATGCTGGCCGTCAGAGCTATTGCGTTGGTTGCCATGTCGCTCGTCTTGGCTGGAGGGATGGGCGCACCGTGCGCCGCCCAGGCGCCAGGCAAGGCCGGGCCGCCCCGCTTCGGGACCTACGATACCCGCGCCATCGCCGTCGCGTGGGCGGCGTCGCGTCACAATCCTGCGGCCGGGTGGCGCGCGGAGCTCGAGAAGGCGCGCGCCGCCGGAGACCGTGACGCGGTGGCCGCGCTCGAGCGCCGGGGACGCGATCTCCAGAGGCAGCTCCACTTCCAGGGCTTCGGCCGCGTGCCGGTCGACGACCTGCTGGCGCCCGTCGCCCCGGGCGTCGCAGAGGTGGCCGCGCGGCACGGACTCGCGGCCATCGCGCCCGCTCTCGACTTCCAGGCGCAGGACGTCACGGTGATCGACGTGACCGACGATCTGGTCGCGCTCTTCGAGCCGAGCGAACGGACGCGGACCAGCGCCGCCCGCATCCGCCGCGAGCGTCCGATGTCGCTGACGAAGCTGGCGGACCTCAAGGCCGAGCACTGACCTGGGTGTCGTATGCTTGATGTAGTTCCCCCGACCATGGGAAGGAGGCTCCCGGTCATGACGCCCCGAACGCTCGCCGTTTGCGCCATCGTCTCTGCAACGTGCGCCACAGCCGCCGTGGCCGCCTCGGCGGCCGCCGCGCCGCGGACGCAGACCGGGCAGGCCGTGGCCCGGCCCGACGACACCGCGAAGACGACGCGCTTCGACTGCGGCGACAAGACGGTCGGCGTGCGCATGGACGGGAAGGTGCTCGTGCTCGACATGGACGGGGTGTTGCACCGCCTCCAGCCTGTAAAGGCGGCCTCGGGCGCGCGCTACGGGGGGCAAGGCCCCGGCGAGATGGGCCGCATCGAATTCTGGAACAAGGGGCACGAGGCGACGCTGACCATTGGCGGGAAAGCCTTTCCACCCTGCACCGAGCAGGGCCCGGTCGAACCGGTCACCGGACCGGAGGCGCCCTCGAAGCTCGCCGCGACCGAGTGGATGGTCGAACTGCTCGGCGACGAGGAGGTCGAAGACGACGAGCAGCAGCCGACGCTCGACTTCGACAAGCAGGGCGGGCTTTCGGGCACCACGTCGTGCAATCGCTATTCGGCCGGGGTCACCATCGAGGGCGACACGATTCGCGTGGGTCCGACGCGCGTCACCCGCATGGCGTGCGAGACCGAACTGATGCGGCAGGAGCAGACCTTCCTCGATCTGCTCGGGGCTGTGTCGACCTTCGAAATTCGCGCCGACGGCTGGCTCGTGCTCACGACGCGAGACGGGCGGAAGTTGGCGGCGCGGCCGCGAGAGCCCGAAGCCGTGCGCAAGTGAGCCGGGACTCACGGAGGCCACCGTGTCGCGCGTCGATGAACTGCTGGCATGGATCGATGAGGGCTTCGACCGGAAGGCGTGGCACGGGCCGACGCTGCGCGGCGCGTTGCGCGGCGTGACGGCCGGCGACGCGGCGTGGCGGCCCGGACCCGGGCGCCACAACATCTGGGAAATCGCCGTCCACGCGGCCTACTGGAAATACACCGTCACGGCGCGGCTGACCGGCGCGCCGCGCGGCCGCTTCCCGCTGAAGGGGAGCAACTGGTTCGTGCGGCCTGAGCCGGCCGCCGGCCGGGGCACCGACCTGACCGTGGCGTGGCGGCACGACCTCGCGCTGCTCGACGACGAGCACCGGCGCCTGCGCGAGGTCGTGGCGGCGCTCGAGCCCGCCGGCCTCGACGCGCCCGCACCCGGCAGCGCCTACACGCGGGCGTATCTCGTGCGCGGTGTCGCCTCGCACGATCTCTATCATGCCGGCCAGGTGCAGCTGCTCAAGCGCCTGGCCCGGTAGCCGAACGGCGGGCGGCGGCGCCCCGGCGGGCTATTCGTAACGCAGCGCTTCGATGGGATCGAGCCGTGCGGCCTTGAAGGCGGGATAGAGCCCGAAGAAGATGCCGACGGTGGCCGAGAAGCCAATCCCGAGGGCGAACGACCAGAGCGGCAGTCCGAGCGGGAAGCCGGCCAGGTGGTTCACGGCCAGGCCGATACCCGCCCCGCACAGGATGCCGAGCAGGCCGCCCACCGAGGTGAGCACGACGGCCTCGATGAGGAACTGAATCAGGATCTCGCGTCGTCTCGCCCCGATCGCCTTCCGCACACCGATCTCGCGCGTGCGTTCGGTGACCGAGATCGTCATGATGGCCATCACCCCGATGCCGCCGACCATGAGCGCGATCGACGACACCACGAACAGCGCGAGCACGACGGCCTGCGTGAGCTGGTTCATGATGCGCAGGATGGAGTCCGACGTCAGCATGTCGAAGTCGTTCTCCTGGTCGAGGCGCAGCCGGTGCCGCACGCGCAGAATCTGCTCGACCTCGCTCATGAGCGCCTCGCGCGAGGCGCCCTCCCTGGCGATGGCGCCGATGACGAGGAACCGCGCCAGGTAGCCGCGGATGCGCACCCGCGGGTACAGCTTGTCGTAGGTGCTCGCGGGCATGACCACGAACTCGTTCGTGTTGGCACCGAGCAGCCCCGGGCGTTCACCGAGCACGCCGACCACGGTGAACTGGTGCTGGCCGATGCGCACCTGCTTGCCCACGGGATCGGTGTTGGGGAACAGCGTATCGGCGGGCGCCTTCCCGAGGACGACGACGTTGCGCCGCCGCTGCTCCTCGAACTCCGAGAAGAAGCGGCCCGCGCCCATCTCCAGGTAGTTCACGCGCAGCCAGTTCGACTCGGCGCCGATGATGCCCATGCGCTTGGTCGCCGTGCTCGCGTAGGTGATGCGTTCGGCACGGCCGCCGGGCCCCTCACCGAGGTGGTAGGTGACGACGCCCGCCGAGGGGGCGCTCTCGGCGATCGCGCGCGCATCGGCCTCGGTGAGGTCGGGGCGCTTCATGAGATCCCAGAAGCTCTTGCCGCTCGAGAAGCTGCTGATGCTCATCTTCGACACGTAGATCGTGTCGGAGCCCATCTGCCGGATCAGCGTCTCGAGCTGCTGGCCGAAGCCGCGCACGAGCGCCGTCATGGCCACAATCG
>JAHDVQ010000046.1:22504-26849 GCA_023384595.1 Vicinamibacteraceae bacterium | reverse complement strand
CCCTGAGGGTTGCTCGATGGCGTGGCATATGAGCCTCCCTGATATGGCGGCAGCAGGAAGGGCCCGCTGCCGCGGTCATTGTAGGCTCATCCATGGCGCGCCGGATCCTGCCCCGGCGCCGTATGGCTCGCCGTCATCCTGACCCGGCGGGTGGCGAGCCCGCCCACGTCGCCACGTCCTTCTGGCGGAGGATCGGCGCTGATCAGGAGTATGATTCCGCTCACTCCCCCAGTTCGTCGTGGACACGCCCGACGCTCGCCTCGCGAGGGCCGGGCCGACGCCTCGCTGGCCGCAGGTCCGGCCGGCGGGAAAGGAGCGCACCATGCGGACACACTGGATGGTCGGGGCTGTCGCGGGAACGTTGCTGGTCGTTGGCGTCATGGCCTTCGGGCGCCATTCGACGCCGCTCCTCCCCCGCGTGGAGGCGGCCGGAAACTGCCAGGCGCTGCCTTCGGCGGCGGAGCTCTCCTCGCTGCTCGTGAGCGCGGCCGATGTGGCCAACGGGGGTGCGGTCGGCGGCCTCTTCGCGGGCACGCGCATGTGGGCCGCCGTGGTCAACCGCGACGGCGAGATCTGCGCGGCCGCCACGTCGACGGACGACCCCACCGAGGTGTGGCCCGGGAGCCAGGCGATCGCCAAGGCGAAGGCCTACACGGCCAACGCCTTCAGCCTCGACGTGCTGGCGCTCTCGACGGCGCGGCTCTACACGTTCACGCAGCCGGGGCACTCGCTCTGGAGCCTGGGGCAGTCGAACCTCTTCGCCTCCCACCTGCTGCAGGCGCCGGGCGGGATGAGCGATCGCAACCAGATCGCGGGCGGGCTCATCTTCTTCGGCGGCGGCGTGCCGTTGTACCGCGACGGCCGGATCGTCGGCGGGCTCGGCGTGAGCGGCGACACGTCGTGCGCCGACCACGAGATCGCGAAGCGGGTGCGGGGCCTGGCGTCGATGAACCCACCCGGAGGGCCACTCGTGGACGACATCAGCTACTCGAGCGTCGACGGCGCGAGCGTCTTCACCCATCCCCTGTGCCTGAACACGCACCGGAACGGCGTGTTCATCGGCAACGAGGCGCCGGCCGCGGGCTACTAGGGTAGCCCAGCGCTCACGCTTCTGCGGTGTGCCCGTGTCGCTTCGCCCTTCCGAGGCGACACGGGCGCCGTCAACGGCGCGTCCGCGTCAGTAGAACGCTCCGCGCGCGCTCACCGGCCAGACGGCTTCGACGCGGCTGCCGCGGACGCAGACGATCCAGTCGTGCAGGTTGACGGTGGGATCGCAATGGCCGGGCACGAGGCGCAGCTTCTCCCCGAGCCGTGGCATCGGGACGCCGCCCTCGCGCTCGAGCACGCCGTGCTCGTCGGACGCATTCACGTAGCCGAGGCCGGGCCAGTCGGCAGCGACCGGCATGCCCGAGTCGATGCTGTGCGACTTCATGCCCGCATCGACCACCACGCGATGCGGCGCGGGCGTGCTCATCACCGTGGTCCAGACGTAAAGGCTCTGCCGGAAGCTCGGGAAGCCGTCCCACGCGTTCCTGCCGTAGTCCGCGTCCATGAAGACGTAGGAGCCGGGCTGCAGCTCGGTGTAGACGCCGCTGGCCTGCTCGAAGATGAAGGTGCCCGTGCCGGCCCCGGTGATCGTCGCGCACGCGATGCCCTGCCCCGCGAGCAGGTCGCGCGTCACGCGGACGTGCTCGACGGCGCGCGCGATGGCGGCGCGCCGCTCCGCGACGGAGCGCAGGTGCTGCGAGGAGCCGTCGTAGGCCTGCAGACCGGCAAAGCGCAGGCCGTCGAGGCCGCAGACGTGCTGCGCGAGCCACAGCGCGGGCTCGCCCGGCGGCACGCCGCAGCGCCGGCCGCCGACGTCCACTTCGACGAGCACGTCGAGGCTGGCACCCGCGGCCCGCGCGGCCCGGCTCACCTCGGCCGCATTCTCCGCATCGTCCACGCACACGGCCACGCGCGCGTGTGAGGCCAGCGCGGCCAGCCGCGCCAGCTTCGGCGCGCCGACGACCTCGTTGGCCACGAGCACGTCGTTGACGCCGCCTGCCACCATCGCCTCGGCTTCGCTGACCTTCTGGCAGCAGACGCCGACCGCGCCGGCGGCCACTTGGCGGCGCGCGATCTCGGAGCACTTGTGCGCCTTCGCGTGAGGCCGCAGCCGCACGCCCGACGAGGCCACGGCCGCCGCCATGGTACGGACGTTCGCCTCGAAGGCGTCGAGATCGAGGAGCAGCGCCGGCGTGTCGACGCCGGCGACGGGCATGCCGGTGACTGCCGGAGGCGCGAGCGGATGCGGCGTGTCGGTGGCCACGGCGACGATCCTCGCACAACGCCGCGCGGTCGGCACGACGTGTGGCGCGCGGCGTCTTGACCGCTCGCAACCTCGGCGGCCGGCCAACGTATCTACTGGTAACGCCGGGATGCGCGGCGCGGAGGCTGCGATGGTCAAGTTCCTGCTGTGGCTCATTCTCCTGGTCGTCTGCTGGCCCCTCGCCCTGCTCGCCCTGGTCCTCTACCCGGTGGTCTGGCTGTTCACCCTGCCGTTCAGGCTGGTGGGCATCGCCGTCGAGGGCGTCTTCAGCGCGCTCCGCGCCCTCGTGACCCTGCCGGCGCGAATGGTGGGGGCCGCAAGGTAAGGCCGCCCTCGCCCCGCGGCAAAAAGACTGCCCGCCGCTGTAATGGATGCCGCCCTCGACCGTCTAGGTGGTGAGGCGGACGAGTTGACGACAGTCACCGCACACATCGACGATCTGCCAGACCCGATGCCGTTCATCACGTCGCCCGCGGGGTTTGGCGAGCTGTACGAGCGCCACTACGAGGCGGTGTTCCGCGCGGCCCTGCGCGTCACCGGGAACCCGGCCGACGCCGAGGACGTGCTGCAAACCGTCTTCCTGCGGGTGCTGGCCCGCGGTGGCGAGGCGGAGGATCTGGCGCAGCCCGCCGCCTTCTTCCGGCGCGCGGCCGTCAACGCCGCCGTGGACGTCCTGCGCCGCCGGGTCCTGCACGCCGAGTCGGTGTACGACGACAGCGCGCCTCACGCAGCCATCGAGCCTCCAGGGCTGCTGAAGGAGCAGCTTCGCCGCGCCATCGCGTCCCTGGACACGGATGAGGCCAGCCTGTTCCTGCTGCGTCACGTCGAGGGGCTGTCGATCGACGAGCTGGCCGGGATGTTCGGGATCGGGAAGAACAACGTGGCTGTCAGGCTCCACCGGATCCGCCTCCGGCTGCAAGCCGAAATGGAACGCTAGGAGGTTGGCGATGTCCGAAGACCGTCTGGACCGGGCTCTCAGGGAAATGAAGAACGAGCACGTGGACGCCGGCACGCTCGATGCCGTACGGACGCGCGTGTGGGAGAAGCTGGCGAGCCCCGCGAGCGCCACGTGCGCGGAGTTCCGGCAGGACTTCGACTCGTACCTGCGCCACGACCTGGGCGGCAGCCGCCGCCTCCTCCTGGAGGATCATCTCAGCCGGTGCGCCGCCTGTCGCGCCCGGCTCGCGGAGATGAAGGGCACGCGAACCGTCGTCGCCATGCCACGACGAACCCCGTCGCGCTGGCGCACCTGGGGCACCATTGCCGCCGCCGCCGCGGTGATCCTGGCCGCGGTGTACCTCGGGCGCGACGCCATCGACGGCGCGCTGGGTCCCGGCGGCCCGCGGGCGACCGTCGTCGCGGCGAGCGGGGATCTGTACCGCCTGCCCGTGGGCGCGCTCGAGACCGGCGCCGCCATCGCGGAGCAGGAAACCGTTCGCACGGGCCCTGGCGCGCGCGCGGTCCTGCGGCTCGCCGACGGATCGCTCGTCGAGGTCAACGAGCGGACGGAGCTGTTCCTGACCGCGGCCTGGAGCGGCCAGGCGATTCACCTCCAGCGCGGCGACATCATCGTCAAGGCGGCCGCGCAACGGCGCGGCAGCCTGCGGGTGCTCACGCGCAATTCCATCGCCTCGGTGAAGGGCACCGTGTTCGCCGTGTCGGCCGGCCTGGGAGGCTCGGTCGTCTCGGTGGTCGAGGGCTCGGTGGCGGTGAACCAGCCCGGCAAGAGGCTGGTCCTCAGCCCCGGCCAGCAGGCCGCCACCATGCCCACGCTCGCGACTTCGGTCGCCGAGGCCGTGTCCTGGAGTCCGGATGCGGCCTCGTACATCGAGCTGCTCGCCTCGCTCGTGAAGATCGAACGCGAGCTGGCGAGCGTCCCCACCGACCTGCGGACCAACTCGGCGCTGCTGCCGTATCTTCCCTCGGGCGCGTTCGTCTTCGGCGCGATCCCGAACCCCGGCCTCACGATTGGCGTCGCGCTCGGCCTGGCCGAGGAGCAGTCGGCCCAGAACGCGACGTTCGGCGCCTGGTGGC
>JAHDVQ010000046.1:20078-22404 GCA_023384595.1 Vicinamibacteraceae bacterium | reverse complement strand
CTCGGCCTGGCCGAGGAGCAGTCGGCCCAGAACGCGACGTTCGGCGCCTGGTGGCAGTCGGAGGCGGGAAGAGAGCTGAAGGCGATCGTGAACCGCATCCACTCGGTGAACGGGATGCTCGGTGACGAGATCGCGTTCTCGGCCAGCTTCCCCGGGGGCGCCGAGCCCGTGCCCATGGTGATGGCCCAGGTGAAGCCGGGCAGCCGGACGGCACTCGCGAGCGCCATGGCGGAGCTCTTCGCGGAGGCGGAAGGCACCGCGCCGGCGTTCTCGGTCTCGGACGACCTCCTCGTGGTGTCCAACTCGCCGTCGAACCTGGCGTGGGCCCTCGCGCACCTCGGCCAGGGCGCCGGCTCCCCGTTTGCGGCCGCCATCGGCGAGCGATACGCCCGCGGCGTGGGCTGGCTGTTCGCGATGGACGCGCCGCCGCTGGTCGCCATGGCCGCCGAAGACGATGCGCCGCCGATTGAGTTCGCGGGGATGATGGGGATGAAGTACGTCTTCGTCGAGCAGCGCGCGCCCGCGGGGGCGCTCGAAAACGAGGTCACCCTCGCGTTCGACGGGCAGCGGACGGGGATGGGCGCGTGGCTGGCGGACGCCGGCTCCGGGGGTGCGGCGGAGTACCTCCCCGCCGACGCGCTGCTGGCCGGCTACGCGTCCACCCGCGAACCCCTGCACGTGTTCGAGGAGCTGACCGCGCGGCTCGCCCCCGAGGCCCCCGACTTCGAACGCGGCCTCGCCGAGGCCGACGAGAAGCTCGGCGCCGGCTTCCTCCGGAACCTGAGCGCGGCCGTGGGGTCTGAGACGGCCGTGGCGGTGACGGGCATGACGGTCGCCGGCCCGTCGTGGGTCATGGCGACCGTGGCCAACGACCCGGCGACGATCGACAGCTCGCTCCGCTCGCTGGTGGACGCGTTCAACGCGGAGCTCGGGCCGGACGAGCAGGACCAGCGCGTCGCGATCGAGCAGACGAGCGCGGGCGGACGGACCTGGAACACCATCAGGCCGGGAGCCCTGCCGCTCGGCATCACCTGGACGTACGACAGGGGCTACCTGGTGGCGGCCTCCGATCGCGCCGTCGCCGAGCGGGCGATCGCGACCCGGAACGGGGGCTCCCCGCTCGTCTGGACGCCGGAGTTCCTCGCGCAGCTTCCCGCGTCTGCCGGGCTCCACCCGTCGGGCTTCTGGTGGCTGAACGCGAAGGGCGCGCTGAGCATCTTGTCGGCGCTCAATTCGAACCCGGCGCTGAGCGAGCTCGTCGCCTCGCGCGATCCGATCCTGGTCGTGTTCAATGGCACACCGGAACAGATCCATGCGGCCAGCCGTACTCGTATCTCAGGAGTGATCGTGGATCTCATGCTGCTCGAGAGCCTGGGCCGGGCGGCGGCCACGCCAGTCGAGGGCGCCGCTTCACGGTAGCGCGGCGGATCGGAGCGTCGTTGGACGACATCGCGGTTGTCGAACTCGAGAACCTGACGGTCAGGCTGGGACGGCGGGAGATCCTGCACGGGATCACCTGCCGTCTCGGCGTGTCGGGCCGGGGCAGGGCGATAGGGCTGCTCGGCCCCAATGGGGCGGGCAAATCCACGCTCATCCTGACGCTGCTGGGCTTTCTCCGCCCCAGCGCGGGGCGTGCCCGCATCCTCGGTCTCGACTGCCGGCGCACCATGGGCGAGGCCCGGTCGCGCATCGGCTACATGCCGGAGAACGACGCGTTCATCGGCGAGATGACCGCCGTCACCTTCCTGCGCCAGATGGCGGAGCTGTCGGGCCTCCCGCCCGAGGCCGCGCTCGAGAAGGCGCACGAGGTCCTCTTCCACGTCGGGCTCGGCGAGGCGCGGTACCGGCAGCTGCGGACCTACTCGCTCGGCATGAAGCAGATGGCCAAGCTCGCCCAGGCCATCGTCCACGGGCCGGAGCTGGTCATCCTCGACGAACCCACCAACGGCCTCGATCCGGCCGCGCGCCGGAGGATGCTCAGGCTCATCACCGAGATGAAGGAAGAGCAGGGCATGCACGTGCTCGTGTGCTCGCACCTGCTGCGCGACATCGAGCAGGTGTGCGACGAGGCCGTGATCATGAAGGACGGCGCGATCGTGCACCACTGCAACCTGGAAGAAGAGCGGCGCTCGAACCGGAGCTTCGTCGAGCTGGAGGTGACCGGCGACGATTCCCACCTGCAGACGGCGCTGCCGGAGATTCGCGCCGAGGGCATCTCCGAAGGCGGCGGCCGCTGGCGGATCGTGCTGCCGGCCGGCGTCGAGGTCGAGGCGATCTGGGGGCTCGCGGAACGACAGAACCTGCTCGTGAGGAAGCTCTCCCACCG
>JAHDVQ010000046.1:4921-19978 GCA_023384595.1 Vicinamibacteraceae bacterium | reverse complement strand
CGATCTGGGGGCTCGCGGAACGACAGAACCTGCTCGTGAGGAAGCTCTCCCACCGGCGCGACACGCTGGAGGAGATCTTCCTGAAAGCCATGGGCCACCTCGCGTCCGCGCCTGGAGACGACCCGGTGCGCGTGTCCGCCGAGCGGTGATGCGGAAAGCAGCTGAGAACTGATTACTGATAACTGATTACTGATTACTGATAACTGATAACTCCCCATGTCGGTCTACAAGCGCGGCTATCGGCGGTACACGGGACCTCGCACGGGACCCTGGACGCGGTTCATGGTCCTGCCGCGGTATGCGTGGCAGCGGCTCTATCAGCAGCGGCTGGTCGTCCTGCTCACGATGGCGTCGTTCGTGTGGCCGCTCCTGTGCGCCGGGTTCATCTACCTCGCCAATCACGTGGAGCTGCTCCAGGGGCTCGACCGGGAGTTTCGCGAGTTCATCCAGGTCGACGGCCGGTTCTTCTCGATCTTCATGTACGTCCAGGGCGGGGTCGCCGTGTTCCTCGCCGCCCTGGCCGGCCCCGGCCTGCTGGCGCCCGACCTGGCCAACAACGCGCTCCCCCTGTATTTCAGCCGTCCCCTGACGCGCTGGAGCTACGCGCTGGCGCGGCTGCTGGTCATCGCCGGCATGCTGTCGGTGGTGACGTGGATTCCCGGGCTCGTGTTGTTCGCGCTGCAGGTCGGCCTGGCCGGCGGCTGGTGGTTCGTGGCGAACTGGACGCTCGGGGCCGGCATGGTGGCCGGGTTCCTGCTCTGGCTGCTGGTGTTGAGCCTGGTGGCGATGGCCAGTTCCGCCTACGTGAAGTGGCGGGTCGTGGCCGGGGCGGTGAGCCTCGCCGTGTTCTTCATCCTGGCCGGCGTGTCCGAAATGGTCGACACCGTCTTCCGCGTGACGTGGGGCCACGTCCTCGATCCCGCCTGGGCGGTCAACCGGGTGTGGTGCGCGCTGCTCGGCGTCGAGCCGCCCGAGGGGCCGGGCGCGGCGGCCTCCCTGATGGCGCTCGCCGGCTTCGTGGTCCTGCTCGTCCTCGTCATCGAACGCAAGCTGCGGCCCGTGGAGGTGGTTCGATGAGCGAGCCCGCAGTGGTCTTCGACGAGGTCTCGAAGTTCTACGGCGAGGTGCTCGGCGTGAACCGCGTCACGTTGACGATCCCGCCGGGCATCACCAGCCTCGTCGGGCCGAACGGCTCGGGCAAGACGACGCTCATGAACCTGATGACGGGCCTCATCTTCCCCGACAACGGCCGCATCGCCGTGCGCGGGATTTCGCCTCGCAACCCTGAAGCGCTGATGCGAATCACGGGCTACGCCACGCAGTACGACAGCGCGCCGCGGTGGGCCACCGGCTTCACGTTCATCACGACCGGGCTGCGGCTGTTCGGGTACGGCCGGACCGAAGCGGAAGAGCGGGCGTGGACAGCATTGGAGCGCCTGGGGCTGACCGACGCGGCGACGCGCAAGGTCGCCGCCTACTCGAAGGGAATGCGGCAGCGCGTGCGGCTCGCGCAGGCCATCGCGCACGATCCCGACGTGCTGGTGCTCGACGAGCCGCTGAACGGCCTCGACCCGCTGGTGCGCGCCGAGACGATCGACCTGTTCCGAGCCTGGGCCGCCGAGGGGAAGCACGTCATCCTCTCGAGCCACGTGCTCCAGGAGGTGGACGTCATCAGCGATCAGGTCGTGCTGATCGCCAACGGCACGATCGTGGCCGAGGGCCGGATCCGCAAGGTCCGCGACGAGATCGACGAGCATCCCAGCCAGTACATCGTCCGCTGCCGCGACGGTCAGGCCTCCGGCGTCGCGGCGCTGCTGTTCAACGAGCCGCACGTCACCGAAGTGAAGCTCCACGACGACCGGGCCGGCCTGCTGGTGATGACCCGCGACCGGGAGCTGTTCGCGCGTGCGCTCGGTCGCATCGCGCTCGACGGCCACCGCATCGAGAGCGTGGTCGCGGCCGACGAGAACGTGGACGCGCTGTACGAGTACCTGATCGGCGGTGAGTCGTGACCCCCCAATCCTTCCAGAGCCGGGCGCGCCAGGCCTGGACGATCGCGCGCATCGAGCTGCGGCGCGCGTTCTTCGCGAAGCGCTCCCTCTGGGTCTACGCGCTGGCGCTCCTGCCCTCGCTCATCTTCTTCGGGCACGGCATCGAGGCAAAGTTCCAGACCGAGCGGCTCGCCCGGCGCGGTCTGACGGCGCCGCCGCTGCTCGACAGCGTCCGGGAGGGCGAAGCGCTGGACGAGGTGAAGGCGCGGCTCGGGGAGCCCGCCGAGGAGCGCTGGTCGGTGCGGACCCGGCGCGTCCGGCAACGACGACAGAACAGCGGGACGACGACGCACGTGATCGAGCCGGCGGCCGGCGCGCGCTTCGTGCGGTTGAATGTCACGCGCCCCTCTTACAGCGGCGAGCCGGTCGCCAGGATCTATGAGGTTGAGGTCTACGGGCCGAAGGGCGGCGCGAACCTCGCCCTCCACCGTCCCGCGACGGGGAGCATTCCGTGCAGCGAGACCGAGGGGCCCGAAAAGGCGGTCAACGGGAGCGTCGCGGGCGGTCACGACGACAAGTGGTGCGCCGAGGACTGGCCGTTGTTCCTGCAGGTGGATCTGGGAGCGGTCCGGCCGGTGGCGCGCGTCGTCGTGAAGCACGCCAGCGCGGGCGGCGAAGACGCGGAGTCCGACACCCGCGACTTCAACATCCAGGTGAGCGACGACGGGAAGACGTTCACGACGGTGGCCTCGTCCACCGGGGCGGGGCTGGTCGAGGAGCGGACCGAGATTCGCGAGGTGGTGTACTTCGACGGGCAGCGGCGGGCGCGGCTCCTGTTCATCGACGGCGCGCTGCAGCAGCGCAGCATCAGGCGCCTGCTCGACCTGGAGGAGGACCGGATGGTCTTTGCCGGGATCTTCCAGTACTTCTACCTGCGGCTCGCCATCTTCTTCGGCTGCCTGGGCATTTTCATGTACCTGTTCCGGGGCGAGATGAGCAACCGGACGCTGCACTTCTGGTTCCTGGCGCCGGCGCGGCGCGAGGTGCTGCTGGCGGGCAAGTACGCGGCCGGGCTGATGGCCTCCGCGGCGATCTTCGCCGGCGGCGCCGTCGTCATGTTCGCGGCCATGCTCTGGCCGCACGACCCGGTCGAGATCGAGGCCTACTGGAACGCGGGCGGGCTGTCGCACGGGCTCTGGTATGCGGCGGCGGCGGCGCTCGGCTGCGTGGGGTACGGCAGCGTCTTTCTCGCGGTCGGCCTGTACGTCCGCAATCCCATCATCCCGGCGGCGGTGCTGCTCGCCTGGGAAGGCGTGAACGGCATCCTGCCGCACGCGCTGCAGAAGATGAGCATCCTCTACTACCTGCAGTCGTTGTGCCCCGTGCCGGCGCCCATGGACGCGGAGGCCCCGATGCTGATCCAGCTGCTGGCCGCGCCCGCGGCTCCCGCGTCGCGCCCTGGCGCCCTGCTCGGTCTGCTGCTCCTCACCGGCGTCGTGCTGTGGATTGCCGCGCTCGCCGTGCGCCGCATGCAGATCTCCTACGGCGCGGAGACGTGAGAAGGATCGGGCGCACCTGATGACGAAGAAGGCATTCGAGGCCACGCGGCGGCAGTTTCTGTCCCTGGGCGGTGCCAGCCTGGCTGCCCTCGCCTTGCGCGGAACGGAGGATCGGGGCTTGCGCCAGCAACTCGCCAGCGATCGTCACCGGCCGCAGTATCACATCGTGCCGCCTGCGCACTACCTGAACGATCCGAACGGCCCGCTCTATTGGAGGGGCCGGTATCACCTGTTCTACCAGTACGCCCCTGGTGGTTCGATGTTCAGTACGAAGTACTGGTACCACGTCGTCTCCGAGGACATGGTGCACTGGAGGAATCTCGGCGTCGCTGTCGCGCCGACCCCGGGCGGTCCGGACAAGGACGGGTGCTGGTCGGGCTCAGCAGTCATTCACAACGGTGTACCGACGCTGGTTTACACCGGCGCATGCTTCACCGGAGCCAACGAGCAGGTCGATCGCGCCGCCGGGCTCATTCCCGAGAGACAACTGGTGGCCGTCGCGGCGGACCCCGACGATCCCGATTTGCGGGTGTGGAAGAAGATCCGCGAGAACCCCGTGATCGCGACCCCGCCGGATGGAATGACCGTGGCTGGGTGGCGCGACCCGGCGCTGTGGAGAGACGGCGACATCTGGTACATGGTCATCGGTTCCGGCGTGCGGGGCGTCGGCGGCATGGCACTTCTCTATCGGTCGCCCGATCTGCGCCAGTGGGAGTACCTTCATCCCCTTGCGACGGCCAAGGCGGATCCGGCCCTCCCCGGTGGCGGAGCGATGTGGGAGTGTCCCGACTTCTTCTATCTGGATGGCAAGCCCATCCTCCTCGTCGCGGCCGGCAACCGTTACCTCACGGGCACCTATCGGGACCTTCGGTTTCAGCGGGAATCGGAAGGACGTATCGACTACGGCAGCGCCTACGCCCAGAAGACATTCGAAGATGCCCGCGGCCGGCGGATCTGGTGGGGCTGGGTGACCGAAGGGCCCGGCGCCTCACGCGATGCGGGCTGGTCCGGGGCGATCTCGCTCCCGCGGGTGCTGACGCTTCGCGACGGGCGCCTGCACGTCGAGCCCGCATCCGAGGTGACATCATTGCGCTCGACACGGCGCGCCTTCGAAAGTCTCCAGGTCGACGACGAGAGTCCCCTGCTGCTGCGCGGGCTACAGGGGGACTGCACCGAGATCGTCGCTCACATCGATCTCGGAACCGCCGAGCAGGTCGGCCTCAGGGTACGCAGCACGCCGGACGGGTCGGAGCAGACCCTGATCGGGTACGACCGCACCGAGCGGGTGCTCTTCAGCGACACGAGACAATCGAACCGAAACGCTTCGGCTCCCGCTCCCACCGCCACGCCAGGTCCCCGGAGCCGTCCGCTCAAGAAGGGAGCGCTGGATCTCGTGGCCGGCGACGTGTTGCGCCTCCGCATCCTGCTGGATGCGTCGGTCATCGAGACCTTCGCGAACGACAGGACGGCCATCATCGACCGCGTCTACCCGTCCAGTACCGAGGCGCTTGGCATCGGCGTCTTCGCGCGAGGCGGCTCGGCGGCCGTGCGCTCGCTCGAGGTGTGGGACCTCAAGCCGATTTCGAACGATCGCCTCACGTCCGGGCCGCTGGACTGACACGCCGCCGCAGGCCGGGTGGCCCCGGCCCTGTGGCTTCGCCGACCGTCGCCACCGGCTACTTGAAGTCGCCGAGCGGAACCCGCCCGTACCACGTCGCCCGGAATCCGGCGCGGTCGTCGTACCACGTCATGTGCACGAAGTCGTCGTCAACGGCCACGCTGATGAAGTCGCGGCCCAGGTTTCGCATGCCGCGGCGGCGGGATACTCCCGGCGACGGCGCCGTGCTGACCTTGAATGGCGCACTGAACGTCCTGCCGCCATCGCGCGAGATGGCCGACCAGATCTCGAAGCGATCCGGCATATCGGCGAACGTCCACTCCTCGTGCCACCCCTCGAGCCCGAACGGGGGCCCGATGCGAGTCGTGCTCGGCGTCGCGAGCGGATACACCGCCTGCCAGGTGACGGCGATGATGCCCTTCGCGCTGTAGGCCGCGGTCAGATGCGCCGTCCGCGTCGTGGGCACGCCGGGCACCGCGCCTGCTTTGGTGAAGGTCTTCCCCGCGTCTTCCGTGATGTACGCGTCGGCCCCGCCCGACGAGGCCACCAGCACCGTGAACATCCCTTTCCGTGTCGGGTGGGCCAGCACGGTCATCCCGCCCATGAACAACAGCGGGCCTCCCGGCTCAGGCGCTGGCGCCGGCAGCAGCGAGCGCGTGAACGTCCTGCCGTCATCGGTGCTCACGCCGAACACGCGGCACGGGCACTTGGCGTTGAGCGAGGCCGGCACGCTCGACGCGATGTACGCGACGCCCATCATCCCGTTCGCGACGTCGTACCCGCTGCCGCCGCCCTGCGGCCATTCTGGCGAATCGAAGGCGTAGACCATGCCCCAACCGACTCCGCGATCGCTGGACGTGCGCACGACCGTCTGTCGGTGAGGCGGATCGGCCGCCGCACTCTTTCCGTCCACGTAGATCTTCCCGGTGGACGCGTCAACCCGGATCTCGGGCCTGTCGCCTTGCGAGCCCGCTGGTGCGAAGGACACGAAGGGGCCGAGGATCTCATTCGGCATGTACGAACTGATGATCTGCATCGGCGGGCTGAACGTGTGCCCGCCGTCGGTGGAGGTAATGAGCGCCGACCCACCGAAGTGCTGCCTCGTGCGGTGAACCGTCTTGTTGATCTCCTCCTCGGGTGAGCGGACGACGGAAAAGTGCGCTTCGCACCCCAGGAGCATGGTGCCGTCCGGAGTGAAGCCCGCGAACGGATCGAGGCAGCGATATCGCCCGAAGTAATCCCGCATCGGGTCCTCGATCGTCGTCCATGTCAGCCCGCGGTCGCGCGTGAACACGAACTGGGTGATCGTCGCGCGCGGGGTGTGCACGAACTCCTCTTCGGTCTGCCGGAAGGTCCCGCGGTTCTGGTGGACGATGCACATGGTGGCGACGGCGATCTGGTTCGGGTTCACGGGGTTCACCGCAACCTGCGATTCGCCACAGCCCCGGGTCGCGCTGCCGGCCAGCAAGTACTGCTCGGCGACGATCTCCGTATCCGGCCGCGCGTCGGTTTCCTGCCCCTGCGCGACGCCTGCCATGCCCCACGGAAGCAGCACGACAACGAAGGCGAGAGGAAGGAGTCTCTTCATCGGCATCTCCCCGGGGACGCGTCCACTCGTGCACTGCGACAGCGGCCGGCCTCACCTCCACTCAGAACAACCGGCAGGCGAAGTCGTACAGATGCCGGCGCCACGAGTGCCACTCGTGCGCGGTGCCCTCCGACCTGTAGATCACGTGCCTGACGCCGCGCTTCTCCAGCAGGTCGTGGGACTGTTCCAGCCGCTGCAGCAGCGTCGTCTCGGCCGTCCCCGCTCCCTGCCACAGCAGGTGCACCCGCTCGTTGAACGCCGCGGCGTCCTTCAAAACCCCACCGTAGGCCGTGTCCAGGTCACCAGTGACGACTGCGCCGCTGAAGAGTCCAATCCAGGAGAACGTATCCAGGTTCCGAAACGCGATTTGCAGCGTCTGCATGCTGCCCATCGACAGGCCGGCGATCGCTCGGTGGTCGCGGTCAGCGATCGTCCGGAAGGACCGATCAATGGTGGGGATGAGGTCCTGGAGCATCACGTCCTCCAGCGCCGACGGGTGCAGCACGCCATCCGTGCTTCCCATTGCCGCCACCAGACCGCTTCCTGGACGTGCCCTGCCGCGCGCTCCGATGACGGGCGGCACCCGCTCTTCGCCCGCCCTGAAGGCATAGCCAAGTCCGTTGACGATGATCATCGGCTTCGCCTTCTTCTCGGCGATGAGGTTGTCGAGAATGAAGTTCGCGCGTCCCTGCCTGGTCCACCCCGTCTCGTCCTCCCCGCCGCCGTGCTGGAGATAGAGCACGGGGTACCGCGCCTTGGTGTCGCCGTCGTAATCAGGAGGCGTGTAGACGATGGCGCGACGCCAATCACCAGTGGTCCTGGAGAGGTACCAGACAGTACGCACGTGCCCGTGAGGAACGTCCCTGGGCAAGAAGAAGCCCTCGCCCGGCGTCGGGATCTCTATTCCGCTGGTCTGCCTCCCATGCCCGAAGAACGTATCGCTGGCGGGATCGTTGACCTGCAGGCCGTCCACGAGGAACCAGTAGTAGTGGAACCCCGGAACGGCTGGGGGGGTCGTGATGGTCCACACTCCGTCCGGCCCCTTGACCATGTCCAGGGCATCGGGTCCCGGCACGCCCACAATCTGCACCTTCGTGGCATGGGGTGCCGCCAGCCGGAACACCGCGCGACCGTCGGGATACACGCGCGGATACGGCGAGTTGAAGACGTTCGAGGTTGCGGGCCTCGAGTCGTCACTCGTCTGCGCATAGGCCGGACTCGCGAGCAGCAGCGCGAGCAGGAGGATTCGAGGCGCCATGCCGACCTCCGTGAGCGTGTCCCGGCACGTTCGGCTCGGAGGGGCGACCGACCCGACGGCCGCCGCCCCTGCGTGAAGCGCTCAGTCCCGACTTTCGGACGCCGTCAGGCTGCGGCGCCACGCGTAGTACTCGTCCAGGAGCTTCAGGCCGGCTTCGTTCACGATGGACCCGGGCGACGTCCTCCCGGAGGCAATGTGCAGCACCCGCGGGGCGCTGTTGGTGAACGCCGGCCACCGGGGGACGCCTGGACCGTTGGGATCCCCGGTCTTGGCGAAGTTGGTCCAGTAGGTACGCAGGAGCTCAGAGAGCGCTTCGTCCTTCGGTGTCGGTGCGGGGCGATTGTGCTCGGTGAGCTGACGGAACACGTAGGGGAGTTCCTCGGCGTGTGGCGCCCCGTACCCTGGCGGCGGCGCGTCGGGCGGGAACGGCTCGTCGAAGTAGTAAAGGAACACGTTCGACCGACCCGTCTTCGACTGGAGTCGGGCCCAGGTCCAGGTGTGCCAACCGAACGACGCGTCCCGCATGAGGTTTCGCGCCGTCCTCTTCTCCTCCGGGGTGTCGCCCCCCGGATAGGCGGCGAGGATCCTGTTCGCGAACGGCCCGTACCGCTGTGTGACGCGATCCACGTATTCCTTCTGCGAACCAGGCGTGCCGAACCTGGCGGCTTCATCGGAGTTGTAGCCAATCAGCACGTGGACGTCGTTGTAACGTCCCGCCTCGTACAGCAGATACAGGTCGCCCGGAACGGCCCAGCCGTCAGCGACCGGCCGGGATCCGACTCGTTCACGCCGGGTGGCCGTGAGCAACTCGTCGGCCGGCATCGCGCGAAGCGCGCTGACGCCGGGCGCGCCGATGGCCTTCGACCACGTGGCGCCCTCCTGCTCCGCCGCTGCGAGCCGCATGTTCTCACCGGGGCCGCCCTCGGAGCCCATTGGCCCGAACGACGCGCCGCTCTGCGCGATCGCCGCCCGGAACAGCCCTTTCGCCAGTGGCGATGCGCAGAGCACGCTGACGGCGCCGGCGCCGGCCGACTCCCCGAACACGGTGACGCGAGCGGGGTCGCCACCGAAGGCCGCGATGTTCCGCTGCACCCACCGGAGTCCGGCGAGCATGTCCAGCAGACCATAGTTGCCCGAGACGCGGCGGTCGCTCTCGGCGCTCAGTTCAGGGTGCGCCAGGAACCCGAACACCCCGAGCCGATAGCCGATCGAGACGACCACCACGCCCTTCCTGGCGAGCCATTCGCCGTGATAGAGGCGCTCGGCTGGCGTGCCAGCGACGAAGCCGCCGCCGTGAATCCAGACCATCACGGGCAGTCGTTCGCCCGCGTGTGCCGCCGGCGTCCAGACGTTCAGGAAGAGGCAATCCTCCGAGGGAGCGGGCAGGTTCGCAATGGCTTCGTTGGTCTGCATGCAGGCGCGGCCGAACTCGGTGGCCTTGCGTACCCCTTCCCACGTCCTTGCGGGTTGTGGCGGCTTCCACCGCAACGGTCCGACCGGCGGTGCCGCGTACGGGATGCCGCGGTAAACCGCGAGCCCGTCTTCGGTCGCCCCCTGGAGCCGGCCGCCCTCGACGGCCACTATTGGCGCGGCGGTCTGCGCGAAGGCGTTGGCGAAGGACAGCAGCGTCGCCGCGACGAGCAACGCGGCAGTCCATCGACGTGGTCGGTTCGAGCGTTCGCCAGGGTCACCCAAGGTGTCATTCTCCTCTGACAGAGCGCGGCGCGGCGACACCGCGACCGCCGCGCGGCGCGCTATGGTCTCCAGAACGGATCCCCGGCCGACATCCACTCAACGGGAACCTCCGCGATGAAGGTCTTGAGCCAGTCGGCACAGAGCCGCATCCCCTGGTCTTCCGACACCCAGTGTCCGATGATGATCATTCCCTTCTTCTGGCCTGCGGTGTTGGCGTCGAACGCGTACTCGACGCCTTCCCACTCCCGTTGCTCGCCGGCGACGATGACGTCCACCTTCGGGAACACCGTGGCGGCGTGGAACGGTGGCGCGCCTTGCAGCAGCGCCCCGCGCCTGACGAGCGCCTGCGGGTCGCCAATGACGCGAATGGCCTGAAGGCCCAGCCGGCGTTCGATGTCCTTCGCGAGGTCTCGGAGGCGCACGGGCGGCAGCACGTACACCCGTGGCTCGTCCCGGCTTTCGAGCCCGCCCCATCCGATCGCCTGGGCGAGGCCCACGCTGGTCATGTCCGGTTGGCGGGCGTGGAGGTGATCGTGGAACCGCCAGATCACGACGTTCCGATCGCGGATGAACGTCAGCTTGTCGTGGTACAGGGCGTCGGTGCCGAATCCGGAGACGTCGTCATTGCCCGTCCAGAACGTGGGCTCGTGCGTGACGACCATGTTCTTGCCGGCCGCGACCGCGCGCTTGATCACGTCGTAGGTCGACATGACGGTCGTGGCGATCCCCGTGACGGGGGTCTCGACGCCGCCGGCCTTGAAGGTGTCGGTTGGCCCTCCCCGCCAGGGAACGCCGAGGTTCGCCTTGATGCGCTCGACAACGGCGCCCGCCGTCAAGGGAGCATGCTGACCGAACGCGGTCACGGCTGCGCCGACCGCCAGCGCGGGCACGGCGCAGAACTCCCGCCGCGAAAGCGTTCCGTCGACGCTGTGACTGCCCATCTGGCCTCCGCGTTGTTCGGGTCTCCGCCTGGTTCGGAGTCCGGCCACCTACGCGTCGAGGGTGGCCGGCGCCAGAAGCGCTGACGTCTAGAAGTTGAGTCGCACACCGAGCTGGATCGCCCGCGGCTGGTTGACCTGAGCCGTGACCTTTCCGAACAGAGGCGTGCCGACCTGGTTTCCGGGCGCCGCGAACCGCGTACGGTTGAAGAGGTTGTACACCTCGGCCGTCACCAGCATGTTCATGTTGCCCGGGAGGTTGAACTGCTTCCCGATCGAGGCGTCCCAGTTGTACAGCGCGTCGAGCCGGATGTCACCGTCGATGCGCGGCGCGTTGCCGAACCTGACGTCGGTGAACGGGACGGCCGTGAAGCAGGCGGTATTGAACCACCCCTGATCGATGCGGTCGGTGCGCGAGCCCGACACGCTCGTGTCGCAGCCTGCAACCTTGTCCGGACGCATGAAGACGCCTTGCGCGCCAAAGTACCCGCCGCCGCCACCCATCTGGCTCAGGGCCGTTCCGGCGCGCACCTGCGTGATGCCGAGCGGCGGACCGCTCCGGTAGGTCGTGATGCCGTTGACGCGCCAGCCCGAGACGAGAGCGTTCACGATGCCGGAGGCGTTGGAAAGAAACCGCTTGCCCTGCCCGAACGGCAGCTCGAGGGTGTAGCCGATCGAGAGGTTGTGCGGGACGTCGTACGCGCTGATCGAGTACTCGGACTCGAGATCCCGGTTGTTCTGGACCATCCCGCCGAAGATGAAGCCCTCGTCGAGGAACGCCGTGACGCTGTCGGTGTTCGCCTTCAGCTTCGACCAGGTGTAGGCCACGGTCACGAAGCCCGCGCCGGCGAACCGCCTCCTGAACGCCACCTGCATCGAGTGGTAGTCCGACTTGCCCTCATGCGGATCGAGTTGGAGGACGCGGTCGTACTGAGGGTAGGGACGCAAGAGGAGGCCGGCCGCGACGGTCGGCTGTGACATCACCGTTCCCGGGTTGGTGATGATGCCGAAGAACGGGTTCGGCACCTGGCGCAGCAACGCCGCGGAGCCCAGCGCGAGGTACTGGTCCTCGAGTTGGTTCAGGTTCACGTTCGAGACGGTCGCGAAGCCCTGCAGCAGGAGATTGCGGCCCTTCGAGCCCGCGTACGCCACGCTGAGGGCGCCATGCGTGCCGATCTGCTGCTCGACCGCGAAGTTCCACTGGTGGACGATCGCCAGCGGATCGCCCGGGGTCTTGGCGACGATGAGCTTGCCGTAGAAGAACTCGTCGTTCACGTTGCGGCGCGGAGGCTGGTTGATCCCGAACGGCAGCGGGTTGGCGACCGTCGTCAGAATCGAACTCGGACTGCCGGTCTGCACCTGAAACGTGTTCGAGACGGCGGTCGACGCGGCGTTGATCGCCGAAAGGGCCGGACCATCCTGGCTCAAGGTCTGCGGAGGATACGAGATGCCGTAGCCGCCGCGGAACACGGTACGATCAGTGAGGCGGTACGCGAACCCGACGCGCGGGGAGAACGCCTTCCAGTGCAGGTCGTTCTCGTACTTCGACGGCCACGCGTCGCTCTCGACCAGCGCGACGTTGCCCATCAGGGTCTGGCGTTCTCCCGTCGCGGGATTGACGAAGGAGCCCAGCGGGCTGGCCTGATCCGGCAGGAACACGGTGTCGTAGCGGTCCTTCTCCACGAACTCGCCGGGCTGGTCCCACCGCAGCCCCAGGGTGAGCGTCAGGCGGTTGTTCACCTGGTACGTGTCGTCGATGAAGAACCCGAACGGGCTGAGCCTCGCGTTCGTGCTGCCGATGTAGGTGGTGCTCGACGACAGGGGAAGGCCCAGCAGCATGGACGCCATCGAGTGTCCGCCCACGCCGCTTGCCTGCGACGTGGCGATCGGATCGAAGGTCAGGTTGATGGGGCCGTTGTTGGCCTCGGCGTTCCATTGCGTCCACCGCATCATGCCGCCCACCTTCACCAGGTGCTTCCCGAGGACCTTGGTGAGGCTGGCCGATGCGGTGGTGATGTAGTGCTGCCAATACAACTGAGACCCGACGCCATTGCTGCCGGAGATCGCGGAGACACCCGCGCTGCCGTTGAACCCCAGTTGCGGCCAGTTCGGCGGACGCGCGAGCTGCGACTCGATGCCCGCCCATCCGGCCCCGAACTGCCCCAAGTCCACGCCCGTGCTCACTGGGTACTCGTGCTGGAACGCGCTGAGGAACGACAGCCGCATGTCCAGGAACGTTGTCGAGTTGAGGGTGTGGGTGTCGCCGACAATGGCCTGCTTCGAGATGATCCCCGTCTTCCCCTGGCCCTGGGTTCCCAGGCCCCACGCGTCGTAGGCCTTGCTCTGG
Organism: Vicinamibacteraceae bacterium; assembly: GCA_023384595.1. Lineage (GTDB taxonomy): Bacteria > Acidobacteriota > Vicinamibacteria > Vicinamibacterales > JAFNAJ01 > JAHDVQ01. The sequence goes on along the minus strand of JAHDVQ010000046.1, from coordinate 6,984 downwards.
GCCTTCCAGTACCCGTAACGGACGAACATCGTGTTGGTGTCCGAGAACCGATGATCGACACGGGCGTTGATCTGGTTGTTGATGCTGCCGATGTCCATCTGGACGACGTAGTTGTTGACCAGGCCTGGCCGGTTCGGCAAGGGATACGATCGATTCAAGAGCGCCAGGGCGACGGGATCCAGCCGGTCGGGGCATATCACGTTCAGGACGCCGTTGCACTGGAACTGCGGATTGCCCGGCCGGCTCTGGTCGTAGATGGGTGCCAGCCCGGCTGCGGAGAAGTCGCCATTCCTCATCTCCGCCGTCGGCACGGTGGTCTGCGAAAGCGAGGCGGTGTCGAACTGCTGCCTCTCCGCCCCCACGAAGAAGAAGGTGCGGTTCTTCCAGAGCGGGCCACCCAGTGTTCCGCCATATTGGTTCTGGTCCATGGGCGGCTTCGCGAGCCCGAGGCGCTTCGAGAAGAAGCCCTGCTCGTTCAGCGCATCGTCCCGGAAGTACTCGTAGAGGGTACCGTTGAAGGTGTTCCCGCCCGACTTGGTGGTCAGGTTGACCACCCCGCCCGCGTAGCTGCCGTACTCGGCCGAGACGTTGTTGGTGACGACCTTGAACTCCTGCACCACGTCCTGCACGGGCACGTACGCGTTCAGGTTGCTCGCCGGGGCATTCGCAGGCACACCGTCCACGTAGAACGAGCTCTGGTTGCCGAAGCCGCCGCCGATGGCATAGTTGCCGAACCCGATCGCGTTGGTCCGCGCGCCGCCCGCCTGGTTGGAGGCGAGGTTGCCGTAGGTGCCGCCCTGCGCGACGACGCCCGGCACGAGGGTGAGCAGGTTGTTCACGTTGCGGCCGCTGAGGGGGATCTTCTCGACGGCCTCGAGGGGCACCACCGCGCCGAGCGATGACGAGTCGGTCTGCACCAGCGGCGCTTCGCCACTGACCGAGACGGTCTCCGACACGTCACCGACTTCCAGCACGACGTCCACTCGGGTGGTGATGTCGGTCTGAACGGGCACGTCGGTCCGAACGAACTGCTTGAACCCCGGAAGTTCCACCTCGATGCGGTAGGGGCCGGGTGGCAGGTTCGGAATGGAGTAGGTGCCGGCGTTGCCCGAGATGGTGCTCCTCATCTCGTTAGTGCTCAACGAGATGACGCGTACCTCCGCGCCGGGCACGGGGGCGCCGCTCGTGTCGGACACGGTGCCGAGAACTGTGCCATAGATCACTTGCGCCAGCGCCGTGGATAGGCAGACCAGCACCACGCCCAGGGCTGCCAGTGTCGTGATGCCGCGACGCACAGAGGGTCGAACAGCCACTTTGCACCTCCAGCCGCAAAGCCCCCTGAACAGCGGCTGCCCGGCTTGGGCAGTCGACTAGTCTGAAGACCCGCCAGATATAGGCATGACTTGGCTTATCTGTCAATACGAAAAAGTCGCACCAGACAGCACTGTCGAGCCAGCACCTAGGGCCTGCGATCAGCCCAGCGGTCTCACTCCGCGCTCCGCTCGCGATCCCCCTTAACGATGGGCTGGCGCCCCAATCTGGGCGCCCGTGGAGCGCACAGCCGGGCTTGTCGCTTCGCTGGGAAGGGGCTTGCGGGGCCCCCTGGAAGACCAAGCCATGCGGGCTCTCGAACGCAGGGACAGACTGGGAGCCCGCCGTGAGCTGTTGCCCCGGTCAATGAAACAGCGTTGACGAGATCGCCGCTTGCTGATAGTGTCGCAGCCGTGAAGACAGTAAATAGCGATAAAAGCTGTCTGTCTTTACATAATGGGGCCTCCGGCCAGCAGACCGCTTCTGCGCGCATCCTGGTCGTTGGCGAGGTGCTCTGGGACCGATTCCCGGATTCCGTCCGGCTGGGAGGTGCGCCGCTCAACGTCGCGGTCACTCTCGGGCGCCTCAAGCACTGTCCTCTGCTGATCAGCGCGGTGGGGACGGATGCCGCGGGGGAGGAAGCCCGACGGGCCATCGAGGGCTTTGGACTCGACGTGAGCCTGCTGCAGACCACGAACCGGTTCAGCACCGGCAGCGCCACGATTCGCATCGGCCCTTCGGGCGACGTCTCG
>JAHDVQ010000046.1:1764-4821 GCA_023384595.1 Vicinamibacteraceae bacterium | reverse complement strand
CCGGTTCAGCACCGGCAGCGCCACGATTCGCATCGGCCCTTCGGGCGACGTCTCGTTCACCATCAATCGGCCGGCTGCCTACGACGAACTCCAGATATCCGACGAGGTGTCCTCGTGGCTGACGGCCTGGAACCCCGGCTGGCTGTACTACGGCACTCTCTTCCCGTCCCGTCCATCGTCGCGCGAGGCGCTGTTGCGTGTCCTGCTGGCACTGCCGGACGCCGCGCGCTTCTATGACCTCAATTTGCGGCCCGGTTTCGACGAGCCCGACCTGATCGAATCGCTGCTTGGCCTGGCCGATGTGGTCAAGCTCAACGAAGACGAACTGCGGTTCGCCCACGAACACTTCGGCCTCCCGGTGACCCCGGAAGCGTTCTGCCGCGCAGGCTCCGAGCGCTATGGCTGGCAGGGGGCCTGCGTCACTCTCGGCGCTCGGGGCTGCGCGCTCTTCCTGTCGGGAGACTACGTCGAGGCTGAGGGTGTTCCGGTCAAGGTGGCGGACACGGTCGGAGCCGGCGATGCGTTCGCCGCCGCGTTCCTCCATGCCTTGATCAGCGGTTGGCCGGCGGCGCAGATTGCCGCCTTCTCGAATCGCCTCGGCGCCTATGTGGCGAGCGTTCCCGGCGCCATCCCGGACCAGGCGCCGGCCGAAATCTTCAGCGCCTGAAGCGAGGACGCCTCCATGACTGATGCAACCATGCTCTCCGGCCGGACTCGTGGCCGACGCGCGTCGATCGTGCTGGGCCTGCTGCTGCTTGCGTGTGTGGCGGATGGCCAGGCACAGCCGGCGCCGGCCCGGCCCGCGGCTGCGCCTCCGGGCGGCGGTCCGGCGGCGCCCGTCCTCGTCTCACCAGAGGTGCGTCCGGATCGCCGCGTGACCTTCCGGTTGTACGCGCCGCGGGCCAGCGAGGTCGGAGTCTTCTTCGAGCGCGGTGACCAGTCGATGACCAAGGGCGAGGACGGCGTCTGGCAGGTGACGCTTGGCCCGATGGAGCCCGGATCGTACCGCTATGGCTTCGCGGTGGACGGGATGTCGGTCACCGATCCCAGGAACATCGAGACAGAACGCATGCAGGTGGTGACGCGGAGCATTCTGCACGTGCCTGGCGCGGCCTTCATGGACACGCGGGACGTGCCTCACGGCGCGGTCGGCGTCGTGACGTATTTCTCGACGGTACTGAAGAAGTTCCGCCGTCTCCACGTGTACACGCCACCGGGATACGAGTCGAACGCCGAGCGATACCCCGTCCTGTACCTGATGCATGGCGCCAACGAATCGGACCAGTCGTGGAGCACAATCGGCCGTGCCGGAGCCATCCTGGACAACCTGATCGCCGACGGGAAGGCGACGCCCATGATCGTCATCATGCCCGACGGGCACACCGACCAGACGCCACCGGTCATCACAGGCGCACGGTCGCCATTGCGGGCGGAATTCACCGACGTCCCGAAGGAGTTCGCCACCGACATCAGGCCGTTGGTCGAGCGCCGCTACCGGGTGTTGACGGATCGTTCGCATCGCGCGATCGCGGGCCTGTCGATGGGCGGCCGGCAGGCGCTCGACATCGCCTTCGCCAACCTGGATCAGTTCTCTGCGATTGGCGTCTTCAGCTCGGGCATTCTCGGTGAAGCCGTAGCCGACTGGGAGCAGAAGCACCTCACGGTCTTGGAGCATCCCGAGCTCCGCCGGGGACTGCAGACCATCTGGTTCAGCACGGGGACCGATGACTTCCTGCTGAACAACAGCCGATCGACGGTGGAGATGCTCAAGAAGCACCGCCTCCCCGTCTCGTTCGACGAGACCGCCGGCGCGCACACCTGGGTGAACTGGAGACGGTACCTCCACGAATTCGCGCCACTGCTCTTCCGGTAGCCCGCTCTCGTCAACGGCTCTGCGCCGACTGGCTCAAGGCCTTCGTCCCGGAAGTCCCGATCGCGTAGCTGCCGGCCCGGTGATCCTCTTGTGACGCTCGTAGCGCGCCTGCCGGCCGCGTGACGGAACCCCGGAGTATGATGCGGCGTCCGCGCCTTGCGGGCTGCCGAAAGGGACCGTCATGAGACTCCGCGCTGGTCACCGTCTTCTTCTTCTTCTTATCGCCATTGTGTGCGGCTCGCCCCCCCTCGTGGCCGGCGCCGCCGACGATTGCCGCACCACGCCATACCCGGCCTACGACAAGCAGATTGCCGAGTTCACGACCGAGAAGTTCTTCCTGACGGAGCTCGTCGATCACTTGCCACTCAGCACGTGCGTGCCCGCGCCCGACAAGGTCCTCGGGCACATCGTCGGCGCGCCCGACGTGCTGACCTACACGCGCGACATCCACGCCTACATGCGGGCCATCGCGCAGGCCTCGCCCCGCGTGAAGGTGTTCGACATCGGCCGCAGCGAAGAGGGCCGCGAGATGATCGTCGTGGCCATCTCCGACGCCGCCAACATCGCGCGCCTCGACCGCTATCGCGAGATCACGGAGCGCCTCGCGGATCCGCGCGCGCTCACCGACGCCGAGGCCGACGCGCTGCTGGCCGAGGCCAAGCCGTTCTACTGGGCCACGGGCGGCCTGCACTCGCCGGAAACGGCGTCGCCCGAGATGCTGATGGAGCTGGCCTACCGGCTGGCCGTCGAGGAATCGCCCTTCATCGAGAACATCCGCAGGAACGCGATTGTCCTCCTCACGCCGGTCATCGAGGTGGACGGCCGCGACCGGATGGTCGACATCTACATGCACCGCAAGCGCAACCCCGGCATGCCGCAGTATCCGCTCACGTGGTGGGGCCACTACGTGGCGCACGACAACAACCGCGACGGCATGTCGATGGCGCTGGCGCTGTCACGCAACCTGCTCGGGACCTTCTTCCGCTTCCACCCGCAGGTGTTCCACGACCTGCACGAGTCGATCCCCTACCTGTACATCTCGACGGGCACCGGTCCCTACAACGCGTGGCTCGATCCCATCGTGACGACCGAGTGGCAGCAGCTCGCCTACTACGAGGTCACCGAGATGACCAAGCGCGGGGCCGTCGGCGTCTGGACGCACGGCTTCTACGACGGCTGGGCGG
>JAHDVQ010000046.1:0-1664 GCA_023384595.1 Vicinamibacteraceae bacterium | reverse complement strand
TTCCTCGAGAACTTCTACCTGAAGGGCAAGCGCTCGGTGGCAAAGGCCCGCACCGAGGGTCCGGCGGCGTGGGTCTTCCCCGCCGACGATCCGCGGCCGGTGGAGCAGGCACGCCTGCTCAACCTCCTGCGGCTGCAAGGCCTCGAGATTCACAAGACCACCGGCGAGATCCGGCTGGGCACGGGGAAAGACGAGACCGTGTTCCCGGCGGCCAGCTACGTCGTCCGCATGGACCAGCCGTACTCGCGCATGGCCGACATGATGCTCGATCGGCAGTACTACAACCCGAGGGACCCGCGGTCGTACGACGACACGGGGTGGACCTTCGGCGCGTTGCGCAACGTCCGGACCACGCGCGTCGTGGACACGGCCATCCTCGATCGCCCGATGGACAAGGTGGCCGGCGAGGTGCAGGCGAAGGGCCTGGTCACCGGCAGCGGCAACACCCTCGTCATCGATCACAACACCGACAACACGCTGGCGACGCTGCGGTTCCGTTTCGCGAAGACGCCGATGGAGGTCGCCGAGGAAGCCTTCGAGCTGGCCGGCCGGACGTTCCGTCCGGGCGCCGTCATCGTGCGCGACGCCGACCGCGGAGCGCTCGATGCCGCGATTGCCGAACTCGGACTGACGGCCCATGCGACCGGCTCGATGCCGCAGGTCCGGACGCACGCGCTGGCGGCGCCGCGGGTCGCCATCCTTCACGGGTGGCAGAGCACGCAGAACGACGGCTGGTTCCGGCTCGCCTTCGATCGCCTCGAGATTCCGTACACCTATCTCGCCGACACGGCCGTCCGCACCTCGGCGACTCTCCGCGAGCGCTTCGACGTCATCATCGTGCCGCCGATGGGCTATGGGCAGCTGCAGCTCGCCACGCTGCTGCGGGGCATCCCGAAGCGTGGCGACACGCCGATGCCCTGGAAGAACACTCCCGAGATGCCGAACCTGTACGCCGAGGGCCTCGACCAGACCGACGACATCCGCGGCGGGCTGGGCTACACGGGACTGATGCACCTCGAGCGATTCGTGAGCGAGGGCGGGCTGCTCATCAGCGTCGGGCCGTCGAACGCGCTGCCGGTCCACGGCGGCATGACGGAGATGGTCCAGCTCGCCGAGACGCGGCAGCTGCAGGCGCCCGGGGTCGTGGTCAACGCCACGCGCGACGATCCGGAGAGCCCCATCATGTACGGCTACGACGAGAAGCTGCCCGTGTACTACGACGAAGGATCGATCCTGCGCGTGTCCACCGGTTTCGGCGGCCCACAGGCACGCGAGCCCGTGGGGCGGGCCAGCGGCCGCGGCAGCGCGACCGAGCCCGACGTCATCCAGGGCCGGGAGTGGACCGAGCCCGAGGCGCCCCCGAAGCGCAGCCCGCGCGAGGAGGAGCTGTTCGTGCGCGAAGACGTCGCGGAGCTGGCGAGGGCGGCGCTCCCGCCCCGTGAGCGCTGGCCTCGCGTCGTGCTGCGGTTTGCGCCGGAGAAGGATCTGCTCGTGAGCGGCATGATGCAGAACGGCAGCGAGCTGGCGGAGCGCCCTGCGGTGGTCGATGTGCCTCACGGCGACGGCCACATCGTGCTGTTTGCCATCAACCCGATGTGGCGCGATCAGACGATGGGGAGCTTCTTCCTGGTGTTCAACGCGATGCTGAACTACGAGCACCTGGG
>JAHDVQ010000302.1:548-2989 GCA_023384595.1 Vicinamibacteraceae bacterium | reverse complement strand
GCCGTGCGCCACCACGAGTCGATCTACAAGCAGGCCGGCGCGGTGCACGGCTGCGCGCTGGCGCGCGGCGCCGAGATCCTGATGTTCGTCGAGGACGTCGGCCGCCACAACGCGGTGGACGCCATCGCCGGGCAGATGTGGCTGGACGGGCTCGAAGGCGGCGACAAGGTCTTCTACACCACCGGCCGGCTCACCTCGGAAATGGTCATCAAGACGGCGCAGATGGGCATCCCCTTCCTCGTCTCGCGTTCCGGATTGACGCAGATGGGCTACGACCTGGCGCGCCGCAGCGGCATGACCATGATCGGCCGCGCCCAGGGCCGGCATTTTCTGTTGTTCACCGGCGCGGAGCGTTTTCTGCGCTCTGCCGCGGCATCCGCATGAAGGTCACCGGACTCATCCTCGCCGGCGGCCTCGGTCGACGCATGGGCGGGCGCGACAAGGGTCTGCAGCCGTTTCGCGGCCGGCCGATGGCGGCCTGGGCCATCGAACGCCTGGCGCCGCAGGTCGATACCCTGCTCGTCAATGCCAACCAGAACCCGGCGTCCTACGCCGCCTTCGGTTACCCGGTCGTTCCCGACCGCATCGCCGGCTTCGCCGGCCCGCTCGCCGGCCTGCACGCCGGCCTCTCGGCCTGCGAGACGCCGCTGCTGGTCACCGCCCCCTGCGATTCGCCCTTCCTGCCCGAGGATCTGGTGGGGCGGCTGCGCGCCGCGCTGGAGGCAGCCGGCGCCGACCTCGCCGTGGCGAAGACCGGAGACCAGCCGCATCCGGTATTCTCACTGGTGCGGCGCGATGCGCTCGACGGCCTGACCGCCTTCCTCGAGGGCGGCGGCCGCAAGGTGGACGCCTGGTACGCGGCGCTGAAGGTGGCCGAAGTGCCCTTCCCGGACGAGCGCGCCTTCGCCAACATCAATACCCTGGACGAACTGAACCAACTCGAAACATGACTTCCCTGCTGCAAGCCCTCTCCTGCGCCGACGGCTACGATCCCGAATCGCTGAACGCCGAACGCGCACACCGGATCATCCTCGACCTGATCGTGCCGGTGCAAGACCGCGAGCGCCTTCCCGTGCGCGACGCGCTCGGTCGCGTGCTGGCCGAGGACGTGATCTCCACCATGGACGTGCCCGGCCACGACAATTCCGCCATGGATGGCTACGCCCTGCGCTTCGCCGACCTGGCGGCCGAGGGAGAGACCCTCCTCCACCTCGCCGGAACGGCCTTCGCCGGGCGCGCTTTCGCAGGCCGCCTGGGCGCCGGCGAATGCGTGCGCATCATGACCGGCGGCGTGATTCCCGAGGGCGCCGACACGGTGGTGATCCAGGAAGTGGTGCGGGCCGAGGATGAGCGCATCGTCGTTCCGCCGAAGCAGCGCCAAGGCCAGCACGTTCGCCGCGCCGGGGAGGATTTGCGCACCGGCACGCCCGCCCTGCGCGCCGGCAAGCTGCTGCGCCCGGCCGAGCTGGGCCTGATCGCCTCGCTCGGCGTCGGCGAAGTCGTCGTGCGGCGCCGCCCACGCGTCGCCTTCTTCTCGACCGGCGACGAACTGGCCTCCGTCGGCGCGCCGCTGAAGGAAGGCGAGGTCTACGACAGCAACCGCTATACGCTGCACGGCATGCTCGTCCGCCTGGGCTGCGAGATCATCGACCTCGGCGTGGTGCGCGACGACCCGGCCGCGCTCGAGGCCGCCTTCCGCAAGGCAGCGGCGGAAGCCGATGCCGTCGTCACCAGCGGCGGCGTCTCGGTCGGCGAGGCCGACTTCATCCGCGGCATGATGACCAAACTCGGCGAGGTGGCGTTCTGGAAAATCGCCATGCGCCCCGGCCGGCCGATGGCCTTCGGGCGAATCGAGGGAGCCTGGCTGTTCGGCCTACCCGGCAACCCGGTGGCGGTGATGGTGACCTTCTACGAGTTCGTGCGCGACGCGCTGCTGAAGCTCTCCGGCGTCGATCCGGTCGAGCCGCTGCCGCGCTTTCGCGTGCCTTGCGTCACGCCGCTCCGGAAACGGCCCGGCCGCAGCGAGTTCCAGCGCGGCATCCTGTTCCGCGACGCCGGCGAGTGGAAGGTGCGCCTGACGGGCGCGCAGGGCTCGGGCGTGCTGCGCTCGATGTCCGAGGCGAACTGCATCATCGTGGTCGAGCACGAGCGCGGCAACGTCGAGGCAGGCGAAGCGGTCTGGGTGCAGCCCTTCGAGGGGCTGGTGTAGGTTGGGCTTCAGCCCAGCCTAGGAGAAATAAAACGGCCGGCCGACGGTGTGGCCCTGGGCGTAGTCGACGCCCATCTCGCGCAGGCGGCCGAGCGCGCCTTCGGTCTCGACGAACTCGGCGATGGTCTTCATGCCGAGCGAGTGGGCGATGTTGTTGATGGCGCTGACCACCTCGCGGTTCATCGGCTCGGCGAACATGTCGCGCACGAAGGCGCCGTCGATCTTGACGTAG
>JAHDVQ010000302.1:0-538 GCA_023384595.1 Vicinamibacteraceae bacterium | reverse complement strand
CACCGGCAGGTGCTTGAGGTAGGCGAAGGAACACATGCCGGCGCCGAAGTCGTCCAGCGCGAAGCGCAGCCCGAGTTCCTTGAGTTCCCGTATCAGTTCGGCCGCCTTGGTCAGGTTGGCCACGGCCAGCGTCTCGGTGATCTCGAAGCAGATGGCGCTGGGCGGCACCTTGTGCAGGGCGATCTGCTCGCGGACGAAGGCCGGGAAGCGGCCGTCGTTGATGCTTTCCGCCGACAGGTTGATGTCGAACACCGGCGGATTGTCCGGCGTCGCTTCGCACTCGCGGCGAATGGCCGGCAGGGCGTTGGCGATCACCCAGCGGTCGATGGCCTGCATCATGTTGTGCCGTTCGGCGGCCGGAATGAACACCATCGGCGGCACGATCTTCCCTTCGCGGTCGACCATGCGCAGCAACAGTTCGAAATGGCGCGCCCTGGCGTTGGCCTCGTCGAGGCCGGCGATGCGCTGGCGGAACAGGCGGAAACCGTTGCGCTCGATGGCGTCGTGGATGGTCTCGACGATGTTCATGTCGGCGCGC
>JAHDVQ010000301.1 GCA_023384595.1 Vicinamibacteraceae bacterium | reverse complement strand
GATGGTGCCGAGGGGCAGAATCGAACTGCCGACACCGTGATTTTCAGTCACGTGCTCTACCAACTGAGCTACCTCGGCACGCAGGTGAGCGCGGTAGAGAACCCCAATCCTAACACGCCTCCAGCTCGTCCATCAACGCGCGAGACGGCGGGCGAGACGGCGGGGCGGAGCAGGCGCCGTCGTCGCTGGCGTCAGCGCCGTCGCGAAGCCCGCGGCCGCCAGACCAGCCACGGCGCCGCCGAGCACGTCGAGCGGGTAATGCACGCCGAGATAGACACGTGAGAAGGCGATCGCGACACCCAGCAGCCACCACAGCGGGCGCAGGCGAGGCCAGGCGATGGCCATGGCCCAGGCCCCCGCGAATGCCATCGCCGCGTGGCCGGAGGGGAACGAAAACGACGAGGGTGCGTGGTAGAGCAGTGGAATCGACGGGTCCAGCAGGAAGGGACGAGGCCGGGCGATGAGCGGCTTCAGGATGTAGTCGACCACGAGCACGGCGAGCGCCAGCGACAGCACGAGACGCCAGAGCGCCATGAGCGCCGCGCCGCGCTCGGGCGCCCGCACGGAGAGCGCCGCGTGAATCGCGACCCAGCCGAGGCCGTAGTAGCCGGCCGCGCTGAGTCCGAGCATGACCGGATCGAGGGCTGGGTGGCGCAGCGAGCCGACGACCCACGCAAGGGCCGAGGCGTCGAGGTGGAGCAGAGCGTCGAGCGGCATCAGGGTGAGGTGAGCGGCATCAGTGTGCCGACGCGTTCGCGCCGCTGGCCGCCGAGAGTCCCAGGGCGCGGATCTCGTCTTCGATGGCCGTCCTGAGCGGGGTGTAAACGAGCCCTAGCTCGCGCGCGGCCTTGCTTCCGTCCACCGCCAGCCCGTGCCGCATCATCCGGAACATCTCGATGGCCATGCCCAGCAACGGGGGCGTACCCGTCACGGTCGACACCGCGGTCGCCGCCCTCGCTCCCGCCATCGCCAGCGGGCCCGGCATCGTAAAGCGCGGCGGCTTGACCCCGGCGATCTCCGCGGCCATCCGGTTGAGCGCTCCGAAGCTCGATGTCTCGCCCACGACCAGGTACTTCTCGCCCGCGTTGCCGTCTTTCTCGAGCGCGAGCAGGATGGCCTCGGCGACGTCGCCGACGTGCACGAACGGGAACGGGGCGTCGGGCCAGAGCTGCGCGGGCACTCGGCCACGCACGAGATCGGCCACGTACCGGCCCGTTGCCTTCGGGTCGCCCGCGCCGAGCACCGCACCCGGCGCGATGACGACGACCGGCAGGCGATGTGTCGTGAAGTAGTCGAGGGCCACCTGCTCGGCGGCGCGCTTGGTGCGTCCGTAGTCGCCGTGCGCGCGCGGCCCGAAGGCCGTGCGTTCGGTGACGGTGCCCGTGGCATCGCCATAGGCGACCACGGAACTCACGTGAACGGCCTTGGAGACCCCAGCCGCGAGGGCGGCCTCCATGACGTGGCGCGTGCCCTCGATGTTCACGCGGTCGAACGCCGCCCGGTCGGCCAGCCAGAACTCGTAGACGTTGGCGAGGTGCACGACCCAGTCACACCCCTCCACGCCGCGCGCGATGGATGCCGGGTCGGTGACGTCGCCGCGCACGATCGTGGCGCCGAGCGCTTCGATCGCCGACACGCGACTCTGCGGACGGGCGAGGCACCGGACCTCGTGCGGGGTCGACGCGAGACGCCGCACGAACTCGGTGCCGATGAACCCGGTCGCGCCCGTGACGAAGACGCGCATGGCGTCAGACCGCGGCGGTCTCGGCGGCCTTCGTGAGACCCAACTCCCGGCGGACGCGCTCGTCGATGGCCTTGAACGTGTCCGGGTTGTCCTTCAGGAACTGCTTCGCGTTCTCGCGGCCCTGCCCGAGGCGTTCGCCCGAGTACGAGAACCAGGTCCCGCTCTTCTCGACGATCTTCCGATCGACGGCGAGATCGAGCAGGTCGCCGGTCTTGGAGATGCCCTCGCCGTACATGATGTCGAACTCGGCCTCGCGGAACGGCGGCGCCACCTTGTTCTTGACGACCTTCACGCGCGTGCGGCCGCCGACGACCTGGTCGCCGTCCTTGATGCTCGCGATGCGGCGGATGTCCATGCGCACGGAGGCGTAGAACTTCAGGGCGCGTCCGCCGGTCGTCGTCTCCGGGTTGCCGAACATGACGCCGATCTTCTCGCGCAGCTGGTTGATGAAGACGAGGCAGGTCTTCGACTTCGACACCACGCCCGTGAGCTTCCTGAGCGCCTGCGACATGAGGCGTGCCTGGAGGCCGACCTGCGCATCGCCCATCTCGCCCTCGATTTCGGCCCGCGGGACCAGCGCCGCGACCGAGTCGACGACGACGACGTCGATGCCGCCCGAGCGGACGAGCACCTCGACGATCTCGAGGGCCTGTTCGCCGTTGTCGGGCTGCGAGACGAGGAGCGAGTCGAGGTCGACGCCGAGCTTGGTGGCGTAGCTGGCGTCGAGCGCATGTTCGGCATCGACGAACGCGGCCATGCCGCCGGCCTTCTGCGCCTCGGCAATCACCTGGAGCGCCAGCGTCGTCTTGCCCGACGATTCAGGGCCGTAGATCTCGACGACGCGGCCGCGCGGGACGCCGCCCACGCCGAGGGCGTAGTCGATGCTGATGGCGCCGGTCGAGATGCTCGGGATGGTCGCGATCGCGTCCTTCTGCCCGAGCCGCATGATCGAGCCCTTGCCGAACTGCTTCTCGATCTGTCCGACGGCGGCCTCGATGGCTCGCGTGCGTTCGCGGTTGTCGTCTGCCATGGTCGCTCCTTCGTGCGTCGCGGCAGACGGGACTGTCAACCGCGGTGCAGCAGACCATCCTAGACGCATGCCAGGCCGAACGTCAAGCGAAAGTCCTGGGATCGAACTTGTCAAGCGGCGTGTTCCCAGTGACTTAACCAGACCCGGACTTTCGCCGCACGCCGCGGGCTGGCGCGCACGTACGCGCAGAACGCCACCCTGCGGGTTCACGGGGATGCGCGTTTCTGCACTTCGGGCGATCGGC
>JAHDVQ010000300.1 GCA_023384595.1 Vicinamibacteraceae bacterium | reverse complement strand
GTGACCTTCGCGGCCTTTCGTGCGGAGGTCCGGCCCGCCGGGCGGGCCTTCGTCGTGGTGGCCGGCTTGCGCGTCCCGCGCGGCGCGGCCGAGGTCGACTGCTTCCGGGGCTTTCTGGCCATGTGACACCTGCCGAACGTTGACAAATGCGCGCTAAGTATAGTAGTTTCGAACGCTTATCGCTCCGCGGTGAGCGTCAACGACAGCCCGCCGGTGCTGTGAAGCCGGCAGAACGAACGCCGAGGAGGACCCTCTCAGCATGCAGAACCTGGAAGAAACCGACAAGACCGAGTTGCACGGCCGCGAGCCCCAGGAGCGCCCGCGCCCCGCGCAGGCGTCGAAGCTCCGGCGCCTTCGGTCACCCGAAGACGACGACCCCGATACGCAGGAATACGCCCGTCTTCTCGAAGCCTACGATAGCAGCTTCCGCACCATCGCGGAAGGCGAGGTCGTGAAGGGCACCGTCCTGCGCGTCACCGCATCCACGGTGGTCGTCGACGTCGGGTTCAAGTCGGAAGGCATCATTCCGCTCACGGAATTCCTCGACGAAAAGGGCGAGGTCACGGTGCATCCCGGCGACCTCGTCGACGTCCTGCTCGAGCGGACGGAGGATCGCGACGGCCACGTCGTCCTCTCGCGCGAGAAGGCCGAGAAGATGAAGATCTGGGACGAGGTCGAGCGCGCCTTCCTCGAGAAGAAGGTGGTCATCGGCCGCGTCATCGAGCGCATCAAGGGCGGGCTCGCGGTCGACATCGGCGTCCGCGCCTTCCTGCCCGGCAGCCAGATCGACGTGCGTCCCGTGCGCAACCTCGACGCCCTGCGCGGTCAGGAGCTGCGCATGCGCGTCATCAAGGTCAACAAGAAGCGCGGCAACATCGTCCTCTCGCGCAAGGTCCTCCTCGAGGAGGAGAACGCCGAGAAGAAGAAGCTCACCCTCGACACGCTGGCCGAGGGCAAGGTGCTGCGCGGCGTCGTCAAGAACATCACCGACTACGGCGCGTTCATCGACCTCGGCGGCATCGACGGGCTGCTGCACATCACCGACATGTCGTGGGGCCGCGTGTCGCATCCGTCGGAGCTCTTCAAGGTCAACGACGAGATCGACGTCATCGTGCTCAAGTACGACGCGGCGACCGAGCGCGTCTCGCTGGGCCACAAGCAGCTCACGCAGGATCCGTGGTCGGACGTCGTCGAGCGCTACCCGGTCACGGCGCGCGTCTCGGGCAAGGTGGTGAGCCTCACCGACTACGGCGCGTTCATCGAGCTCGAGCCGGGTGTCGAGGGCCTCATCCACGTCTCCGAGATGTCGTGGAGCAAGCGCGTCAAGCACCCGTCGAAGCTCCTCAACGTCGGCGACGCCGTCGAGGCGATGGTGCTCGGCGTGGATCCGGCGAACCGGCGCATCTCGCTCGGCCTCAAGCAGGTCGCGGCCAACCCGTGGGAGGAACTCACCGACCGCTATCCGGTGGGCACCCGCATCAAGGGCAAGGTCCGCAACCTCACCGAGTTCGGCGCGTTCGTCGAGGTCGAGGAGGGCATCGACGGCCTCATCCACATCTCCGACATGTCGTGGAGCAAGCGGCTGAAGCACCCCTCCGAGGTGCTGAAGAAGGGCGACACGGTCGAGGCGATGGTGCTCAACATCGACGCCGAGAACCAGCGCCTCTCGCTGGGCCTGAAGCAGCTCGCCACCGACATCTGGGACGAGTTCTTCTCGCAGCACAACGTCGGCGACGTCGTCGAGGGCAAGGTGGTTCGCATGACGAACTTCGGCGCCTTCGTCGAGCTGGCCGACGGCATCGAGGGCCTCATCCACGTCTCGGAGTTCGACGATGCGGGCGGGGAGAAGATCGAGCTGGAGGTCGAGCAGACCTACCAGATGAAGATCATCAAGCTGAGCCCCTCGGAGCGGAAGATCGGGTTGAGCATCCGCGCCCTGAAGTCCGACGACTACCGGACCGACTGGGAGGCGTACGCGAGCGATACGAGCAGCCCGAACGTGACACTGGGCGACCACTTCCGCCACAATCAGTAACGACCGGCGTCGGGGCGCGGTGCGGGGGCACCGCGTCCCGGCGGCCGCACGCCGGCCACGGCGCGTGCCGCCATCCCGACGCCCACACCTTGCGAGTGGGGGCAGCATGACGAAGGCCGACCTCGTCGAAGAGGTCTCCCGGGTCTCCGACCTCACGAAGAAAGACTCCGAGCTCATCGTCGAGACGGTGTTCCAGAGCATCGTCGATGCCCTGCACCGTGGCGAGAAGATCGAGCTGCGCGGCTTCGGCAGCTTCCGCCTGCGCCAGCGCGAGCCGCGGAAGGGCCGCAACCCGAAGACGGGCGATCGCGTGGACGTTCCACCGAAGCGCGTGCCGTATTTCAAGCCGGGCAAGGAGCTGAAGGACCTGATCAACCGGGGCGCCGACGGCCATCCGGCGGCGGGCTCCGACGAGGGGGCTGGCGCGGGCGAGGCCCCGCGCGAGGTCCCTGGCGAAGCCGCGAGTCTGGCGCCGACGACCGACCCTGCGGCCTCGTGACCGGACTCCGATGGAACGGCTCTGGTCGCCCTGGAGGCTCGCTTACGTGAGCGCCGCAAGCGAGACCCGCGAGTGCATCTTCTGCGGCACGTGCGAGTCGCAGGAGGCCGCGCCGCTCGTCCTGCACCGCGGCGTCAGCTGCTACGTCATCCTCAACCTGTATCCCTACAACAATGGGCACCTCATGGTGGTGCCCCGCCGGCACATCGCCACGCTCGCCCAGGCCTCACCGGAGGAGCTGACCGAGATGGCGTCGCTCACCCGGTGGTGCGAGATTGCGCTCACCGAGGCGTATCACCCGCACGGGCTGAACGTGGGCATCAACCTCGGGAAGGCCGCCGGGGCCGGCGTCGCGGACCACCTGCACGTGCACATCGTGCCGCGCTGGGCCGGCGACACCAACTTCATGACGGTCGTTGGCGAGGTGCGCGTCGTTCCCGAGGATCTCGACACGACGGCGGCGCGGCTGCGGCCGATTCTGGAGCGGCTGGCCGGGGCGTAGGGA
>JAHDVQ010000299.1 GCA_023384595.1 Vicinamibacteraceae bacterium | reverse complement strand
CGCAGGTACGCGAAGGGCGTGGCGGTGAGCAGGTTCGACACGCGCGACGTGTAGAAGTCGGCCGAGTCCTCGAGCTGCCGTGCCAGGTAGCTTTGTGAAGGCCCGGCGGCCATGAGCGGTCCCCACCGCTCGCTCGTCTGGCTTCCGAGCAGCACCGCGAGCGGCGCGATCTCGCTGTCGAGCCGATCGATCCGGCTCCGCAGCCGCGTCAGCTGGCTCTCGACCTGGCGCGGCCGGCGCGCGATGGGCGGTCCGTACCGCTTCTCGAGGCGCTGGAGCGCCAGCCGCAGCTGCGCCTGCTCGGCCTCGAGCGCCTCTTTCCGGGCCATGAGCGCGTCGAGACGCGACTGCTCGGCGTGCAGGCGCGCCGCGGCCTCGAGTTCGGCCTCGATCTCGCGCACGATGAGCCCGGTTCGCCATCGCCGCAGGTCCTTGCTGATGCGGACGTCGGTGTAGAGGTGATCGCCGACAAACAGGATCTCGGCGCCCGACGCGCCGAGGTACTCCTCGACGAGCTCCGAATGCCCGCCGTGGTAGACGCCAGGGCCTGTCGGCCCGCCGGTGAGCGGTTCGAGGCGCCCCAGCTCGTCGACGACACGGAACATCGGACCGCGCGTCGAGAAGAACTCGGGCTTGCGCGCGGCGACGATGACGAGCTCGAACAGATCGCGCCACGACACGCCCGCGGGCAGGAAGCGGTCGAACGCGTAGGTCATCATGGCGCGCGTGAAGGTCCACTCCGAGTTGGTCACGAGGAGCAGGCGCTTGCCCGACTCGCGCTGGTCGAGCAGCGTGAGGGGCACCTCCTCGTCGAGCGCGACGTAGTCGTCGGGCCGCTCGATGATCTCGGCCTTCAGCCGGCCTTCGGCATGTGCCGAGTCGAGGGCGTGGCGGATGCGTTGCCAGAGTTCCGTGTAGCTCACGACCGGCGTGAAGGCCCGCGCCTCGACCCTGTCCACGAGCTGCGCGTACATCACGGCCTCGGAGAGCGAGAAGAAGGTGTTGAGCAGGACCCATCGCCGATCGGTCAGGTCGATGAGCTCGCGCGCGTAGCGCTCGCGCTGCTCGTCGAACTCGAGCCGCCGCGTCCCGTGGAAGGCGCGCTTCACGTACCCGAAGGCGTCGGCCTTCACGATGTTGCCGAGGTCCGTGTCGATGACGAGCCCGCGCACCGCGAAGTCGGGCAGGAACGCCAGGTCGTCCACCGGCCAGCCAAGATCGAGGAGCTTCCGCTGCAGGTAGTCGAAGGCGCGCCGTTCCCACGCGTCCACGTGGTAGTGGACGAGGGTGTAGTCCATGTCGTAGCCGACCGCCTTCACCGCCCGCAGGTTGAGCGTCCGGTTGGCGAAGACGCGCCGGGTCGCAGCAGGACGGGCGTCGGTCGTCGGCACCGTCGGGGGCGGCGGGACGGGTTCGGGGGCTTTCGTGCGCGTCGACATGGCTCGGTGCTCCGGCGGCATCATGCCATGACGCCGCCCGCCGGCGTGTGCGACCATGACAGGACGTGATGACGTGGTGGCGACGAATCGGGGCCGTCGGCCCCCTGGCGACCGTGGCGCTCGTGGTGCCGCCGGTGAGCGGCCTGCTGCTGCTCGGCACGCTCCCCCAGCTGGGGGCGTGGCTGCGCGCACAGGAGCTCGCGGGCCTCGTCCTCTACCTCGCGGCCTTCACGGTGTTGGGGGGTCTCGCCCTGCTGCCCACCTACGCGCAGTCGGTGCTCGGCGGGTGGGCCTTCGGGTTTGCCGCGGGGTGGGCGGCGACCGTGGCCGGGTTCGTCGGCGCCGCGCTCGTGAGCTACGCAATCACGCGCCGCGTCTCGGGCACGCGCATCGAGGACCTGCTCGCCGAGCGGCAGAAGTGGCACGCCGTCTACCGCCAGTTGATGCACACGAGCGCGTGGCGCAGCATCGGCCTCATCACGCTGCTGCGCCTCCCGCCCAACGCGCCGTTTGCGGCGAGCAACGTCGCCCTGGGCGCGCTCGGCGTCCCGCCGGGGCCCTACGCCCTCGGCACCGCGCTCGGCCTTGCGCCCCGTGCCGCCGTCGCGGTGTATGCGGGCGCCGGCCTCGCGACGCTCGATCCCTCGAACCTGCGCGACGCCGGCACCTTCGCGCTCTCGCTGGGCCTCACTTTCGCAGCCGTCGTCCTCGCCGGGTGGATGGCGACGCGCGCGCTCAGGCGTGTCGAAGCCGTCGAGCGCGCGCATGACGCCGCCGTGCGCCTCGATGGGTGAGGGCGTGCGGGTGCTCGTCTACGACGGAGCGTGCGGCCTGTGCACGCGCTCCATCGCGTTCGTCGCGCGCCACGATCGACGCCGGCGGTTCGCGTTCGTGCCCCGCGACGATGCGGCCGCCGTCGCGGCGTTCAGCACGCCGCTTCCCACGCTGCCGGGACCGGGCTCGGTCGTCCTCGTCGACGCCGACGGAGGCGTGTTCACGCGATCGACCGCGGTGCTCAGAGCCGCCCGAGCGCTCGATTTCCCGTGGAATCTGCTGGCGGCCGGTCTCCTGGTGCCGCGCGCCATCCGCGACGCGCTCTACGACGTCGTCGCTCGCCACCGGCACCGGTTTGGCGCGCCCGTGTCGTGTCCGCTGCCGCCGCCGCGCGACCCGCCGCGCGCTGAGCCGCGCTGACCTCACTCGCCGGGCGAGCGACGTTCCACCCCGCCGAGCGCGACGGCCCTGGCGATGACGTCCTCCGGTGTCCACCCCGCGGCCCGGAGCTCACCGACACCGGCATCGCCGTTCGACTTGCTCAACTTCGATCCGTCGGCACGGTAGAGAAGCGGATGGTGGTGGAACACCGGCGGCGACGGCCGGCCGAGCAGGCGGGCGAGCGCCATCTGACGGCCGGTGGACGGGAGCAGGTCCTCGCCGCGCACCACCAGATCGATCCCGTGCACGATGTCGTCGACCGTCACGGCGAGCTGGTAGGTGAAGTGGCCGTCGCGATCGACGAGCAGCAGGTCGCCGCACTGCCGTGACGGGTCCTGCTCCTGCGGACCCAGCCGCTGGTCGTCGAAGCGCTCGACGCCGGCCGGCAGCACCACGCGCAGGCCACGCCCCGG
>JAHDVQ010000045.1:25105-27723 GCA_023384595.1 Vicinamibacteraceae bacterium | reverse complement strand
CCCGGGGCCCCGCGGGGGGCCGGTTCGCCTACCCCACTGGGGGGCCTGGTCCGTGCGCAGACCTGACCCCCGTCACCCCGTCAGTGCACGTTCGCCAGCCGGGGGACCGGCGTCAGCACGCGGCTCTCCAGATGCGCTTCGAAGGTGTCGAGCACGCCTTCCAGCGCATCGGCATAGTCGATGGCGTCCCTGCCCTCGGCCCACTGCCCCACGACCTGGCGAAGCCACGGCCGGCGCTCGTCATGGTGGGTCGGGCAGGCGCCCATCGACCGCCCGCTGGCGGTGTCGAGCACCCACGCCGCCCGCTCCAGAATCCCGAAGCTCGAGAGCAGCGCGTCGGCGGCCCAGAAGGCCACCGGCGCCGGAATCCCCCGCGCCGTCGCCGCGGCCAGCATCACCGCCAGGCCGACGGCGTCGGCACGCATGTCCTGCTCGCGGCTCCACTGATACACGGCGAACGTCTGTCCGCCCGCCTCACGCCGCACCACGGTCGCCCGCTCCTGCTCGCCGCTCACCAGCCGGCCGTACTCGCGCGCCAGGAGGAACAGCTCCATCGCCTCGCACAGTTCGGTGGCCAGCTGCTCGTAGTGCGACTCGGGGAGGTACAGCGAGGCCTGGGCCGGGTTGCCATCGAGCGTGGCGAGCATCATCTCGACGAAGCGGACCGCCGCGTGCTTCCCGTGCGGCGGGAACGTGAAGCGATCCAGCCCGCCGGGCGGCACCGAGCCGTCCCAGAAGGCCGGCGGCAGCGCCTGCGCGAGCGCGCGCGCGAGCAGATTCACATAGGTGAGCGAGCTGCCGTCGACGACCACGACGACGGAGTGGCTGCGCGGCACGGGGAGCATGAGCGGTTCGAGCAGCCGCGTGGGCAGCGTGCCGACAACCGGGCGCGCGGTCAGTTCGAACTCGAGTTCGTCGAGCGTGTCCTCGATGATCGCCGTGAGCTCGCGCAGAATCGAGTACTGATGCGGGCGCTCGAAGCGCGTCGGACGGGGCGCCTCCTCGTCGCGAGCCATCCCGGCAAACAGGTCCTCGCAGTACTGTTCGAAGTCGATCCGGCTGAGTTCCGCCGCCTTCTGCTGAAGGCGCGCCGGCAACACCAGTTGGGTGCCGATCCACTCGCGCTGCTGACACGCGTCGGCCGTCAGGCCGAGCGAGCGGTAGATGCGGTCCTGGAGCGACTCGAGGAAGGCCTCGGCCTGATCTTCCGGCAACGGGCCGGGCGTGGCGGCGCCAACTGCTGCATGCGACATGGGCCAGGTTCCACCGTGACGAACAGGCGGGCAGATGGCCGCCCCATTGCGGCACCCGCCTCGACACAGGCTTAATCGGCCTCTCTTGCGTGGGGATGAGGCGGAGACGGACACCCGGGGAGACAGCCTGCACCCCGCGCGTCTGGAAGGAACGTGCCGAAATTTGTCAGGTGTCGCGCGTCAGCCCGAGAGCGCCTGCTCGAGCCGTTCGAGGAAGTAACCGACGTCGGTGACGAGGCCGACCGCCTGCATCGTGCCGCGATTCGAGAGCTTGACCGGCACCGATTCGGTCATGTCGACGCACACGGTCCGCACGCGCGCCGGAAGCAGGTTGCCGACGGCGATGGCGTGCAGCGCCGAGGCGAGCATGAGGCACATCCCGACGCCCTCGAGGGCCTCGATGTAGGCGGCTTGTGCCGCCTTGGTGTCCGTGATCACGTCGGCCAGCGGGCCATCGTCGCGAATCGAACCGGCGAGAACGAACGGGACGCCCCGCGTGACGAGTTCGTACATCACGCCCGAGGTGACGACGCCCTGCGCGACGGCGGGACGGATGCCGCCCGCCCGGTTGACGGCGTTGATCGCAAACAGATGGTGGCGGCTTCCGCCCTCGACCGCACGGCCGCTCAGCTGGCAGACGCCGAGGCTCGTCCTGAGCATCGCCTTCTCGATGTCGTGCACGGCGAAGGCGTTCCCGGAGAGGACGACGTCGATCCAGCTCTGGCGCACCAGGCGCGCGAGCGCGACGTCGCCGCCCGAATGGACGATGGCCGGCCCGGCCACCAGCGCGATCTTCTCGCCAGCCTCGCGCGTGCGTCGCATCTCGCGCGCGGTGGCCTCGATCGCGATGCCCTTGTTGATCTCCGCCGAGACGTCGTTCGACATGAAGCCGAAGACCTTCGCCTCGCGGCTCCGTTCGGGGGGCCGCACGCGAACGCCGTGTCCGCGCAGGGCCACGGGTTCGCCCGACCGCACCCGGCCCTGTTTGACGGCACGGGGCCGTCCATCCCGGAGGACGACCGCGCAGTCCATGCGCTGGTCGGCGACCTCCAACCACTGGCCGTCCACCCTGACGAAGGTGTCGTAGTTCGTCGTGGAATAGAACTCGTCGGGCAGGATGCCGTCGGCCTCAGCCGGCGCGAACGCGGCATCCTGGCGGGCCGCAACGGCTCCGAGATAGCTCACCGTCTCGAGGATGTGATCCAGGGTGGCCGGATCGGCGGCGCGCACGGCAAGGGACGCGTAGGACGGATCCGCGTTGCTCCGGCCGACGCGGAACTCGACGACCTCGAACTCCCCGCCCTCCTCCACGATGCGCGTGAAGACACGGCGCAGGATGTCGGAATCGATGATGTGCCCTTCGAG
>JAHDVQ010000045.1:21274-25005 GCA_023384595.1 Vicinamibacteraceae bacterium | reverse complement strand
CCCCCTACACGAAGAAGTCCGGCATCAGCTCCTCCTCCTGGACCTCGGGGTGGCGGTAGCGCGAGAAGTCGGTCACGCCCTCCTCGCGGAGCACGGCCTCGTCGAGGAAGAAGCGTCCCGTGCACTCGCGGCTGTTGCGCGTGAGGATGGCGTGCGCCGCGTCGGCGACGATGTCGGCCGAGCGGCAGTAGCGCTGCATCGCGGGGGCGACCAGTCCGATGGCCGCCGTGTCGATGGCCGTCTTCGGCCACAACGCGTTGACCGCGACCCCATCGGTCGCGAACTCCTCGGCCATGCCCAGCACGCAGAGGCTCATGCCGATCTTGGCGAGGCTGTAGGCCACGTGCGGCGCGAACCAGCGGGGTTCGAGCGTGAGCGGCGGGGCGAGCATCAGCACGTGGGCGTTGGACGACCGCATCAAATGCGGCAGGCACTTCTGCACGCAGAGGAACGTGCCGCGCGTGTTCACGTCGTGCATCAGGTCGAAGCGCTTGATGGGGGTCTCGAGCGTGCTCGTCAGACTGATCGCCGACGCGTTGTTCACGAGGATGTCGAGGCCGCCGAACGTCGACACCGCCGACGCCACGGCGTGCTCCACCTGGGCCTCGTCGCGAACGTCGACCGCGACGGCCAGCGCGCGGCCCCCCGCAGCGTCGATCTCCTCGGCCGCCGAGTGAATCGTGCCGGGGAGCTTTGGATGCGGGCTCGTCGTCTTGGCGGCGATGACGACGTTGGCGCCGTCGGCCGCGGCGCGCAGGCCGATGGCCTTGCCGATGCCGCGGCTGGCTCCCGTGATGAAGAGGGTCTTGCCGGCGAGGGTGCGTGCGGCCATGTGGCGGCCTCCGGGGGACCGTGCCGGCATCATACACCCCGCCCTGCACGCTCCGGCCTGTAGAATCTCCCTATGGCCCGTCACCTCGATCGCTTCGACGACGTCGAGGCGTGGCTGCGCGATCGGCTGCGGGGTCCGTTGCCCGGCCTGCCTGCGCAGGCCGTCATGGCGCCCCGCCCCCGCCGGGGGTGGAAGCCGCCCTTCGTGCCGGACACGGCGCGCCCGGCCGCCGCCATCGTGCTGCTCTACCCGCTCGACGGGCATCCAGCGCTCGTGCTGACCGTCCGGACGTCGACGCTTCCCGACCACGCTGGGCAGGTGTCGCTGCCCGGCGGACGCGTCGACGAGGGCGAGACCGTGGAAGACGCGGCGGTGCGCGAGGCCTTCGAGGAAGTGGGCGTCGAGCCCGCCCACGTCGAGACGCTCGGACGTCTGACGTCGCTACACATTCCAGTCAGCGGCTTCATCCTGTATCCCGTGGTGGCGATCACGCGCAGCCGTCCGCCGCTCGTCGCGTCGGAGGCCGAGGTGGCGCGCGTGCTCGAGGTGCCGCTCGCCGCGCTCGCCGACCCCGCGCGTGTGCGCGTCGATCTCAGGCCCCGCCTCGAGGGCGACTTCCTGCAGGCCGTGCCGTCGTTCCTGATCGACGGGGAGCACGTGTGGGGGGCGACGGCGATGGTGTTGAGTGAGTTCCTGACGCTGCTGGGGGTGCCGCCACTGCTTCCGACAGGGCGCGCGGAGTATGACCGGCCGCTGCCCTGCCCGGCGTGCGGTGGCACGGTGCGGCTCTTCACGCCGAACGCCGCCCGGCGCTTCTCGGCCGAGGGCGCCGCCGACTACGAGGCCGCCTGGCAGTGCACGACCTGTGGGACGATCGAGTTCATCGCCACGCCGGCCGTCGACGACACCACGACCGATACCGCAGATACCACGTAACGTGAGAGGGGAGAGGGGTCAGGTCTGCGAGTGCACAGGCCGGGCGTGTGCACTCGCAGACCTGACCCCTTTCTGCCTTCTCGCGCGGCGTCAGGCCAGCGTGATGCCCGAATCCAGATACACGTCCTGGATCAGGTTCAGCAGCTTCACGCCGTCCGCCATCGGCCGCTGGAACGCCTTGCGTCCGCTGATCAGCCCCATGCCACCCGCGCGCTTGTTGATGACGGCCGTGCGCACGGCCTCGGCGAAGTCGTTCTCGCCCGAGGCGCCCCCCGAGTTGATGAGCGGGCTGCGGCCCAGATAGCAGTTGGCCACCTGGTAGCGCGTCATCTCGATCTGCCAGGTCCCCACCGATTTCTCGTCGCCCGGCGTCAGCTCCGAATACACCCGCTTGTCGGTCTTGCCGAACTTGAGCGCAGTGTAGCCGCCGTTGTTCTCGGGCAGCTTCTGCTTGATGATGTCGGCCTCGATGGTCACGCCGAGGTGGTTGGCCTGCCCCGTGAGGTCCGCCGAGACGTGATAGTCCTTCTCGGCCGTCTTGAACGCGCTGTTGCGCGTGTAGCACCAGAGCACGGTCACCATCCCCAGCTCGTGCGCCCGCTCGAACGCCTCCGACACCTCGACGATCTGCCGCGCCGACTCCTCGGAGCCGAAGTAGATGGTCGCCCCCACCGCCGCCGCCCCCATCGCGAACGCCTGCTCGACGCGCGCGAACATGATCTGGTCGTAGCGATTGGGATAGCTGAGGAACTCGTTGTGATTCAGCTTCACGAGGAACGGGATCTTGTGGGCGTACTTGCGCGAGACCGCGCCCAGCACACCGAGCGTCGAGGCCACCGCATTGCACCCGCCCTCGATCGCGAGCTTCACGATATTCTCGGGATCGAAGTAGATCGGGTTCTTCGCGAAGCTCGCCCCGGCCGAGTGCTCGATGCCCTGGTCCACCGGCAGAATCGACACGTAGCCGGTCCCCGCGAGGCGGCCGCTCTTCTGAATCCACTCGAAGTTGCGCAGGACCGGCACAGGCCGATCGGTCATCGCCACGACCCTGTCGACGAAATCCGGTCCGGGGAGGTGCAGCAACGAGGCGTCGAAGCCCTTGGCCTTGTAGGTGAGCAGGCTCTCGGCGTCGGCGCCGAGCAGTTCCTGAATCTGCGTAGTGGTGGTGCTCACTGCCGTGCTCCTTGTCTTCTCGGTTCGCGGCCCCGCGCGACGCGCCGGGCCCCGCGCCGAGCATATCACTTCGGTCCGTCCGCCTTCGCCGCCGCCGGCAGCACCCCTTCGGCCACCATCCAGGGCCAGAGGCGAAGCGCCAGGTGTCCTGCCTTGACCAGCGGATCCGCCTCGCCTAGCACGCGCGCGCCCTCGAGCGTGTCAGGGGCGAACACCAGCACGCCGCGGTAGTCGCCGCCGTCGTCGAAGGGCCCGGCGGCCACCACCGCTCCCTGCGCGATGAGCGAGAAGATGTGGTCGAGGTGAGCGGCCTGCAGACGCTCGCTGCCGGGCGCCGACGATGGAAGCGGTGTCGGCCCCTTCACCAGCACGCCGAAGGGCATGGTGAGCATCCGATCGGGCGCGTCCGGGTTGGCCCGGCGCCAGGCCGCGTAGGCGTCGCCGATGCCGGCAGGCCCCCACCAGCCAAGGACGCGCGGTTCGATGAGCCCGGCCTTCACCGTGGGATCGGCGGCCGCAAGCCGTCGCGTGTCGTCCGGAGAGACGCCCCGCAGGATCCACAGGCCGCGCAGGCTGCCCTGATCGGCGATCGGACCGGCGCCAACCAGCCATCCCCGCTCGTGAAGGACGTTCATGTAAGCGAGATGCGCCTGCATGACGGCACGCCTGTCCTCACCACTCCGATGCGGCGCCGCCGCGTCGCCGGGCGCTGGGTTCGCACGCTCGAGCATCACCACCGTGTAATACGCCATCCCGGGCGGCATCCCTGCCGGCTCGGGCGGCGAGAAGG
>JAHDVQ010000045.1:19297-21174 GCA_023384595.1 Vicinamibacteraceae bacterium | reverse complement strand
TGCGTCATCACCGTGCGGAGGGTCGTGGCCGTGATGATGAGCAGCCCCCCGCCGCTCGCGAGCCACCCGGGCCACTCACCGTGCACCCACCAGGCCCACAACGGGTTGACCGCCGGCTCGAGCAGCAGCAGGAGCGAGGCTTCGATGGCGGGCACGTGCTTGATGGCGCGGTTCAACAGCACGTAGGCGAGACCGACCTGGAAGAGGCCGAGGTAGGCGACCGTCACCCAGTCTATCGCCGCCACGCCGCTGTACGGCCACGCGAAGGGCAGCGCGAGGCCGGCGGCCACGAGGTTGCCGCACACGGTCGCCGACGTCGCCGTCGCCCCGTGGACGGCGCGCGTCTGTTCGATCCAGCGCAAGCCGAGCAGGGTGCAGGCCCACGAGACGCCGCTCACCAGCCCGACGATGTTCCCCAGCCTCGGGTTGGGTGCCGTCGCCGACGCGGCCGCGTCACTCCCGGCCAGCAGGAACACGAGGCCGGTGAAGATGGCCGCCATGAAGGGGACGTCACGCAGGTGCAGCCGCTCGCCGAGCAGTCGCGGTCCGACGAGCAGCAGGTAGACCGGTGCCGCGGCCTGCAAGAACACGGCACTGGCCGCGGTCGTGAGCTTGTTGGCCGTCACGAAGGTGACGAGCGTGATGCCGTACGCCAGTCCCACGATCCAGGACTGCCGGGTGATGCGGACGCGCCCCCGGGCCACGGCGAGCAGCAGCAGGGCCGCGATGGCTGACCGCAGCGACGCCACCTGCCATGACGAGAGCGCCGTCGCCTTGATGGCGGCGCCGCCGGTCGAGAAGAGCAGCGCCGCGACCAGCACCTCGAGACGGGCGGCGAACATGGTCTTCTAGAACAGCCGGCGCTGGGGCGCGGGCCCGCCCTCGGGTCGCGCCGGCGTCAGGTGGAGCCAGGCGCCGAGCGCCTCGACCTCGATGGTGTCGACGCCGTCCTCGCGCAACGCGGCGGTTCCCTGCTGGGGTTCGGGATACGAGGTGAGGTGCGCCCCCGGCTCGTACGCGACATCGGGCGGCCAGGTGACACGGACCGGACGCTTCAGTTCTCGCGCAAAGCGCACCGTGTGCATCGTGCCTCCCGTGGTGCCCGTCTCGACGACGAGCACGGCCTGAGCGAGCGCCGCCTGGATCCGGTCGCGCTCCACGAAGAAGGTGGGGTGCGGGCGGGTCCCCGGCGGGTACTCGCTGATGAGGGCGCCTCCGGTCTCGACGATGCGGTCGGCGAGGGCGCGATTCGAGCCGGGAAAGATGATGTCGAGGCTGCCAGGCAGTACCGCCCACGTGGCGCCGCCCCGTTCGACGGTGGCCCGGTGCGCGGCGGTATCGATACCCCAGGCGAGACCCGAGACCACCGTGGCCCCGAGCCTCACCGCCTCGGCCGCGGAGGACGCGGCCGTGGCCTCGCCCCAGGGGGACGGCTCACGGGTTCCGACGATGGCGAGGCGCGCGGGCGACTCGAGCCGCGCCGCGCCGTGAACGAACAGCAGGGCCGGCGGATCCGCCAGGTCGAGCAGCGTCGGCGGGTAGCCGGGGGTGCCCAGGATCAGCAGCGTCCAGCCCCGCCGGTCGCACGTGTCGGCGACAGCGCCGGCCGCGTCCCAGGCCGCGCCACACGCGGCCGTCGTGATGCCGCGAAGGCGCGCGGCGGCGCCCGGCCCCCGCAGGAACTCGGCGAGGGCCGTGGCTCCGCCGCCTGCGTGTCCGGCCCGCCCGTCGGCGGCCGCGCGAACGAGCGTGCGCAGCCGCCGGCGGCCCACGCCCGGCAATGACGCGAGCGCCAGGATGAATCGCGGAGACGGCACGGCTGGATTGTACAGGGGGTCAGGTCTGCGACAGCACATTGACCGGGGTCAGGTCTGCGA
>JAHDVQ010000045.1:15786-19197 GCA_023384595.1 Vicinamibacteraceae bacterium | reverse complement strand
CGGATGGCGATCTTCCTCGATGGCCGCGACTACGAGCGGTTCCTCGACGTGCTCCAGGAGGCGAGCGCACGGCACGGCGTCACGATCCTCACGTATTGCCTCATGCCCAATCACTACCATCTGGTGGTGAGGACCTCGCACGCGAGCCTCTCGGTCGTCATGCAGCAGCTGAATGGCCAGTACGCGCAGTGGTGGAACCGCACGCACGAACGGGTGGGGCACGTGTTCCAGGGCCGCTTCAAGGCCCAGGTCGTCCAGCCTCGGCGCTACTTCCTGGCTGTCTGCCGCTATGTGTTGCTGAATCCGGTCAGGGCGCGCCTCGTCACGCACGCGGCGGAGTGGACCTGGAGCAGCTACCGGGCGAGTGTCGGCCTCGCACAGACACCGGGCTTCCTCGATGCCGGTCTGCTGCTGGCCGAACTCGGCCCCGCCAGCAGCCCCGCGAACGCCCTGGCCGATCTGCTCAATGCCCCGAGAGGGTGTCCCGGGGTGCAAACGGCGATTCGGCAGGATCAGCGGGTCATCGGCGATCGTGCTTTCGTCGCCGGTTTCGCCCCGCAGGCACGGGCAGCCTCACCGGAGGTCCCGTTGCGGGATCGACGTCTGGATCGCCCCGCTCTCGCCGAACTCGTCTCGCCCAGATTGCAGCGCCTCCCGCTCGTGACGCAGATTCGACGTGCGCGCACCGTCCACGGTTACAGCGTGTGTGAAATCGCGAGGCACCTCGAGATGCATCGGAACACCGTGTGGTCGCTGATCGGCAAGCACGCCAAGCACGGTCTGCCACACCGCCCGGCCGCTCGTTCGAGGCTCGAAGGTAGCAGCCTGCAAGAGCCGTAGTCGCCGGTCCGGCCGGAATCGCTCGACGCCACCGCATGGCGTTGAGATTCGACGCTGTCGCAGGTCGATGATGCGACCCGTTGCGCCTGCTGCACCACGGGGTGATGATCACCGGCACCGTGCCCTGGATTCCGATCACCGACGTAACCGACCCGCGCCTGGCCCTGTATCGGGGCGTCGCCGATCCGGCGCTCCTCACGCACCACGACGCCTTCATCGTCGAGGGCCGTCGCATCGTGCGTCGCCTGCTCGCGTCGACCCGGTACGAGCTGATTTCAATCCTGGTGAACGAGGCCGCAAGCCGGGCACTCGGCGATGTGCTCGCGCCGGCCGCCGGCACAGTGGCCATCTTCCTCGCTTCTGATGAGATCGTTGGCCGGCTCACCGGACATCACATTCATCGTGGAGCACTCGCCCTCGCCAGGCGCCCGCCGCTCCTTCCGTTCACGGAGTGGCTCGAGACGCTGGCGCACGGACAGCGAGCCGGGCGCGCGCCCGACCCTCGGCCGACGCGACTGGTGGCGGCCGAGGCACTGTCGAATCCCGACAACGTCGGCGGAGTGTTCCGGAACGCCGCCGCGTTCGGAGCGACGGCGGTCGTCATCGACCCGAAGACGAGCGACCCGCTGTATCGGAAGGCCATTCGCACGTCGATGGGCGCGTCGCTCCTCCTCCCGTGGACGCGCGCGACGCCGTGGCCGGGGGCCCTCGCTGCGTGCCGCGCGCGCGGCTTCGCAATACTCGCGCTCACCGTCGACAACGCCGCGCCCTCGTTGCGCCGCATCGCCGCCACGCTGCGAACCGATCCCCTGGTCGTCCTCGTCGGTAACGAGGGCGAGGGCCTCAGTGGCGGGGCGCTCGACAGCGCGACACACCGAGCCCGCATCCCAATGGCACCGGGTTGGGACTCGCTCAACGCGGCCGTCTCGACCGGCGTCGCCCTCTACGAACTCACAACGGGGTGAGGTCTGGCTGGAGGGTGCAGCGCCGCGAGGGGATGTGCTGTCGCAGACCTGACCCCAAGGCGTGTGCTGTCGCAGACCTGACCCCCTATAATGGCGCCATGATCTCGTGGCGGGCGCATGGCGGCTGGGTGGCGGCGCTCGTCGCCGCCAGCGCCCTCGTCTGGTACGCCGAGGGAGTCCGGCCACCCGAGGTCCGCGCACACGGCCTCCCGGACTCGGCGACCGTCTGCCCTCCCCTCGGACAGGAGCCGCTGCCCCCCGACGGCTACCCGTGCTGGTTCTCGCACGGCACCTGGGCGTGGCGGCTGCGTGAGACCCTCTCCCACTACGACAGCATCGTCGTGAACGTCACGCTGCCCGACGTCGACCACACCAGGGACGTCGCGGCGGCCATCGTCCGGGCGTATCCCGACGCCTACCGCGAGATTCTCCTCTACGCCTACGAGAACGACCTGCCGGAAACCCTGGCGCTGCGGCGCGTGCAGTGGACACCGGAACACGGCTACGTCACGCTCGAACTCGGTCCGCGCCCACCCGTGCCCGGCCAGTGACGCAGACGCCGGCATCCGGCGCTTCCCTCACTCGGCTCCCTCACTCCGCAAACCGCGCAGGACTCACCGCCGCCGCGAGCGCCGCATCGACGCCGTCGCCTGCGATCAGCGCGGCCGCCAGCTCGCCCACCGCGGCGCTGGCCGTCATGCCGAACCCCCCGAGCCCGCTCACGTGGAACAACCCCTCGATCCGCCGGTCCCACCCGATGACCGGCCGGCGGTCGGGCGCGAACGTGCGAAGGCACGGCCAACCCCTCCGCACCTCGACGCCCGCAAGCAGCCCTCCGTGCCGGGTGAGTTTCTCGGCCAGCAGTTCCTCGGCCTCCGGGTCGAACACAGGGTCTCCGGGCGGCTGGGACGTTTCGTCGCAGGGGGAACACAGAAGTCCCGCCCCTTCCGGCCGCACGTAGAACCCCTCGTCGAGGTGCCACACGACCGGCGCATCGGCCGGCCACTCCCCGGGCCGCGATGTCGTGAACAGGTGACGCCGCACCGGGACCAGCCCGGAAGCGCTGCCGCGACCGGCGCCGAGCAGGCCCGCCCACGCCCCCGCGGCGTCGACCACGACATCGGCGGCGACCGGGCCCGCCGATGTCCGGACGCCGGCCACCCGCCCGTCGATGACCACGAGCGACTGCGCCTCGGTGCGCGGCCTCAGGACGAAACCGCCGGCGCGTGCCCGGTCAATCGCCGAGAGCAGCATGGCGTGGATGTCGGCGATGCCGTCGTGCGCGCACCAGACCGCACATTCGAGGCTCACTCCCTCGAGAAATTTCCACCGTCCGACAACCGCCGGACGTTCGAGGATCTCGCAGGCGATGCCGTCACGCGCGAGCGCACGGACCGCCTCGTCGAGGCGCGGCCGGTTCGACCGACGCGACAGATAGAGTCCACCTGTTCGCGTCACGACGGGACGAGCATCGGCGCGCTCGCTCCAGAGCCTCAGGCTGCGCACGGCGAGCGCGCGCACCACCGGGTCGAACTCGACCTGCCTGGCAATGCCGGCGTTCTTCCCGGAGGCGTGGGCGCCCGGCACGGCCTCGCGCTCCAGGATG
>JAHDVQ010000045.1:4226-15686 GCA_023384595.1 Vicinamibacteraceae bacterium | reverse complement strand
GGGAAGCCGCCGCCCTCGTCCTCCGCGAGCGCTGGGCGGCACTCGCCACCGTGGAGCACGGTGAACCGGCGGCCTCGATGGTGGCCTATGCCATCGAGGGCCCGCTCGACGCGCTCGTGGTGTTCCTGAGCGGCCTCGCCGCGCACACGCGGCAGCTCGCGGACCATCCCACGGCGTCGCTGGCCGTCTCGGCGCCCGACGCCGGCGAGGGCGACCCCCAGCAGCTCGCCCGGGTCAGCCTGCGCGTGCGCGCCACCGAAGCCCCCCGGGGCTCGGACGCGTTCGCGTCGGCCGGAGTCGCATACGTGCGGCGGTTCCCCGATGCGTTGCCGCGTTTCGAGCTGGCCGACTTCCGGCTGTTTCGTCTGATCATCGACGATGCCCGGTACGTGGGTGGCTTCGCGCGCGCGGCGTCGTTCGACGGCGCGGCGCTGCGGGAAGCCGCCGCGGCCGTTCAGGGCGAGGCGCCCGCCCAATGACGAGCCGTCGCGCCGTACCGCGCGGCCGCAGCAACCCGCCGCGCTGGAATCGCCGCTCCGCCAGCCGGCGCTGGGGCACCCGCCTGGCCCCGTCGACCGTCCCGCCGAAGCCGCCCGCCATTCCGCGCCTCTGGCGGCGCGTGCGCCGCACGATCTGGACGTGGTGGCTCTGGGGCGCGGGCGCCGTGTACGCGCTCGCCACGGATCACTACAAGTCGGCCATCGGGTTCGCATTGGCCGCCTTCGCATTCGCCGTCACGCGCCCGCGCGAGAAGGCGCCGGCGCTCGGCCTCGATCACGAGTTCTCGACGAGCTCCGACGAGTTCCTGGCGAGCATGGTCGGCGCCACCGGCGTCGCGTTCCTCGCCGGCAACTCGGTCACCGTGCTCAACAACGGCGACCGCTTCTACCCCGCGATGCTCGAGGCGGTGAAGAGCGCCCAGCGCTCCATCACGATGGAGGCCTACATCTACTGGGACGGCGAGGTCGGCCGGCTTCTCGCCGATGCCATTGCCGAGCGCGCGGCGGCCGGCGTCAAGGTGAAGATCCTGCTCGACGCCATCGGGTCGAGCACGATCGGCGACGACATCCTCGGCCGGCTGCAGCGCGGCGACTGCCAGGTCGCCTGGTACAACCCGATCCGCTGGTACAACCTCGATCGCTTCAACAACCGCACGCACAGGAAGTCGCTCATCGTCGACGGGCGGATCGCGTTCACCGGGGGCGCGGGCATCGCCGACCAGTGGCGCGGCGATGCCAGGAGCCCCGAGGAATGGCGCGACCTGCAGGTGCGCATCGAAGGCCCCGGCGCGATGCCGCTGCAGACCGGCTTCGCGCACAACTGGCTCGAGACGACGGGCGAACTGGTGAGCGGCGAGGAATTCTACCCGCCGGCAGGTCCGACGCCAGGGCGCGTGGACGTCCAGACGATCCTCAGCTCGCCGGCCGGCGGCTCCTCGTCGGTGCGCATCATGTACTACCTCGCCATCGCCTGCGCGCGCGATCACGTGTGGATCGAGAACCCCTATTTCGTGCCCGACGAGGTCGCCATCCGGACGCTCACCGACGCCGCCGCCCGCGGCGTCGACGTCACCATCATCGTCTCGGGCCGGTACAACGACAATCGCCTCGCCCGGCTGAACAGCCGGCGTCTCTACGGCTACCTGCTCGAGGGGGGCGTGCGCATTCTCGAGTACAACCGCACGATGCTGCACCAGAAGACGATGGTCGTCGACGGCCTCTTCGCCACCGTCGGCACGACGAACTTCGACAACCGCTCCTTCTCGCTCAACGAGGAGAACAACGTCTGCTTCGTCGATCGCACGACGGTCGCGGCCGTCGAGGCCGCGTTCATGAGCGACGCCGACGCGAGCGACGAGGTCGAACTCGACGCGTGGCGCAGACGAGGATGGGTCGCGAAGGGCAGCGAGTTCCTCGCGCAGTTCCTCAAGGATCAGGTCTAGCGCGATGGCCCGCGTCAGGCCCGCCGCTTCCGACTTCCTTCGCTGGGCGACGCTCGTGGCGCTCGCGGGCGCCGCGGCCTGGGCCTCGACCGTGCCCTTCGCGGTGACGCCGCCCCAGTATCCCGTCGGCGCCCTCGCCGATCGGACCGTGCGGGCCCCCTTTGCGATCAACCTCGTGGACGAGGAGGCGACGGCCGAACGCCGCGACGCCGCACGCCTGGCCACCCCGCCCGTGATCGTGTGGCGCCCCGAGGTGCCGCAGGTCCTCAAGCAGTCGATTCAGGACGCGCTGGCGCCGCTGCTCGACATCCTGAGCGCGCCGCGCGAACCGGCCCCGCCGGTGCGCCGCGGCCAGCGGGCCGCCCCGCCGCCGCCGCTCCTCACCCGCGAGGCGGTCGCCCCCGTCGAGCGCGCGCTCGGCGTGCTGCTGCCCGACGATGCGCTCGAGGAACTGCAGGACGCCGACGCGCTCCTCCGCCTCCTGCGGGCGCTCTCCGGCGTCATCGACGATGCCTACGCGGTGCCGCTCACCGCCAACTACGAGCGCATCGAGCGCGCCGCCCGGGGCAGCAACAGCCTCGTCGTGCTGCGCTCGGCGCGCGACGGCGCCGAACAGCGCCGCGTCGTCGTCGAGGCCCTGCGCTCGGTCGAGAGCCTGCGCGTCAGCCTCGCCGAGCGGCCCAGCACGCGCCTCGAGCACCTGCCGCCCGCCCTCGGCCGGCTCGTCGTCGCCGTCGTCTCGCTGAAGGTGCTGCCCAACGCCGACCTCGACGATGCGCTCACGGCCGAACGGCGGGAGGCATCGGCCTCGGCCGTGCTGCCCGTCTCGGTCACCGTCCCGGCCGGCGCCGTCATCGTGGCCGAGGGACAGCCCGTGCTGCGGGATGCCCACCTGGTGCTCCGCCACCTCGGTTCGAACGGTGGCACGCGCGCCTCGTGGCCCTCGCTCGTGGGCCGCGCCGTCCTCGTGCTGCTCCTGATGCTCCTGCCCTTCTGGCAGGCCGGCGCCGACGGCGTGCGCCTGTCGCTGCGCACGAGCAGCTTCTGGTTCCTCGTGACGATGCTGGCGCTCGTGATCGGGGCATTCGGGGGCTGGCTGGTGCTCGTCGCCGGGCTGCGCGCGTCGTATCCGGGGCTGGCCGAAGCGCCACTCGTCTACCTCTTCCCCTTCGCGGCGCCCGCCATCTATGCGCAGCTCGTCGTCGGCCGCGACACGGGCAATGCCGTCGCGCTGGCGGTGCTGGCCGCCATCATCGGTCTCGTCTGGCGGTCCGATCTCGCGATCATGGCCTACGCGTTCGCGGCCGGCGTGCTCGGTGCGCGGTTCGCCGCCCGCTGCAATCGCCGGCAATGCGTGCTCAGGGCGGGACTGCTCTGCGGTCTGGCGCTGGCGTGTGCCGCCCCCGGCATCGCCCTCGGCGTGGGCGACCCGCTCGACCTCGAGCTGGGGCTGCTCGTCGGGGCGGGCCTGGGCTCGGGTGTGCTCGCCGCGTTCACCGTGCTCGCGCTCGCGCCCATCCTCGAGTGGGCCTTCAACCAGACGAGCACGATCCGCCTCGTCGAGCTGATGAACTACCAGCACCCGCTGCTTCGCCGCCTCATCGAGACGGCGCCGGGGACGTTCCAGCACTCGGTGAACGTCGGCATCCTCGCCGATGCCGCCGCCCGCGCGGTGCATGCCGACTCGCTGCTGGTCCGCGTCGGGGCGCTGTATCACGATGTCGGGAAGACCAACCGCCCCCAGTGCTTCGTCGAGAACCAGCACGGCACGAGTGAGCACGATCACCTACCCCCCGACGAGAGCGCGCGCCTCATCATCGCGCACGTGCCCGAGGGCGAAGCGCTCCTCGCGTCGCACGGTCTGAAGACCCAGCTCGGCGCCTTCGTCCGCGAGCACCACGGCACGACCACGGCGGCCTACTTCGTCCACAAGGCCGAGCAGCAGGGGCTCGACGTGAACCTCGACGACTACCGTTATCCCGGACCGCGGCCGCAGTCGCGCGAGACGGGCATCCTGATGATCGCCGATCAGGTCGAGGCGACGGCGCGGACACTCGACGAGCCGGACGGCGACGCCTTCCGGGCGCTCGCGCAGGCCACCATCGACAGGAATCGCGAAGAGCGCCAGTTCGACGACTGCCCGCTCACCATGCAGGACCTCGCGCAGGTGCGCGAGGCGATCGCCGCCGCCCTCGAGGGCATCTACCACCAG
Source organism: Vicinamibacteraceae bacterium (assembly GCA_023384595.1). Lineage (GTDB taxonomy): Bacteria > Acidobacteriota > Vicinamibacteria > Vicinamibacterales > JAFNAJ01 > JAHDVQ01. The sequence continues at coordinate 11,532 of JAHDVQ010000045.1, read as the reverse complement.
CGGATCAAGTACCCGGAGGCTCCTCCTCGTCCTCAGGCAGGGTGAAGAGCGACGGCTCGAGCTGCAGGACGCGCTCCGCGTCGCCCGGCGGCAGGACCTCGACCTGCCGCAGCGTGCGCTCCATGACGCGGCGCCGGCGGCCCGCCTCCTCGATCTTGTTCGACGCCTCGTCGAGCTTCTTCTTCACGGCGTCGAGCGTGGCCCCGAAGCGCGAGAACTCGGTCTTGACGGCGCCGAGCGTCTTCCAGACCTCGCTCGAGCGCTCCTGGATGGCCAGCGTGCGGAAGCCCATGCGGAGGCTCGACAGCAGCGCCCAGAGCGTGGTGGGGCCCGCGAGCAGTACCCGGCACTCGCGCTGCAGCGCGTCGGTGAGGCCGGGCCGCCGGAGGGCCTCGGCATAGAGGCCTTCGGTCGGGAGGAACATGATGGCGAAGTCCGTCGTGTGGGGTGGGGCGACGTACTTCGCCGCAATCTCGCGCCCCGCCTGCTTGAAACGCGCCTCGAGCGCACGCGCCGCCTCCTCGACCCCGACGGCATCGGCCCTCTCCACCGCGTCGCACAGGCGCTGGTAGTCCTCGACGGGAAACTTCGCGTCGAGCGGCAGCCAGACGACCGCGCCGGTGCCCGCCTCGTGGCCCGGCAGCCGGATGGCAAACTCGACGCGCTCGTTCGACTCGGGCTTCACCGCGACGTTGGCGGCGTACTGCTCGGGGGTGAGCACCTGTTCGAGCAGGTTGCCCAGCTGCACCTCTCCCCAGGTCCCGCGCGCCTTGACGTTGGTCAGCACGCGCTTCAGATCGCCGACGCCGTTGGCGAGCGCCTGCATCTCGCCGAGCCCGCGATGCACCTGGTCGAGGCGCTCGCTCACGAGGCGGAACGACGCGCCGAGGCGCTCCTCGAGCGTGGACTGCAGCTTCTCGTCCACCGTCTGCCGCATCGCCTCGAGCCTGGCCGCGTTCTCCTGGCGGAGCGCGGTGAGCTGCCCGTCGACGACCTGTCGCAGCTGCTCCACCTGCTGGGTGAGCGCGTCGCGCAGCCGGTCGCCGCGCGCATCGGTGGTCTGGCGGAACTCGCCGAACTGACGTTGCGACTGCTCCGAGAAGACGGCAAAATGCGACGATTGGGTCGACGTCAGTCCGCCGACGCCCTCGCGGAGCGTGTCGTTGAGCCGCGCCAGGGCGCTCGCCAGCTCCTCGCGCGCGAGCCGGGCCGCACGGTCGGCATCGTCGCGGCTCCGGGCGAACTCGCCGGTGAGCGTGCTCCCGTGAGTGTCGAGCGTTCTGGCGAGCTCGGTCAGCCGGGGTTCGAGGCGCGGTGGCACGCGGCCGGCGAGGGCGCCGAGCCGGACGAGGGCGGCCACGAGCAGGCCGGACACCAGCAGGAGCAGCAGGACCGCGACGAGGAGCACGAGGTCGGCAGACATGAACGCTCTATTCTAGGCGGTGGCCGGCCCGGCCGCCCCTTCGAAGGGGACTCCCGTGACACATCGCACTCGACCGATCCTCGCGTCCCTGACGCTGGCGGCCCTCGCGACGACGCTCGCGGGACAGCCCGCGCCGCCGCCCCCGCCCGCCGCGCCCGCGGTGCTCGCCATCGTCGGCGCCACGGTCATCCCGATGGACCGCGAGCGCACGCTCGCCGACCACACGGTCGTCGTCCGGGACGGACGCATCGAGGCCGTGGGGCCGCGCTCGATGACCGCGCCGCCCGCCGGCGCCGTGGTCATCGACGGAACCGGCCGGTTCGTGATGCCGGGCCTGGCCGAGATGCACGGCCACATCCCGGGCGGCAACGCGCCGGACTCCGCCATCACGCGCATGCTGCTGCAGAACGTCGCCGCCGGGGTGACGTTCGTGCGCGGGATGCTCGGGCACCCGCGGCACCTCGAGCTGCGCGAGCGCGCCAACCGCGGCGACATCATCGCGCCCTGGATCGTGACGTCGGGGCCGTCGCTGAACGGCAACAGCATCCCGACGCCGGCCGCCGCCGCGGAAGCCGTGGCCGCACAGAAGGCCGCGGGCTACGATTTCCTGAAGCTGCATCCCGGCGTCTCGCTCGAGGCCTTCACGGCCATGGCGGACGCCGCCCGCACGCACGCCATCCGCTTTGCGGGCCACGTGCCGCTCGACGTCGGCCTCGCCCGGGCCCTCGACGCGGGCATCGAGACGGTCGATCACATCGACGGGTTCGTCGAGGCGATGGTAAGACCCGGCGCCCCGGTCAAGACGGCCGACTCGGTGTTCTTCGGCGTCAACCTGATGGCCCACGTCGATCCCTCGCGGCTCGACGCGCAGGTGGCGCACGTCAAGCGCGCGGGGGCCTGGATCGTCCCCACGCAGACCCTCTTCGAGGGGCTCTTCGGCCCGCAATCGACCGAGGCGCTCGCCGCCCGGCCGGAGATGACCCAGGTCGGCGAGGCGCAGCGCAGGCAGTGGATCGAGGCCACGGCCAAGTACCGCGCGATCCCGGGCGCGGGCGCGAAGGAGCGGGCCGAGTACCTGGCCCTGCGCCGGCGCATGATCAAGGCCCTGCACGAGGCCGGCGTCGGCATGCTGCTCGGGGCCGACGCGCCGCAGATCTGGAACGTGCCGGGCGCCGCCACGCTGCGCGAGGCCGAAGCGATGGTCGCCGCCGGACTGACGCCCTACGAGGCCCTGGCCATGGGCACGATCAACGTCGCCCGCTTCTACCGGCAGGCCTCCACCTTCGGCACGGTGGCGCCGGGGCGACGGGCCGACCTCGTGGTGCTCTCTGGCAACCCGCTCGACGACATCCGCAACCTGTGGAAGCTCGAAGGGGTCGTCCTGAAGGGCACGTGGCACTCGCGGGCGGCGCTGCAGAAGGCGCTGGCCGCGGTCGAGCCGCCGACGCCGTAGCCTCCGATCGGCGCGGGCCGTCGTGAACCCGGGACCTGTCGCGGCTCAGCGCAGCTGCTTCAGCACCTGCTCGACGTTGGCGACGGCGCCGGCAAACAGCGAGCGCAGCGTGTCGGCGAGATCGCGCACCGCGTGATCGAGCTCGTGGGCGAGCGCGTTGTCGACGCCGAGCCGCGTCTTGACGACGCCCGACACCGCCCCGTAGTAGCGCAACGTGTCCTCGGCGCTGCCCTTGAAGCGGTGCATCGTCGTCAGGCCCTGCGCCTTGATGTCGTGCAGGACCTGGCGGCTGTTGTGGAGCACGTCGGCCGCCTTCAGCGCGACGACCTCGATCGGCACGTCGGCACGCGTGAAGCGGCGCACCTGCTCGGCGCGCCGCTTCGACCAGGGGATGGGACGTCCCCGCTCGTCGTGCTTCTCCTCGGTGACCGCCTCGACCCACGCGAGGACCTCCGCCCCGAACTCGGTCGCGACGAGCGCCGGCAGTGCCGTCCTGAAGGCGTCGGGCTCGTCGGGCACCTCCGACAACGCCGCGTGGAAGGTCTGGCGCAGCGCGCGGCGCGTGTGCTCCGGGTCGAGATCGGCATCCTCGAGCACGTCGTGGAGCAGGGCGGCAATCTGCAGCGGCTCGGGGTAGCCGTGACGCTCGAGAATCATCGCCACGTGGAAGGGGTGCATCACGTAGGGCACGAGCGTGCCCTTCCGGTGCTGCGGCGCGTGGACGATGGCCGCCAGCATCAGCGCGCGGTCGAACTGGAGCGAGTAAGCGGCACGGCTGGCGAGGGTGGCAACGGGCTTGCGCTTCTGGGCCATGGGCGGCGACCTCTGGCCATAGCGTAACCAACGAGCCGCCTCCGCGCTATCATCTGTGCCAATCGAGCCCGCCACGGTCCCCGGCCGGGCGCCCGTGCCTGTTCTCCCCCCGAGAAGGAGCCACGGCTTCATGTCGCGCAATCGAGAGATCACGCGCCAGTGGAACGTCCTCACCGACCTGGAGGCGTCGCAGTACGGCCTGACCCGGAACGAGCTCGCCGACCGGTACGGCGTGAACGACCGCACCATCCGCCGCGACCTCGATGCGCTCGCCGAGATCGGCTTCCCCATCGAAGAGACCACGCCCACGCCGGAAGGACGGAAGCGGTTCCGCCTCAATCGCCGGCCGCTGCGCTTCCTGAACGACACGGGCCTCACGCTCCGCGAAGCCTGTGCCCTCTACTTCAGCCAGTCGGCCGTCGACCATCTCGAGAACACGACGCTCGCCCGCAACGCGCGCTCGGCGCTGCGCAAGCTGCAGAAGGGCCTGCCGGAACCGATCCGGCGCTTCCTCGACCGCGTGCCGCATGTCCTCCGCGTGGGACCGGCCCCGAGGCCGGCGGGCGGCGTGGGCGGACCGCGCGGCTACGTCGACGACCTCGTCGACGCCATCCTCGACCGGCACGTCGTCGAGATGCGGTACTACTCGATGTCGAGCCGGCGCGAGAAGGCGTACGTCGTCGAGCCGTATCAGGTGGTCTACGGTCACGGAGCCTTGTACCTCTGCGCCTTCGTCCCGGAGTACGACGAGGTCCGCGTCTTCCACCTCGATCGCATCCGCACGTTGAGCGTCACGGCGCGACGCTACACCCCCCAGCCCGATCTCATCACGACGTCGGTCTTCGCCAACTCGCTTGGCGCCTTCCACGGCGAGCCCGAGCCCGTCGACCTGGAGTTCGAACCGGCGGTGGCGCCGTATGTCACCGAGCGCGAGTGGCACCCGTCACAGCGTGTGGAGAAGTTCGACGACGGGCGGATTCGCATGCGGCTCGACGTGTGCCTCGACGCGGCGCTGAAGACCTGGATCCTGGGCTGGGGCTCCAGCGTGCGGGTGCTGTCGCCGGCGTCGCTGGTGGACGAGATCGCCAGCGAGTTCTCGAGGGCACGCGCGATGTACGCCCTGCCGGCCATCGGCGCGGCGCGGGCGCTCGAGGCGCCGGTCGCGTGGTCGCGGGCGGATTCGCCGGCGTGGCCGGAGCAGGCCGAGGCGCGTCTCACCGCCGAGGAACGGCGGCTTCAGCTCCTCCTGCCGCTGCTCGCGCCGATGCGCGGCGGCCGCCGGCGCCGGCCCGCGCGGCGGAGCGGCTGACCGGGCGCGACTGTCCGATTATGGGACGGGCGGGCACACAGGCGGGCACCGCCGTGAACCGCCTGAGGCGTAGACACGTCAAAACGGCAGGGAAACACGTGGTCCGCCGCCTGACAGGCTGGCACGCCTCTTGGACCATGCCCCCGAGAGGTACTCATGGTCGATATCGCCCGTCCGGATCTGGCCAGAAAAAAGCGCGTGCGGCGCGCGGCCTACGCGGTGGCCGGCGTCACGGCGCTGCTGCTCATCACCGTGGGGGTCTCGCAACTGAAGCCCGCGGCGCCGGGTGTGGATCGGGCCACGGTCTGGATCGATACGGTGAAGCAGGGGCCCATGGTGCGGCAGGTGCGCGGCACCGGGACGCTCGTGCCCGAGGACACCCGGTGGATTCCGGCCACGACCGAAGGGCGTGTGGAGCAGATCCTGCTGCGGCCGGGTGCCGAGGTCGGGCCCGACACCGTCATCCTCGAGTTGAGCAACGCCGAACTGCAGCAGAGCATGGTCGAGGCCGAGTTGCAGCTGCGCGCGGCCGAGGCACAGCTGACCAATCGCCGCGTCGAACTCGAGAGTCAGCTCCTGAATCAACAGGCGGCCGCCGCCACGATCGAAGCGGAGTATCGCCAGGCGCGGCTCCAGGCCGAGGCCGACGCGGAGCTCGCCAAGGACGGCCTCACGTCGGCGCTGACGATGAAGATCTCCACCTCGCGGGCCAACGAGCTCGAGAACCGGTCGCGGATCGAGCAGCAGCGGGTGAAGATGTTCGCCGAAGCCATCAAGTCGCAGATTGCCGTGCAGCAGGCCGAGGTGGATCGGTTGCGCAACATGTACCAGCTGCGCCGCGACCAGGTCGCCAACCTGCGCGTGCGGGCCGGGATGACGGGCGTGCTCCAGACGGTGCCGGTCGAAGTGGGTGCGCGGGTGGCGCCGGGCACGAACCTGGCGCGTGTGGCCGACCCGGGGCGACTGAAGGCGGAGCTGCGGATTGCCGAGACCCAGGCGCGCGACATCCAGGTGGGCCTGGTGGCCAGCGTCGACACCCGCAACGGCGTGGTGCCCGGGCGCGTGATGCGCGTCGACCCCGCCGCGGTGAACGGCACCGTGACGGTGGACGTGGCCCTCGAGGGCGAACTGCCGCGCGGGGCGCGGCCCGACTTGACGGTGGATGGCACGGTGGAACTCGAGCGACTCGCGAACGTCGTGTACGTGGGACGGCCCGCGTTCGGCCAGGAGCAGAGCACCGTGGGGATCTTCAAGGTAGCCGCCGACGGCACGGCCGAGCGCGTGCAGGTGAAGCTTGGCCGCAGCTCGGTGAACACAATCGAGATCGTCGAGGGCCTCAGCCCCGGCGACCAGGTGGTGCTCTCCGACATGTCGGCGTGGGACGCGTTCGATCGGGTGCGGTTGAATTGACGCCTGGGGCCTGGAGTCTGGAGCCTGAGTCCACACCCTGCAGTCTGCATCCGGTCAGACTGACCGGATGCCGGATGCCGGATGCCGGACGCCGGTAATCGAGCGACACGAGTTTTCAAGGGAGCGAGTCACCAATGTCCGAAGCACAGCCCCTCATCCACCTCGACGGCGTGAAGAAGGTGTTCCTCACCGACGAGGTCGAGACGCACGCCCTCGCCGGCATCCACCTCGAGATCAAGACGGGCGAGTATGTCGCGATCGCCGGGCCGTCGGGCTGCGGAAAGTCGACCCTGCTCTCGATCCTCGGACTGCTCGACACGCCGAGCGACGGGCGCTACTGGCTGAACAGCCGGGCCGTCGAGCAGCTGTCGCTCTCGGAGCGGGCGCGCACCCGTAATCGCGAGATCGGGTTCATCTTCCAGAGCTTCAACCTGATTGGCGATCTCACCGTGTTCGAGAACGTCGAGCTGCCGCTCGTCTACCGGGGGATGAAGGCATCGGAGCGGCGGACGCGCGTGGCCGAGGCGCTCGAGCGCGTGGGCATGGCCCACCGCGCCAAGCACCTCCCCAGCCAGCTCTCGGGCGGACAGCAGCAGCGTGTGGCGGTGGCGCGGGCCGTGGTGGGCCAGCCGCTCATCCTGCTGGCCGACGAGCCGACGGGCAACCTCGACTCCAAGAACGGCGAGCTGGTCATGGATCTGTTGCGCGAGCTGCATCGCGGCGGCGCGACCATCTGCATGGTGACCCACGATCCGCGGTACGCGGCGCACGCCGACCGCACCATCCACCTGTTCGACGGCAAGGTGATCGAGGACGAAGCCGAGATTGCGGCGATGGCGACGGTCTAGGCCATGCGACACGACCTGCGCTCGGCCCTGCGCGCGCTCGGCCGCGACCG
>JAHDVQ010000045.1:0-4126 GCA_023384595.1 Vicinamibacteraceae bacterium | reverse complement strand
TCTAGGCCATGCGACACGACCTGCGCTCGGCCCTGCGCGCGCTCGGCCGCGACCGGGCGTATGCGCTGGTCGCGTTGCTGACGCTCACGGTGGGCCTGGCGGCCAACACCGTGATGTTCAGCCTCGTGAACGGGGTCATCCTGCGGCCCCTGCCCTACCCGGCGCCCGACCAGGTCGTGCGGGTCTACCCCTCGACGCCGGAGGACGAGGACCAGTCGGCCTCGGCGCCGCTCTTCGTGGACATTCGCGAGCGGTGGACGGCGGCGACCGCGGTGGCGGCCTGGATCGACACCTCCTACGCACTGGTGGACGCGCGCGGTGCGCGCGCGGTGCGCGGTGCCCAGGTCTCCGACGCCTTCTTCGACGTCTTCGGGGTGCCGGCCGCGCTGGGGCGAACCTTTTCGGCGCGCGCCGCGGAGACGGAGCGCGCGCCGCTGGCCGTGATCTCCGATCGCCTGTGGCGGCGAGAGTTCGGGGCCGATCCCGCCGTGGTCGGGCGCGCGATCACGCTGAACCGCACCGCCGTCACCGTGGCGGGCGTCATGCCGGCCGACTTCTCGGCCGTGGACCATGCCGACATCTGGATTCGCGCGACGCGTGGGGTGCCCGATCCGCCGCTCAGCGGCGGGGACGAGCTCGTCGAGAGCCGCGACATGGCCTATCTGGCGATGGTCGCGCGGCTCGCGCCCGGCCGGCACCTCGACACGGCCAGTGCGGAGCTCGACGCCATCGCCAATACCCTGGCGCGCACCTACACCGAGGAACGCGGCCGCGGACTGCGGGCCGTCTCCCTCAAGGACGACCTCGTCGGCGACGTGCGGCCGGCGCTGCTCATGCTGCTCGGCGCCGTCGGCCTCCTTCTCCTCATCGCCTGCGCGAACGTGGCAGGGCTCGCCCTCGCGCGCGCGACGACCCGCCAACGCGAGGTCGCCGTCCGTCGTTCGCTCGGCGCGAGCCGGTGGGCGATTGCCCGCCTCCTGCTCGTCGAGAACCTCGTCATCGCCCTGGCCGGCGCAGGCCTGTCGGTGGCCGTCACGGCCTGGTCGCTCGATGTGCTGGTCGAGATGAGCCCGGTGGCCATTCCCGGGGCCGGGCACCTGGCCATCGACTGGCGGGTCGTGGCCTTTGTCGCCGTCGCGGGGCTCGCCAGTGCCTCGCTTGTGAGCGTCGCCCCGCTGGCGACCAGCCACGCGCCGCTCGAACAGGCGCTGCGCGAGGCCGGCCGCAGCACCACGAGCGGAGCGCGCCAGCGGCTGCGCGGCTTCCTCGTCGCCGGCCAGATCGCTCTCGCGGCCACGCTGCTGGTGGGCGCGGGCCTCTTCATCCGGAGCTTCGAGCGCCTGCAGTCGGTGCCGCAGGGCCTGTCGGCCGACGACGTCCTTTCGGTCGGCGTGGCGCTGCCGCCGCCGCAGTACGCCGAGCCCGCGGCGATGCGGTCGTTCACCCGGCGCGTGCTCGACCACCTCCGCCGCGATGGGCGCGTCACCCATGCCGCGGTCGCCTTCCCGACGCCCTTTGCGCCGGCCAGCGCGTCGGTGCGCCCCGACGTCGAAGGCTTCCCCGAAGGGCAGGAGGGGCCGCCCGTGAAGCTCTATTGGATTGCGGGGGATTACTTCTCCACGCTGCGGATTCCGGTGCTGTCCGGGCGGGTGTTCTCCGACGCCGACGGCGACGGCGCGCCGCTCGTCGCCGTGGTGTCGAAGGGCGCCGCCGAGCGCATGTGGCCGGGTCAGGATCCGATCGGCAAGCGACTGCGCGCGGGCGGTTCGGAAGGCGACGGCTGGATGACGGTCGTGGGCGTGGTCGGTGACACGGGCACGCGGGACTGGGCGGCGGGTGTCCAGCCCGCCGTGTATGTCTCGATGCTGCAGAACCCGTTTCCCTATCCCGGCGTGGTCGTGCGCGGCCGCACCGGGGACGCCGTCGACCTGACGCCGGCGGTCCGTGAAGCGGTCGCGACCGCCGATCGCGAGCTGCCCCTGGGTGATCCGATCACGGTCGAGGCGGCGGCGGCCGCGGCCGTGAAGGCCCCGCGTTTCCGCACCTGGCTGCTCGCGGTGTTCAGCCTGCTGGCGAGCGTGCTCGCCTCCGTCGGCCTCTACGGGGTCGCCGCCTACGCCGTGGTGCAGCGCCGGAAGGAGTTCGGCGTGCGCATGACCCTCGGGGCGACGCGCCGCACCATCGCGGCGCTGGTGCTCGGCGATGCGGCGCGGCTCGCGGCCTTCGGCCTCGCGACGGGCCTCGTCGTCGCGCTGCTCGGCGCGTCGGCGGTCCGCCAGTTGCTCTTCGACGCGCGGCCCCACGACCCGGTCGTCTTCGTCCTCGTGAGCCTGGGACTCCTGGCCGTGGTGCTGGTCGCGTCGGCGGTGCCCGCGTGGCGCGCCACCCGCGTGGACCCCGCGACGGTGTTGCAGGCAGAATAGCGGGAAGAGACGTCTCGAGCCACAAGGCGAGCCATGTCGACGATACCCGTGATGCCATCGGCCGGGGGCGGAGCCTCGCCGGCTGCCGTGCCCGGTCAGCCGCGCGTGCTGGTCGCCGACGACCAGTCGGACGTCCTCGAGGCGCTGCGCCTGCTGCTCAAGCCCGAAGGGTTCCAGATCGAGACGGCGGCCTCGCCGGCGGGGCTGCTCGCGGCGCTCGACGCGCGCGAGTTCGACGTCGTGCTGATGGACCTGAACTACGCGCGCGACACGACGTCGGGGCAGGAGGGGCTCGATCTGGTGTCGCAGGTGCGGCAGACCGACCCCGCCCTCCCGGTCGTCGTCATGACGGCCTGGGGCACGGTGGACGTCGCCGTCGAGGCCATGCGGCGCGGCGCGCGCGACTTCATCCAGAAGCCGTGGGACAACGCGCGGCTGCTCACGATCCTCAGGACACAGGTGGAGCTGGCGCGGGCGCTGCGCCGGGGACAGCGTCTCGAGGCCGAGAACCTGCTGCTGCGCGGGGGCGATGCCCAGCCGACGATCATCGCCGAGTCGCCGTCCATGCAGCCGGTGCTGCAGATGGTCGCCCGCGTGGGCCCCTCCGATGCCAACGTGCTCATCACGGGCGAGAACGGCACGGGCAAGGGCCTCGTGGCGAGGGCCCTGCACGCCGTCTCGCCGCGGGCGCACAGGGCCTTCGTCACGGTCAACGCGGGCGGCGTCTCGGAGGGCGTGTTCGAGAGCGAGCTGTTCGGCCACATGAAGGGGGCGTTCACCGATGCCAAGAGCGATCGGGTGGGCCGCTTCGAGCTGGCCGAGGGCGGCACGCTCTTCCTCGACGAGATCGCCAACGTGCCCCTCGCGCAGCAGGCCAAGCTGTTGCGGGTGCTCGAGACCGGCGAGTACGAGCGGCTGGGGTCCTCGCGCACGCGTCAGGCCAACGTGCGGCTGGTGACGGCGACCAACGCCGACGTGCACGCGGAGGTCGCGGCCGGGCGGTTCCGCCAGGATCTGCTCTTCCGGTTGAACACCATCGAAATCCACCTGCCGGCGCTCCGCGAACGGCGCGAAGACATCCCGCTGCTCGGCGCGCACTTCCTGAAGCGTCACGCGCGGCACCACCGCAAGCCGGTGACGGGGTTCGCCCCCGATGCGATGCAGGCGCTGCTCGAGCACGCCTGGCCAGGGAACGTGCGCGAGCTGGATCACGCTATCGAGCGCGCCGTGCTGATGTCGGCCGGCACGGCGGTGCGCGCGGGCGACCTCGCGCTGCGGCCCGCGCGCGACGGCGCGCCAACACGCCTCGAGGACATGAGCCTCGAAGACGTGGAGTGCTTCCTCATCACGAAGGCGATGGCGCGCTACGATGGAAACGTGAGCCACGCCGCCCGCGCGTTGGGGTTGAGCCGCAGCGCCCTCTACCGCCGCCTGCAGCGCTACGGGCTATAGCCTGGGGGTCGGGAGTATTTTCAGTTTCTGCGTACTGGGAGACGGAAATCGGGGGGCGGGAAATTGGGGTCGGGAGTTATTTTCGCTGGCTCGTCACGAAATGACTCCCGACCCCATTTCCCGCCCAGATCTCCCAGTCCCGATTTCCGTTCTTGGCAGTACGCAGAAACTGAAAATACTCCCGACCCCATGTCGAATTCCCGCCACATGCGCCTCGCGCACGAATCCAGGCTCGCCGTCCTCGCGCTCAT
>JAHDVQ010000298.1 GCA_023384595.1 Vicinamibacteraceae bacterium | reverse complement strand
CTACAAGCTCGATGGCTTCGAGATCGGCAGCTCGTTCACGAACCAGGGCTGGACGACGCAGTTCAGCACCGAGATCATCCAGGACGTCGAGATCGTGACGGGCGGCAAGGACGCCTCGCGGCCGCTCGGCGAGGGCGGGTTCCTGAACGTCGTGACGCGGTCGGGCGGCAACGCCTACCACGGGTCGGCCGCCTTCTACATGCAGCCCCGCCAGTGGAACGACAACAACATCCCCGGCGGCCGGCCGCTCGATCAGGAGCTGTACCAGCCCGACTTCTCGCTGGGCGGCAAGCTGGTGCACGACCGGACGTGGTTCTTCGGGTCGTACCGGTACTTCCTCCTGAACGAGGGCGTCGCGCGCAGCGCGTCCGGCATCGCGAACTTCGTCGCGCAGGGCGTTCCCGTGCCCGACTACTCGCGTGAACAGCGGAAGCACCGGGGCTTCGCCAAGCTGACGCAGAAGATCGACGACCGGAACACGCTCATCTTCACGTATCTCGACGATCGGGGGAAGGTGGCCAACTCCGACAGCCGCGACCAGTCGGTGCTGGAGTCCACCATCGGCATCACCGACGGCGGGCCGACGGTGCTCGGCAAGTGGGACGCGGTGCTCAGTCCGGTGTCGTTCCTGAGCGTGCAGTACGGATACCGACGCATCAACTCGTCGACCGAGCTGAACGGCGGCAGCAACTCCGCGGTGACACGGTATCGGCGCGTGGTGCCGTCGGCCGGCCTCCTGGCAGGGCAGGACATCATCCTCTATTACGGCAACCGGTCGGGGCTGGCGTGGTATTCCGAGGGCGTCCGCGACCACCACGAGGTGAGCGCCGACTACACCTACGTGAAGCCCGACTGGGGCGGCCAGCACACGTTCCAGGCCGGCGTGCAGTGGAAGCCCAAGACCCGCGCCGACAGCGAGTCCGTGTACCCCGGCGATCCCGACGCCATCTACGAGGTGGAGCGGGTGCTCCCCGACGGACGCACCGAGTACGTGCCGTTCCGGCGCGAGTTCCGGAACCCCGAGCGGGTGTTCGCGTTCGGCGGCGACACGAAGCTGCTGGACTTCTACGTGCAGGACACGTGGCAGATTCACCCGCGCCTGAGCATCAAGGGCGGCCTGCGCGTCGATCGGCAGTACTCGTCCGACCGCTTCAACCTGGCCGAAATCGACGCGTGGAGCGTGGATCCGCGGCTGGCGGTGGCGTGGCGCATCAGCGAGGACGGGCGCGACGTGCTGCAGGCGTTCGTGGGCCGCGTGAGCAACCTGATCTACGTCCAGAACTCGCTCTTCGCGAGCGGTCAGCAGGCGGGGACGAGGAACGAATACGACCTGAACCTCGACGGGACCTTCGAGACCATTCGCGAGACGGCGACCGTCGAGGCCGCGCTCGCGCCGACCACGCAGGTCGATCCCGATCTCGGTCCGTCGCACGTGAACGACGTCTACGTCCGCTACACGCGGCAGCTGCCGTGGCGCGTCCAGGCCGACGTGGCCTACGTGCACCGGCGCTTCAAGGACTTCCAGGGCACCGTCAACGTGAACATCCTGTATCGCGACGGCCTCTTTGCCGGGTATCAGGACCCGGCCTACGACGCGATCAACCGGTATTCGAACCTCACCAACTACACGCGGCGGTACGACTCGGTGCAGCTCAGCGCGAGCCGGAACTTCGGGCGGTTCTGGCAGGCCTTCGGCACCTACACGTGGCAGCGCACGGTCGAAGACGGCGAGTGGCGCGAGGATCAGGCCGAGCGATACCTGTATCCGGAGGGCTTCTTCAAGGACGACCGGATCTCGCCGCCCCACATCTTCCGCCTGAACGGCACGGCGCAGATGCCGATCGGACGCTTCGGGTTCAGCGGGTCGGTGATGTATTCGTACCAGTCGGGCAGCTACGCGACGGCCTCGGATTTCACGCGCCTGCCAGCGCCCGATCCCGCGTTCGGCCCGGCCAACTACGTGCTCCCGAACGGCCGCGTCGTCTCCAACCCGCTCGCGACGACGACGCGCATCCTCGAGGGGCGCAGCAACAAGCAGCAGACGCCGGGCGTCGGCCGGGTGAACCTGCGCCTGAGCCTCACGACGAAGGTGGCAGGGACGCACTCGCTCGAGCTGACCGGGATGGTGTTCAACCTGACCAACGACGCCACGCCGCTGGCGTTCCTGTCGGGGTACAACGACGTTACCAGCGTCAACTATGGCAAGTTCTCGACGTCGGTCTTTCCGCCGGCGCGAGGCTACCAGGTGGGGCTGATTTACCGGTTCTGAGACTGGCGCCGGCGTCCCCCCGGCGGCGTCCAGAGGCGGAGACCGTCCTGCGGGGCGGTCTCCGCCGCCTGCTGTGGCGCGACCTCCGTTGGGCCGTTCCGGCGCGGGCCGTCAGACCGGCGCGGGCTGCAGCGGGCGCTGTAAGAGAAGCGGCTTGGCCGGAGTCTTACTCTAGAGAGAGGAACGGAGCCCGAGCTGACGAGTCCCCGCGACACCCGATTCGACGAGCTGTATGCCCAGCATGCTCCCGAGCTGCTGCGGTATCTGCGCCGCCTGACCGGCTCGGCGAGCGACGCCCGCGACCTGCTGCAGGAGACGTTCCTGCGGCTGTGGGCGCAGCCCGACGTGGACCGCATCGTGAACGTGCGCGCCTGGCTGTTCCGGGTGGCCACCAACCTGGCGCAGAACCTGCACAGGGGAGAGAGCCGGGCCCGGCGCCGCGAGGAGGGGGCGGCTCCGCCGCTTCCCCCGGGTGTCACGCCGGAGCAACTCGAGCTGCAGTGGCAGGTGCACGAGGCGCTCGGCGCCATCGACCCCCGAAGCCGCCGCGTGTTGTTGCTGTTTGCCGAGGGATTCAGTTATCGCGAGATCGCGTCGATCACCGGGGTCGAACCCGGATACGTGGGCGTGCTGATGCACCGCGCCCGCCTCGAGTTCAGGAAACACTTCGAGCAGCCCAATGTCTCTGCCCTTCCGTTCAAACGGCGCCTGTCCTGACGCCCTGACGCTCGGCCGGTTCGTCGACGACGATCTCGCCGGCCCCGAGGCGCGCCGCCTCGTCGCGCACGTCGAGGCGTGTCCCGCGTGCCGCAACGAGGT
>JAHDVQ010000044.1:21724-28046 GCA_023384595.1 Vicinamibacteraceae bacterium | reverse complement strand
TCCCCACCCCGAACGCCACCCTCGCCATGGTCTTGTCCCACCACATCGCCAGCTCACCCCCGTCGGCCGTCATGTCCATGAAGCCAATCGTGAACTGCTCGATCGAATGGGGAATGGTCGCCACGGTCATGGGCACCCGCGCGACCTCGAACTTCGCGTCGTGGTTGTCGGCGCCCCAGGTGGCCGTCTTGTTCGCGGGCTCGTAGTTGCGCTGGAGCGGCTGGGTCGACACGACGAGCGTCCAGGCGCCTTCCTTCAGGTCGACGAAGAGGCTGTAGGTCCCGGGCTCGAGCGTCTTGCCGCCAAAGGTCAGCGGAGCCTCGGTGGTCAGCGTCGTGGTCTGGTTCGCGCCGGCGCGCCAGAGCGGCGAGGCGCCGGTCACCTGCTTCCCGTACTCGGCGCCGCTGCCAAAGATGTTCTGCCGTCCGCGCAGGTTTGGGCGTCCGTAGTCGACGACAATCCACTTGCCGCCGGTGTATCGCTGCCCGGTGCCCTGCTGAGCCGGCTCCCACTTCCCGCTCACCTGCACGGCCGCCGTGCCGCGCGGGCTGGCCGGCAGCTTGATGGGCTCGGGAGCCTTGACCTGACCCGGGGCCTGCGCCGGTACCATCGTCTGCGCCGCCGGCTTGGCCGGCTGCGCCGGCGCTCCCTGAGCCAGAGCCGATGCCGTCGAGACCGAGGCAGCGAGCGCCGCCGCGGCGATCGTCCTGATGTGCATGTCGCCTCCTCCAGAACTGTGTCGGGTTGCGCCGGGTTGCCCGAACCCGGCGGAGCACGATGTTACTACGTGGATCCCGGAGCCCTGAGCGCGCGCCTCGCCTCGAGCGCGCGCCTCGCCCTGGCCCCGATGACGCGGCGCTCGCCGGGCTTTCGCTCACCTGGTTCCTTGCCCGACGGCGACGCGTGCTCGATCTCCGAGTTCACCTCGGCGCCCATCAGGATCGAGAGCCCAGAGAGGTAGAACCACAGCATGAGGACGATGACGCCGCCGATGGTGCCGTAGGTGCCGGTGTAGTCGGTGAAGTTGGCGACGTACACGCTGAAGCCCCACGACACGAGGATCCAGAGCGCCGTCGCCAGGATCGACCCCGGCGTGATCCAGACGAAGTCCTGATCCACGTCGGGACCGAAGTAGTAGACGAGCGCGATGCCGCTCGCCACGAGCGTGAAGGCCAGCGGAAAGCGCAGGAGCCGCCAGGCGAGGACGGCCTCGGCGTCGAGGCCGAACCGGGTACCGGCGGCCAGGAAGAGGTCCGAGCCCAGGATGATGGCGGCGAACGAGACGAGGATGAACAGCGCCAGGGCGAAGGTGAGACCGATGGCGATCAGGCGCACCTTCCACCAGGGTCGCGATTCCCCGACGTCGTAGGCCCGGTTCATCGTGCTGATGATGGCGACCACGCCTGCGGAGCTGCTCCAGAGCGCACCGAGAAACCCCACGGTCAGCAGCCCGCCGTCCCGCGACTCGGAAAGGCGCAGCAGTTGCGTCGTGATGATGTCGACGACCCCCGACGGGGCGACGGGCCCCAGCCAGCGCACGATTTCGTCCGTCAGGTTGGCGACGGGGAAGTAGCTCGCCACGGCCGCGACGAACAGCAGCGCCGGAAAGAGCCCGAGGAAGAAGTAATACGCCAGCTGCGCCGACATCCCCAGGACGTCGTCGTCCTGGAACTCCTTCCAGGTGTTGACGGCGAGTTCGCGCGGCGTGGCATTCAGCGTGAAGTCGAACAGCATCCTTCTCGATCGTCCTCCCTGACCCGGGTTCTAGCCTCGCGCCGGCGGGTCCTGCGACAGCACGAGCACGCTGTAGGGCCCGATCTGGACGCGGCCGCTCGCTGGCAGGCCGTCGTACGCACCGGGCTCGGCGACGACCGCGGTACCGCCGACGTCGGTGAAGTCGGGACTGTACCCGCGCCACGCCGTGTTCAGCCGGATCTTCCATTCGCCCGGCGACGGGAAGCCCACCTGGTAGTCGCCCTTCACGTCGTGCGCGAAGTTGGCGAGCACCACGACGTCGTCGCCCGGCCCGTGATCGGCCCAGCGCTGATAGGCGATGAAGTTGTCGGCGTCGTTCACATGGTAGGTGAAGAGGCCGTGGCCCGTGAGCCCCCGGGTCGCGCCGTCGAGATTGCGGCGCAGCCGCACCAGATCGCGGTAGAGGCGCAGGATGCCGCGGTACTCGTCGGTCTTGTCCCAGTCGAGCGGCACGGTGTCCTGGAACCAGCCGCCCTGAAGGAACTCCTGCCCCTGGAAGAGCATGGGGATGCCGGGCGCCGTGAACACGAGCGCGGCGGCCAGCGTCGAGCGCTTCAGCGCGAACCAGTTCTCGGGATCGCCGTGGTCGATCTCCGACGGCACGCGCGCGCGGCCGTTGGCCACCTCGTCGTGCGACTCGCTGTAGACGACGCGCTGGAAGGCGTCGCCGTTGTAGCGGTGCGCGATGGCCTGATGCACGGCGTCCATCGAGCGGTGCTCGTCGCCGGCGGCAATCACCGTCGCGCGCACGGGATGCACGAAGTTGGCGTCCCACTGCGCCGAGAAGCCGGCGCCGCCCGCGCCGGCGTCCTTCGTCAGCCACTCGTTGTTCTGCAGGTCCTCGGCAATCGTGATCCGGCCTGGGAAGCGGTCGGCGATCTCGCGGTTCAGATCCTGCGCCAGCGACCAGCCATCCGGCAGTTCGCCGGTGCCGTCGGCGTGGACCGCGCGGATGTACAGCGTCATGTCGAAGCGCAGGCCGTCGACGCGGTACTCCTCGAACCACATCATCGCGTTGTCGCGGATGAACTGCCGCACCTGCGGCCGCCCGTAGTCGGGCCGCGTGTCGCCCCACGGCGTCTTCGCGCGCCAGTCGTTGTAGAAGTAGATGCCGCCCATCCCGTTCTCGGACCAGCCGTCGAACTGCCACAGGTCGAGATCGCTCGGACCGAAGTGGTTGTAGACGACGTCGAGGACCACGGCGAAGCCGTGGCGGTGCGCCTCGCGCACGAAGTGCTTGAAGGCGGTCGGGCCGCCGTAGGCGCTCTCGATGGCGAAGATGTGGGCCGGGTTGTAGCCCCACGAGACGTCGCCCGCGAACTCCGCGGCCGGCATCACCTGGAGCACGTTCACGCCGAGCTTCTTCAGGTGGTCGAAGCGCCTGATGGCGTCGAGGAAGCCGGCCGGCCGGTCGCCGTTCTCGCCCGGCTCGCGGCCGAAGGTCCCGATGTGCAGCTCGTAGATCACCGCCTCGTTCCAGGCCGGCATCCTGGGGGCGTCGTCACCCCAGTCGAAGTGCGGGTCGTGGATCACGGAGTTGCCGATCGAGTTGGTCACTTCTCGCGCGTAGGGGTCCATGCGCGTGAAGACCTGTTCGCCGTTCGCGAGGTGGTAGCGATACTCGTCGCCCACCTTCGCGCCGGCCACGTCGGCATACCAGTAGCCGTCGGCCTCGTGGCTCATCGGGTGCCCATTGGCCTTCCAGTCGTTGAACGTCCCGACCACCGAGACCGCCGACGCATGGGGCGCCCAGACGCGGAACGCCACGCCCCGCTCGTGCGGAATGGCGCCCATGCCAGGATGCACACGCTCGCCGTGAGTTGCTGTTGCCATATCTGTACCTCAGTGAGCCTGGAGCCTGGAGCCTGGAGCCCGTTCCTAGCTGGCAAGCAGCTCGCCGAACCCCTGGAGGCCGTCCACGTGGTCGGCCACCGTCTTCATCACCATCAGGATGGGCATGGCGAGCAGCATGCCCCAGAACCCCCACACCCAGCCCCAGAACGCCAGGCCGAGCGAGATGGCCACGGGATTGATGCTCGCGGCGCGGCTCAGCATGTAGGGCGTGAACAGCATGCCCTCGAGCGAGGTGATCGTCAGCCCGATCGCACCGGCCGCCAGCGCCATGTGCACTTCCCCGAACTGCAGCAGCGCCGCGAGCGTCGCGGCGATGGTCACCATCGTCGGGCCGACGTAGGGAATCAGGTTCAACGCCCCCGCGGCGAATCCCCACAGCGCCGGCTGCTCGAGCCCGAGCCACCAGAAGGCCAGCCACGAGGCGATGCCCACGAGGACGCTCGTCATCGCCATGTGCGACAGGAACCGTGAGATCTGGGCGCCCATGGCGTCCAGCATCTGCACGGTCACGCGTTTCTCGGCCAGAGCTGGCCCGGCCAGCTTCACGAGCTTTCGCCGGAACATGTCGCCCGACGAGAGCAGGAAGAAGATGAGAAAGAACGACACAATCGCGATCTGTCCCAGCTGGAGGAGGCCGAGCCATCCGCTCCACAGCCACTCCTTCATCCGGACGCTGGGTTCGACGACCTCGACGCGCATCACGCCCGGCTTGCGCGGCGCGGGCGTCGAGGCGGCCTTCTCGAGCTGGTCGGCGGCCTTCTGCAACTGCTCCATCGCGCCGCCGCGCTTCGAGTAGCGCGCGACGACCTCGCCGAGCCGCTGCGTCGCCTTGGGCAGCTGGTCCACGGCGACGGCGGCCTGCGACACGAACAGGTAGGTCGCGTAGCCGGCGACCATGGTGACGGTGACGAGCACGAGGGCGGCGGCCAGCACGCGCGGCACGCGCCACCCCACGAGGAACTTCACGATGGGCGAGAGCGCCGCGCTCGCTGCCAGGCTGATGACCACGGGCACGAAGACGGGCTCGCCCCACTCGAGCAGGTAGACGATGGCGGTGATGGCGAGGATGACGAGCGCGGTGCGGCGCGCGTCACCAAAGACGCGCAGGCGTCTGGCAATCGACGAGACGGCGTTGGCCGAGGCCGCTGGATCAGGAGTGCCGGCCTCAGCCGGCTTGGTCGAGGGACGAGTCCCTGCCTGGTCGTCGGGGGTCGTGGCCATGGCGCGTCGTCCTCGGGGAAATGCGGAACGGAGCTCTCGGTCGTGATGAAAGGGTGGTTGATCTATACGGTTGTGGCGGAACGTGATGTGGCGGGACGGAGCGGGAGATCCCGCCCCGTCGCCGCTACGTGGCGCGTCGCCGTGCGTCAGTCGTTCGAGGTGCGCTTCTTGCCAATCACGAGCCGATCGACGACCGACTTCACCCCGTCGGTGTCCTTGGCAATCGCGACCGCGCGTGCTCTCCCGGCTTCGGTCGGAACCGTGCCCTTGAGCGTCACCACGCCGTCTTCCGTGTCCACTTCGATGTCGCTCCCCTCGAGCGGATCCTCACCGACGAACTGCGTCTTGATCTTCGTGGTGATCCAGCCGTCGGTGATGGTCTCGGCGGTCTCGGCGATCGCATTCTCGGTCTTCTGCGCCAGCGAGGGCTCGGCCTTGCCAATCGTCAGCCTGTCGACGACCGACTTCACGCCGTCGGTGTCCTTCGCAATCGCCATCGCGCGGGTGCGGCCGGCTTCGGCGGCCACGCTCCCCTTCAGGGTCACGACGCCGTTCTCGGTGTCGACGTCGATGTCGCTCCCCTCGAGCGCGTCCTCGCCGACGAACTTCGCCGTGATCTTCGTGGTGATCCACGCGTCGGTGCCGGGCATGTTCGCGTCGCCGTCGTCATCGCGATCGGCATCGCGGCGGTCGGCACGATCGGCGCGATGGTCGTCGTCACCGGCCACGGTGCCCTTCGGTCCGACAACGAGCCGGTCGACGACCGACTTCACGCCATCGGTGTCCTTCGCGATGGCCTTGGCGCGCGTGCGCCCGGCTTCGGCCGCGACGCGCCCTTTCAGGGTCACGACGCCGTTCTCGGTGTCGACGTCGATGTCGCTCCCCTTCAGCGCGTCCTCGCCGATGAACTTCGCCTTGATCTTCGTGGTGATCCACGAGTCGCTCACGGCGTTGCCGGTGTCCTTCGCGGCCTGCTCGGCCTTCTGACCAGCGGTCTGGCCCATCGCCGGAACCGGCACGCCGGCCATCAGCACGGCCACGGCAGCGGTCGTCAGCGCGATAGTGAACTTCTGCATATCAGTACTCCTCTAGCGTTGATGTCGATTGTCTGTGAATGGATTGGCTACCCGGCGGACGCGCGCCTCAGGCGGTGCCGCTCGGGGTCGCCGGCATAGCGCCTCACGGGACGCGGGCCGTCGAATGACCAGCCCGGCGTTTCGTGGCCGCAATGCCAGCACCGCAGGCACATCCGGCCGTCACGGCCCGTCAACATGTGGTCGTGCCCCGACAGGCCGCAGGACGCCTGTCTCATCCACGTGCGGACGCGCGCCCAGAGGGCCGCGAGTGACGACGCGGGCTGCTCCGACCCGTGACGCTCCAGCATGTCCGGGGCGAGTCGCGGTACGAGATTCAGCGTCTGTTCGAAAGCCATCGGCGTGGTGTCCTCCGCCATGAGGAAAGGCAAGAGGTGTTCCCCGGGCTGATCCGGCGT
>JAHDVQ010000044.1:16222-21624 GCA_023384595.1 Vicinamibacteraceae bacterium | reverse complement strand
AGCCTCGGCGACGATGCGGTGTCGGTGATCGAGCACGACCGCTACTATCGAGACCGGTCGGACCTGCGGCTCGAGGAGCGGGCGGCGCTCAACTACGACCATCCCGATTCACTCGAGACCGACCTCATGGTGTCGCACGTCGCGGCGCTCCGCCGCGGCGAGGCCGTCGACGTGCCCACGTACGACTTCGCGCGCTACGCCAGGCGAGCGCAGGTCGATCGCCTCGAAACGAGGCGCGCCGTCATCGTCGAAGGCATCCTGATCTTCACCGATGCGGCGCTGCGCGACCTGATGGACGTGAAGGTCTTCGTGGACACCGACGACGACACGCGGTTCATCCGGAGGCTGCAGCGCGACGTCGCCGAGCGCGGGCGCACGCTCGAGTCGGTCGTCGAGCAGTACCTCGCGACGGTCAAGCCGATGCACCTGGAGTTCGTGGAGCCGAGCAAGCGCTACGCCGACATCATCATCCCGCGCGGCGGTCACAACGCGGTGGCCATCGACATGCTGCTCACGCTCGTGCGCAGCCTCGCGGCTTGAGCCCGGCACTCAACTAGTCGATGTCAGTTCGTCCGCGATTGCCGGCACGCACGCCGCGCGCGCCGGTCATTGCCCGAACGTGTCGCAGGCGCGGACGTCGCCGCTCTCGAAGCCGCGCCGGAACCACTCGACGCGCTGCGCCGAGGAGCCATGCGTCCACCGCTCGGGTGACACGTAGCCGGTCTGCATCTTCTGGATGCGGTCGTCGCCGATGGCCGCCGCGGCCCGGAGTCCTTCCTCGATGTCGTTCGGATCGAGCCGGCCCCGCTGCGCGGCCGAGTGGCCCCAGACGCCGGCCAGGCAGTCGGCCTGCAGCTCGAAGCGCACCGACAGCTCGTTGGCGAGGTCGGGCCGGCGCTGCTGCGCCTGCCGCATCTGGGCCTCGAGGCCGAGCACGTTCTGGACGTGGTGCCCGATCTCGTGCGCCACGACGTAGGCCTGGGCGAAGTCGCCCGGCGCGCCGAAACGCCGATCGAGCTCGGCGAAGAACGAGAGGTCCAGGTACGCCTTCATGTCACCGGGGCAGTAGAAGGGCCCCGTGGCGGCCTGGCCGATGCCGCACGCCGAGCGGATCCCGTCGCGGAACAGCACGAGCTGCGTGTCGCGGTACCGATCGCCGAGCTGCTGGTGCCAGACCTGCTGCACGTCGTCGAGGACGAACGACATGAAGTCGACCAGCCGCTCCTCTTCGGGGCTGGCCGTGACAGGGCCGCCCTCGGCAGGCCCCGCCGACGGCGGCGCCTGCTCGAGCATGGGCCCGGCGAACTCGAGGAAGTTGCGGCCGGTGAAGACCGACAGGAGCAGGAGCAGGAGGAGCCCGCCGAGGCCGAGCGGCAGCCCGCGCCCCATGGTGCGGCCCCCGGTCTGGCCCCGCATGTCCTGCAGGTTGTCGCTGCGGCGTCCGGGCGTCCAACGCATGATCGACCTCCCACGTGTCCGGCCGAGGACGCAGCGAGCGCGCCGTGGCGGAGCCGGTCGTCCCCCGATCGGGCGCGGCCGTGCCTTCAGTTCTAGCGCGAACCGCGCCGGCTGGCAATTCGCCGGCCCGGCGGGTGGCGGTCGCCGCGGGCCATGGGGTACGATCGCGTGTTCGTGGTGTGGCCCCCGTCTTCGTCGAAAGGACTCATATGCGGATGCTGGTGCTTGGGGCCGGACTTCAGGGTTCGGCCTGTGCGTACGACCTCCTTCAACAACCCGACGTCGAGCGGGTCATCCTGGCCGATCTGCGCGTAGACGAACCCAGGCCGTTCCTGGCGCCCTACGTCGGCGGCCGCCTCGAGCTGCGCGCGCTCGACGTGCGCGACGAGGGGGCCGTGCGCGCGGCGCTGGGCGAGGTCGTCGCCGTGATGAGCGCCATCCCGTACTACTTCAACTTCCCGCTCGCCAAGCTCGCGGCCGAGGCCGGCGTGCACTTCTCCGATCTCGGGGGCAACACCGAAATCGTCAACCAGCAGCGCACGCTCGACGGGATCGCCCGCGAGAAGGGCGTCTCGATCATCCCCGACTGCGGCCTCGCGCCCGGCATGGTGAACATCCTCGCGCAGCACGGCATCGACCAGCTCGATTCGGTGGATTCCGTGAAGATCTACGTGGGCGGGTTGCCGCAACATCCCGAGCCGCCGCTCAACTACCAGGTCGTGTACTCGCTCGAGGGCGTGCTGGACTACTACACGACGCTGTCGTGGGTGCTGCGCGACGGCAGGCCGCAGCGGGTGACGGCGCTCTCGGAGGTCGAGACCATCGCGTTCGACGCGCCCGTCGGCGAGCTCGAGGCCTTCCACACGGCCGGCGGGCTCTCGACGATGGCCTTCCGCTACG
This sequence comes from Vicinamibacteraceae bacterium, assembly GCA_023384595.1. GTDB lineage: Bacteria > Acidobacteriota > Vicinamibacteria > Vicinamibacterales > JAFNAJ01 > JAHDVQ01. The sequence goes on along the minus strand of JAHDVQ010000044.1, from coordinate 19,266 downwards.
AGGGGAAGGTCCCGACGATGGAGTACAAGACGCTCCGCTACAAGGGCCACGCGAAGATCATGGAGGCCATTCGCGAGCTGGGCTTCCTCGAGCTGGAGCCGGTCGACGTGAAGGGCACGAAGGTGGTGCCCCGCGACGTGGCGGTGGCGGTGATGGGCCCGCGCCTGACGAAGGAGCAGAGTCCCGATCTCGTGGCGCTGCGGGTGCTCGTGAAGGGCCGGAAGAACGGCGCGGGCGCGACGATCGGCTGGGAGCTGGTGGATCGGTACGACGAGGAGAAGGGCATCAGCGCCATGATGCGCACCACTGGGTACTCGCTCGCCATCACGGGCCTGCTGCAGGCGCGTGGGGAGATCGCGACGCCGGGCGTGCACACGCCCGACGAGGTGGTGCCGGCGCGGCCGTACATCGACGCCCTGGCGGGCCGCGGCATCGACATCCGGCCCTGCGCGGGCTGATCGCGGGGATTCGTAGATTCGTAGGGGCCGGCTTAAGCCGGCCCCTACAGTCGTCGTCGTCGTCGTCGTGGTCGTCGTAGGGGCCGGCTCAAGCCGGCCCCTACGGTTACCTACGACCCGCTCGTGATGTAGTGCTCCAGGTGGTGGATGTGGTCCTCCTGCTCGCGGACGACCGCCCGCACCACGTCCCCAATCGAGATCACCCCCACCAGGCGGTCGCCGTCGAGCACCGGCAGGTGACGGATGCGCCGGTCGGTCATGAGCGCCATGCACTGCTCGGCCGTCCAGTCTGGCGCAATCGACACCACGCGCGTCGTCATGACCTCGGCCACGGGGGTGTCCTTCGAGGCCTTCCCCTGCAGGACGACCTTGCGTGCGTAGTCGCGCTCGGAGAAAATCCCACTCAGGTCTCCCCCGTCGAGCACGAGCACGGCGCCGATGTTCTGCTGCGCCATCACGCCCAGGGCGGTGAGCACCGTGTCGCGCGGACTCACCGCGTACACCTCGTGCTTGCCGACGAGCATCTGCCGAACCGTCGTGGCCATGGCGTCCTCCGCGAAGGCGGCCAGCGCCCCGGCCGGCAGCGGCGGGGCGGGACCGCTCGAATTCGAACCCGGAATGGCCTTTGACTTAGCACGCTTCGAGGCGTGGCGCAAGACAGGAGACAGGACGATGCGGACCGCCATCGCCATCGCCATCGCCATCGCGGCAGCCCAGGGAGGGGGAACCGGCGCGGCCGCGCCGGCGTCCCTCGGGGCCGCCCGCCCCCCGGCCCTCGAAGCCCCGGCGGCCATCGGCGAGCTCGTCCCCGCGCTGCAGAAGTCGACCGAGCGGTTCCGCGAGAGCCTGCGCCTGGCCGCACGCCACCAGGACAAGCGCGTGCGGAGCCGCGCCGGGTCGCTCGGCGACCGGCTTCGCGATGCGGTGCGCCGCCTGCAGCCACGGGATCGCGCCGACAACCAGGCGGCCGGCGTCGCGCTCGCCGTGCTGCGCAGCGCGCGCGACGTGCACGACTTCCTGGACGACCACGCGCTCAACGACGAGGCGCGCCGTGACTGGTTCGCTCTGCTGCCCCTGCTGAACCGCCTGGCCGAGTACTACGGGGAGCCGCCCATCGACGGCGTCATCGTGGAGGCCGATCAGGGCCTCGCCTCTTCGCCGAGTCAGGCATCGGCGCCTCGACAGCGGTGAGTTCCCGTCCTGCTGACCGGCCCGCGGCGCGCGGCGCCGGTCACCACGCGTTCACCAGCTGGCGGAAGCCGCCGGCGGGTACCGGCTCGCCCCTCCAGCCCTCGCCCACCTCGCGACGCGGCCCGAGCCCGGCCGCTGCCGCCGCCCCGCATCGCTCCGTGCGCACGTAGCCGAGCGCCTCGGCCAGCGAGGCCTCGAGCGGATCGCCGAGGGGACGGCTGATGTCGTCCGCGGCCGGACAGGTGGGCGCGATCCCGTTGAAGTAGTCGCCCTCCCCGCGCGCGTTGCGCGTGGCGAACGCCACCGGGTGGAACACCTTGTCGCAGAAGTCGAAGCTGTACTGCCCCACCGGCTTCCCGAAGGTGCGATCGCCGACGGTGACCACCGTCATGAAGGGGCGCAGCGCGTTGATGATGAGCTCACTCGCCGACGCCGACGACCGCGTCGTGATGACGAACACGCGGTCGAGCGTGAGCGCGTGCTCGGGCAGCTCGAAGCGGATGGTCTCGTTCAGCGCCTGATTGCGGTCGTTGTGCACGAACTCGGTGAAGACCTGGCCGTTGGTACGAAGGCCGCCGAGAAGGCCGCCGAGGAACTGCGCGACCGACACGAGCCCGCCGCCGTTGTAGCGCACGTCCACGACGAGTTCGTCGATGCCCGCCGCAAGGAACTGCGCCGCCGCCGCGTCGAGCGCCTCGAAGGAGGGCCGCACGAAGTTGCGGAACGAGAAGTAGCCGACGCGCCGGCCGTCGACGGTGAAGAGCTTCACGTTCGCGACGGTCGGGATGGTCACGAGCTGCTTGGTGACGGCGACGGTCCGAGCCGTCCCGTCGACCGACACCACGCGCATGCTGACGGTGAGCCCGATCGTGGCCGCGCCGAAGGCCGTGCCGATCTGCCCGCTGCTGATGAGCGACGACACCGCCTGGCCGTTGATCTCGGTGATGCGGTCGCCACGCCTCAGCCCGGCCGCGTCGGCTGGGCTTCCCGCGTAGACTTCCGTGAGGCGCATGTCGGACCCGGAGATGGCCGTGCTGAACCCCATCCCGATGAATCGGCTCTCGTCGAAGAAGAGGGTGTCCTCCTCGGCGTCCGCGATGTAGCTGAAGCTCGCGTCGCGGTCGCGATAACGCACGGCCTCGAGGTAGTCCTCGGGGCCGCGGTAGCGCGCCGGATTCTTGCGCGTCATCTCGCGAACGTAGAGGTAGTACTCGTAGAGCACGTCGCGGACGAACAGGGTCTGACGGATCGGGGTACAGGTCGTGGGCGTCTGCTGGGCGGCGGCTGGCGCCGGCAGCACGACCCCCGCGCCGAGGACCGCCAGGAAGGCGGCGAGCAGGGGACGCCCGAATCGCGAGGTCATGAGGAATCTCCGGGGCAGGCAGGATCAGTATA
>JAHDVQ010000044.1:14076-16122 GCA_023384595.1 Vicinamibacteraceae bacterium | reverse complement strand
GCCGACGCCGCGCGAGCCGACGCCGGGCGCGCCGACGCCGCGGCCCGCGCCGTCGTCGAAGCGCTGCCGGCGCTGCGCACCGCGCTCCTCGAGGACGCGCACGCGCTGCACACGACCGATCCGGCCTCGCACAGCCTCGACGAGGTCATCCTCGCCTACCCGGGGTTCTTCGCGCTCGCCTGCTACCGCCTCGCGCACGTGCTGTACCGGCGGGACGTCGAGCTGCTGCCCCGGCTCATCACGGAACTGGCGCACCATCGCACCGGCATCGACATCCACCCCGGCGCCGTCATCGGGCGAGCGCTCGCCATCGACCACGGCACCGGCATCGTCATCGGCGAGACGGCGGCCATCGGCGACGGCGTGCGGCTCTACCAAGGCGTCACGCTCGGCGCGCTGCGGGTCGAGAAGCACCACGCGCGCACGAAGCGGCATCCGACCATCGAGGACGAGGTCGTCATCTACGCCAACGCGACGATTCTCGGCGGCACCACCGTCATCGGGCGCGGCTCGATCGTCGGCGGCAACGTGTGGCTGACGCACAGCGTGCCGGCGGGCTCCGTCGTGCTGCACTCGGCAGCCGTCGAGTACCGGGCCGAGGAGTCGGACGCCGACGCGGACATCTGACAGGTTTCGGAAGGACCCCCATGCGCGCCAACACGATTCTCGACACCATCGGCAACACCCCGCACGTCCGCCTGCACCGCTTGTTCGATCCGCGGGTCGAGGTCTGGATGAAGCTCGAACGCGCGAACCCGGGGGGCAGCATCAAGGACCGGATCGGGGTCGCCATGATCGAGGATGCCGAGGCGCGCGGCGCGCTGAAGCCGGGCGGCGTCATCATCGAGCCGACGAGCGGCAACACGGGCATCGCGCTGGCCATGGCGGCCGCCGTGAAGGGCTACCGCCTGGTGCTCGTCATGCCCGACTCGATGTCGATCGAACGCCGCGCCGTGATCAGGGCCTACGGGGCCGAGCTCGAGCTGACGCCGCGCGAGAAGGGCATGCCCGGCGCCATCGCGCGCGCGCAGGAGATCCTCGCGGCGACGCCGGGCGGGTGGATTCCACAGCAGTTCGAGAATCCCGCCAACGTCGAGATCCACGCGCGCACGACGGCGCGCGAGATCCTGGCCGACTTCCCGGATGGCATCGACTACCTCATTACGGGCGTCGGCACGGGCGGCCACATCACGGGGGTGGCGCGGGTCCTCAAGGAGCGCCTGGCGAACCTGACGGTGCTCGCCGTCGAACCCGAGAAGTCGCAGGTGATCGCCGGAGGCACCCATACCCCTCACAAGGTGCAGGGCATCGGGGCCGGCTTCATTCCCGCGGTGCTCGATCGCGGCGTGCTCGACGGTACGGTCGCGGTCAGCGAGGAGGCCGCCTTCGAGTTCGCCGCGCGCGCGGCGCGCGAGGAAGGCATCTTCATTGGGGCCTCGTCGGGAGCCTCGCTGGCCGCCGTCGCGCAGACGGTGCCCTCGATGCCCGACGGCGCCCGCGTCCTCACCTTCTGCTACGACACGGGTGAGCGCTACCTCTCGGTCGAGGGGTTGTTCACAGCCTGAGCCCGGAACCTCACTCGAGCGCCGGGGCCAGGCCGATTCGACGCGGCCGGCAGAAATTACAGACCTGAATCGCGACAGGCTCGCGGGTCAACGCGTGACCGGACGCGCCGTCCCCGCGAAATTCGGCCCAAATAGGAGGACCACCCGAGGTGCGGGATTTGCATCGTGGCGATGACAGTCGTGCTGTACCCAGGTCCTGATGAGCTTCATATCGCTCAGGAGTCTGCCGTGAATCGCCGCCAGCAAATCGCCGAGTTCTGGACCCTCAGCCACGCGGGCGACGCCGTGCGCTGTGTCGCGGCAGACCACCCGTACGGCGTCGAGCTGCAGTACCTCATGAACGACCATCCCCTCATCACCCGCGTGTTCGAGTCGTGGGACGACCTCACGGGTCAGGCCCGCCTCTGGCGCGAGCACCTCGAGGCCCAGGGATGGAAGGAGCTGCGCGCCCGGCAGCTCACGCTCACGCGCCACTGACGCG
>JAHDVQ010000044.1:10552-13976 GCA_023384595.1 Vicinamibacteraceae bacterium | reverse complement strand
CACGCGCCACTGACGCGTCCACGCGGCGCGTCGTGTCGCGGCACCGTCCTCCTCGCGCGAGGCCTGTGCTAACGTCTCCCTCGTGTCTACCGTCACCGAACCCTACGTAGGCCTGGCCGTGCTCTGCGACCGCGTGACCGTGCGCGAGGACGGCGCCGTCGACATCATGGGCATCGTCGATGGGGTGATGCTCGAGCCCGAGCACAGCGACACCCTCGGCGTGCAGCCTTCGGGCACGATCGAGTTGACGCTGCTCGTCAACGTGCGAGCGGGAAGCGACAGGCAGCGCCACACGCTGAGCGTGACCGGGGTCTACCCGTCGGGGCGCGCGGGCGAGGCCATCACCCGCGAGGTGGAGTTCACCGACGACCTGCCTGGCGCGTGGCTCGAGATGCCGCTCACCATCGAGGTGCACGAGCCGGGCATCTATCATTTCGACGTGGCCTCCGACGGGCACGTCCTCACCCGCATCCCGCTCCACGTCGTCTGGAGCCTGGGGTCAGGTCTGCGATAGCACAATGGGGTCAGGTCTGGGGTAGCACACGTGCCCGGAGCCTATTCCATCCCCCCCGTGGCGCCGAACCCGCCGCGCGAGGGCGCCTGATCGCGCTCGTCCATCTCCACCCACTCGACACGTGGCACGGGCACCACCATCGCCTGCGCGATGCGTTCGCCGCGTGCGATGGCCACCGGCGCCGTCGTCGTGTTGAGCACCTCCACCTTCACCTCGTCATCGGGCCCGCAGTAGTCGGAGTCCACGACGCCCACGCCGTTGGCGACGATGAGCCCCTTCTTGATGGGGAGGCTGCTGCGCGCGACGACCGCGAGGAAAAAGCCCGCCGGCACGCGCACGACGAGGCCCGTCCCGATCAGGCGCACCTCGCCCGGCGCCACAGTGGCGTCCTCGTCGGCGACGAGATCGAGCGCGGCGGCGCCCGCCGAATGATAGGCGGGCACCGCCACGTCCGGGTGGAGACGCCTGATCCCGACGCGGACGGCCGCGGGTGCGGACGCGGCCGGCTCAGTGGGACCTGGCATCGCTCGTGGCCTCGGGCGTCGCCTTGAAGAGCGCGCCGACGTCGCGGCGGCCGCGATCGAGATACCGCACCCCCTGCTCCATCCAGGCCGGCTTCGGCGCGCCCTTCAGGTGGTGGTCGAAGAACTCGTCCATGTGCACGGTCCAGTGCTTCTGGTTGTCGCGCTCGCGCAGGCCGTGCTTCTCGCCGTTGTAGTTGAACAGGTACGCCTCCTTGCCCAGGCGGCGGAGCGCCGAGAAGAACTCGATGCCCTGATACCACGGCACGGCGTCGTCCTCGTCGTTGTGGATGGTCATGTACGGCGTCGTGACCTTCTCCACCCAGAAGAGCGGCGAGTTCTCGATGAACTGCAGCGGGTAGTCCCACGGCGGTCCGCCGATGCGGCTCTGCGTCTTCTCATACTGGAACGCCCGCGAAAGGCCCGTGCCCCAGCGGATGCCGCCGTAGGCGCTCGTCATGTTCACGACCGACGCGCCCGCCTGGACGGCACGGAACAGATCGGTGCGCGTGATCAGGTAGCTGATCTGGTAACCGCCCCAGCTGTGTCCCTGGATGCCGATGCGCTGCCGATCGATGAAGCCCTCGTCGACGAGCTGCAGGACCGCCGGGACCACGCACTTCAGCGCGCTCTCGCCGGGATAGCCGGTGTCGTAGCTGATGTCGGGCATCAGCACGACGTAGCCGTTGCTCACGTAACGCGGGATGTTGATGCTCGTGCCCGGCGCGGGGGCGCGATACTGATGCAGGGAGTCCGACAGCTCCTCGTAGATGTAGACCATGAGCGGGTACTGCTGCGAGGGATCGAAATCCTCGGGCACGATGAGCAGCGCGTCGAGCGTGCGCCCGTCGGCGTTCACGTACGAGGTGAGCGAGGCGCGCCCCCAGCGGATGCCTTCCTGCTGCGGGTTCGCGTGGGTCACCTGCGTCGGCGCCGCGAAGGCGAGCGTCGACGTCCACACGTCGGGATACTCGTCGAAGCGCTGACGACGGAAGATGACGCGATCGGCGTCCTTCGCCTTCGCAAGCTGCGAGACCATCCGCTCGGCCGTGTAGAGCGTCGTGGGAGCGGCCGGTCCCGCGGCGGGCCCCGCGTGGCGCGCGAAGCCGGAGGCCTTCGTCCGTTCGTTCCGCACCGAGAGCACCATCGGCTCGCGCGCGGCGATGGACGTCGCCTCGGGATCGAGCTTCACGTAGCGGTAGACGAGGTGCTCGCGGCGACCGTGGCCGTCGGTGAGCATTCGCGCGTCGCGGCCGTCGAGCGGCACCTGCCAGATGTCGTACCGGTCGTAGAGCAGCACGCTGCGACCATCGTCGAGCCAGCCGGCCACGCCGTACGGGCGCGGGGAATCGGGGAGATCCCAGGCCTCGTCCTCGAAGCTCACGGGAAGCGCGCTCGTGAGGTCGGTCCTGGCACCCGTCGCGAGGTCGACGCCGAACCAGGCGCGCGCCCCCACGTCGTAGGTGACGATCGCGCGGCCGTCCGGCGAGAGGGTGGCGCCGTAGCGCGCCTTCTCGACGACGCGGCGCTTCTCGCCCGTGGCGAGATCGAGCGCGTAGATATCGGAGTAGGAGGCATCCCACGACACGAGCGGCAGGTAGGGGACGCTGGAGCGCGCGATGCCGGCCGTGCCCTCGTCGGTGAGATCGATCTCGGGGATGTCGGGCGTGGCGAGCTGGACGAACCTGCCGTCGGCCACGGTGACGACCGCGCGATACGCCCGCTTCTTCTCCTGGTCGGCGCGCACCTTCTGCACGGTCTGGAGCTCGGGGTCCTTCCAGTGCCAGAGATCGACCTTGATCGGGTCGGGCGCGTCCTCGCCGGGGTCAGGCGGCGGCAGGGGCGCCGTGCCGAGGAAGAGCCGCCGGCCGTCCTTCGAGAACTCGAGGCTCCCGTGCTCCGATACCCCGTGGCCGTCCGGGAGGCCCGGGGTGGAAGGGCCGGCGAGCACGCGCGCGGCTGACGTGGCGCTCGACGCGGACATGCCGGTCGACGCACTCGCCCCCGCGGCCGTCGCGTCGGCGCGCCAATGGTAGAGCGAGAAGCGAGGCACGTCGTCTCGATAGGTGCCGCGGTTCGAGACGAACGCCGCCTGCTCGCCCGCCTTGTCGAAGACGATGCCCTTGTAGTGCCCTTCGCCGGTGGCCAGCGCGACGACCGCGCCGCCGGCCGTGCGTCGCGCGAACGCCCCATCTTCGTCCGGCGTCTTCGACGACGTCGTGTAGGCGAGCCACGTCCCCGGCTCGTTCCAGGTGTACTCGGTGACGTTGGCGATGCTCGTCTCCTGCCCGCTGGCGAGATCGCGGACGACGAGCGTCGTGCCCGGGTCCTTCTTCTTCTCCTTGGGCTTCTTCTCGTCCTTTTCTTCTGGCTCGGCCTTCTTCTCCTT
>JAHDVQ010000044.1:3509-10452 GCA_023384595.1 Vicinamibacteraceae bacterium | reverse complement strand
TCTTCTCCTTGGGCTTCTTCTCGTCCTTTTCTTCTGGCTCGGCCTTCTTCTCCTTTGCGGCGCCTTCTTCTGGCTCGGACTTCTTCTCCTTCGCGGCGCCGGATTCGGCCTTCTCCGCCTCGCGCAGGTACGCCACGACGGCTCCGCCCTTCTCCGGCAGCTTGAAGCTCTTCACGCGCTCGGACGTCCAGACCTGGCCGGTCTGCAAGTCCATGGCGCCGAGCCCGTTCTTCGGCTGGTCCTCGGGCTTCTTCTTCTCGCGCTTCGCCTTGTCGCGATCGGCCTTCAGTGGCTGGATGGCGAAGACGACGAACCGGCCGTCGGCGCTGAACTTCGGGTCGCGTCCGCGCGGGTGGCGGTACTCGGTGCCGCGATCGAGGTGGCGGGCGACGATCTCGCCGTCGCCGTCCTGCATCGCGTGCACGTAGACGAGCCACTGGCCGTCGTGGGAGAGCTGCGGCTGGTCGATGGACCGCCACGTGTCGTAATCCGTGTAGGCGAGCGGGCGCTTCTGCGCCAGGGCAGCGGCCGGGAGCGCGACGACGACGAGCGCCGCGATGGCGGCCGGCACGAGGAGCGAAGCGCGAAGGGTGGCATTGGGACGGCGCACGGCAGTTCCTCCTGACGCGCGTATTATGGGCCATGACGATCTCCCGGTTGAGAGGAACGGCGAGAATGCTGTGCCTCATCGGCGCGGCGATGGGGTTGGCGGGCGTGGGGTTCGCGCAGGACGCGCCATCTGGGGCGCGGGCGCCTCTATCGGGGGCGCAGGCGGCGACAGCAGGCGCGCAGGACCCGCCATCAGGCGCACAGGCGGCGGCGGCGGCCGACGGGCAGGCAACGACCGCAGGCGCACAGGCGGCGACATTCGCAGCACCGCGGCCCCGCGCGCGCGATCTCGGCCTCGCGCCAGGGCGTTACGAGCCGGGGCCGTTGAACGCCATCACCGACGTCGAGGGGGTTCTCGTCGGCCACGTCACCCGCATCGAGGGCGAGAGCATTCGCACCGGCGTCACTGCCATCCGCCCGCATGGCGGCAACCTGTTTGCCGAGAAGGTGCCTGGCGGCGTGTTCGTGGGAAACGCCTTCGGCAAGCTCGCGGGATCGACCCAGGTGCAGGAGCTGGGCACCATCGAAGCGCCCATCGTCCTCACCAACACGCTCAACGTCGCGGAAGGGCTCGCGGGCGGGATCGAGTGGACGCTGGCGCAGCCCGGCAACGAGCGCGTCCGCTCGGTCAACGTCGTCGTCGGCGAGACCAACGACGGCGCGCTCAACGACATCCGGGGCCGGCACGTGACGATGGCCGACGTGAAGGCGGCGATCGAAGGGGCGGCGGGCGGCAGCGTGGCCGAGGGCAACGTCGGCGCGGGCACGGGTACGGTCGCGTTCGGGTGGAAGGGCGGCATGGGCACGGCATCGAGGCGGCTGCCGGCGGCGGCCGGCGGCTACACGCTCGGCGTCCTCGTCCAGGCGAACTACGGTGGCAGTTTGTACCTGGGGGGTCGGGAGTATTTTCAGTATTTGCCACCCGGGGGGCGCCGGGGGGGGATGGCCGGGAAGGTGAAAGGCGGCGCAGGCAGGCCGGGTGAGCGGTCCTCGGCTGGCGGAACGGCGGACGCGCTCCCCGACGCGCCCGGTATGGTCGCGCACGCGCCCGGTATGGTCGCGCACGCGCCCGGCACGATCCCCGACGCGCCCGGCACGGCCGATGGCTCGTGCATGATTGTCGTCGCGACCGACGCGCCGCTCGACGGACGCAGCCTCGAGCGGCTCGCCGCGCGCGCGGTGTTCGGGCTGGCACGGACGGGCTCGGCCTACTCCAACGGGTCGGGCGACTACGCCATCGCGTTCTCGACCGCGCGGGCGGTGCGCGTCGCGCACGGGCAGGACGTGCCGGCCTCGCGGACCCTGCTGCCGGCCGACGCGCTCTCACCGCTCTTCGAGGCGGCGCTCGAAGCGACCGAGGAAGCCGTCTACAACGCGCTTTTGCAGGCCGCCGACATGAAGGGCGCGGGTGGGCGCGAGATCCGGGCGCTCCCCGTTGCCGAGGTGAAGGCGTGGATCGCGAGGCAGCGCGGCCGCTGAGCGGGACCGCTGCCGCGACGCGAACCAGACGGGTGCCCGGCACCCCCGGGACCGGGCACCTGGACCCCGGCCATCGCGACCGGCGAGATCGCAAAAACTGAAAATACTCCCGACCCCGTGTCAGGATTCCGGCACTTCGGGGAGCACGTCGTGGTAGGTGCGACCGAAGATCTCCCAGACGGTGACGAAGAGCGCCGCCAGAATCGGCCCCAGGATGAAGCCGAGCACGCCGAAGACGAGGAGGCCGCCGAGCGTCGAGAAGAGGATCATCAGGTCGTGCAGGCGGGTGTCGCGTCCGACAAGACGGGGGCGCAGCACGTTGTCGATGCTGCCCACCACCAGCCCACAGAACGCGGTGAGGATGATGGCCTTCACCCAGTGCCCCTGCATGGCGATGAAGATGGCGGCCGGCACCCACACGAGCGCGCCGCCCACCGCGGGGATGATCGAGAGCACCACCATGATCACGCCCCAGAACACGGCGCCGCCAATGCCCAGCACCCAGAACGCCAGCCCGCACAGCGTCCCCTGGATGGCGCCGATGAGCACCGTGCCCTTCAGCGTCGCGCGCGTCACCGACACGAAGCGATCGAGCATCTCCTCGCGATCCTCGGCGTCGAGGGGCAGATACGTCACGACGCTGTGGAGCATGCCCGGCCCGTCCTTCAGGAAGAAGAACATGGCGTAGAGCATCAGGAAGAAGTGCAGGAGGAAGCGGACCGTGCCCCGCGTCGTGTCCGAGAGCTGCGCGACGACAATCGACCCGATGTTCCCCGTGAGTTCGGCGGCCCGCGTGAGGATCTGCTGCCGGTAGGGCGCCAGGCGGTCCGCGAACGGGAGTTGCTCGAGCAGCGCCCACATCCGGCCCGGCTCCTTCACCCAGCCCTCGACCGTCGGACGCGCCGTCTGGCTGATCTGGATGGCTTCGTTGACGACGGCGCCCGCCACCGTCAGCAGCGGGCCGGCCACGAGGAAGAACGCGAGCAGCAGCGTGATGACCGACGCGAGCGCCGCGCGGCCGCCAAGGATCACGGTGAGCCGGCGGAACAGCGGGTGGAGCAGCCCCGCGAAGATCGCGGCCAGTAGCACCGTCATGACGAATTCCCAGATCACCCACAGGAACGCCAGGGTGATGAGCACCGCCAGCACGAGCAGGAACGCCTTGCGGAAGCGCTCCGTCCTCCGGGCCCGCTCGGGCACGCCGTCCTGACGCGTCGTCGCCGCTTTCTTCATCACGCCGACACTCCCGCCGCACTCACTGCATGGATGACACGCCCGGCTAGTCGCGCGGACGCCCCTCGAGCAGCGCGGTCGACTCCGCGATGGCCGCCCCCTGCTCCGTGCAGACGGCGTACCGCGACGCATACAGCGCCACGCCGGCGTGCTCGCCCCTGGCATTGACGACGTAGAAGTTCACGTTGAAGTTCGGCAGCCCGCGGGCGTTCAGCAGGCGCGACTCCACGGTGTTGCGCTGGATGCGCTTCAGTGCCTCGAGGCCGGCGTCCTTGGGGTGCCGTCCGCGCCGCATCTCTTCGACGATGAGGAACGAGCAGAGGCCGAAGAGGTTCGCTTCGCCGCGCCCCGTCGACCCGGCGGCACCCACCTCTCCGTCGACGTAGAGTCCGGCGCCGAGGATCGGCGAGTCGCCGACGCGTCCCGGGATCTTCCACGCGAGGCCGCTCGTGGTCGTCACGCCGCAGACCTCGCCCTTCGCGTTCACGCCGTTGCAGTTGATGGTGCCGTAGAAGTGCGCCGGGTCGATGAGGCCCTCGCGCACCATCTCGAGGCCCGCCGCGTACCCCGCGGCCGCGCGCCGCGCCGGATCGAGGAAGTGCTCCGGATCGATGCGGCGCTTCCACTCGAGCCACTTCCGCCGCGAGTTCTCGGTGTTCAGGTCGTCCTCGACGGCGACGCCCATTTGCCGCGCGAAGGTCTGCGCGTCGCGGCCGACGAGCAGGTGATGGTCGGTCTGGTTCATCACGAGCCGCGCGACGATCGAGGGCGTGCGGATCCCCTCCAGCGCCGCGACGGCGCCCGCGCGCTTCGTCGGGCCGTGCATGACCGAGGAGTCGAGCTGCACGATGCCCTCCGCGTTCGGCAGGCCGCCGTAGCCGACGCTGTCGTCCTCGGGATCGAGCTCGACGATGTTGACGCCGGCAATGAGCGCGTCGAGCACGTCCTCGCCCGCGACGAGACGCGAGAAGGCCTCCTCGACGGCCGTGCGCGGTCCGCCGTTCTTGAACCGGTGCCCGTTCGCCGACGCGACGACCACGGGCTTCACCCCGCCAGGGACGACGGCCGGCGCCTGGCCGAAGAGCGTCTTCGACATCGAGGCCGCGGCGCCCGCGGCAACGGTCGTGGTCACGAAGGAGCGTCGGGAAATGGGTGGCGTCATGGCGTCGCTCGCAGGATGAAGGGCCGGCGCGGGGGCCTGGACGGTAGCAGTCTACACGGAGCCGGCTCGACTACGGCGTGCGGTCAGCGACGAAGCCCCGTCACGTTGGTGTCGCCGACAGACCGCGACGGCCCGATCAGCCGCGTCCGCCCCGGGGAAGACGCGATAAGATTTCGTGTCGCGCCTATGCCTCTGCCGCCGTCCGATCTCGCCCCGCTCGATCTGCCCTCGCCGATTCCCGCGCGGCTGGCCCGCCTGCCCGAACTCGCCTGCGACGTGTGGTGGACGTGGAACTGGCGGGCGCGCGAGGTGTTCCGCCGTCTCGACTACCCGCTCTGGCGTCAGACCGCGCACAACCCGGTGCTGATGCTACAGACGATGGCGCCCGAGCGGCTGGAGCGCGCCGCCGCCTCGCGAGTCTTCCTCGAGCTCTACGACGAAGCGCTCGCCGAACTCGACGCCGCCCGCCGCGGCGACACCGGATGGTGGCCCGCGCAACACGGAGGCCCGGGCGCGCCGCCCATCGCCTACTTCTCGGCCGAGTTCGCCCTCCACCAGTCCCTCCCGATCTACGCCGGCGGTCTCGGCGTGCTCGCCGGCGACACGTGCAAGCAGGCCTCCGACATGGGGCTGCCGCTGGTGGGCGTCGGCTTCATGTATCCGCAAGGGTACCTGCGGCAGAAGCTGTCGGCCGACGGATGGCAGGAGGAGGTGTACCAGCAGCTCGACTGGTCGCAGGCTCCCATCGAGCGCGCCGCCGGCGAGGACGGCGAGCCGCTGGTCGTGAGTGTGCCGCTCAACGCGCGGCACGTGGACGTGGCCATCTGGCAGGTGCGTGTCGGTCTCACGCGCCTGTACCTGCTCGATACCGACCTCGAGCCGAACGCTCCGTGGGACCGGGAGCTGACGGCGCGGCTGTACGGCGGCGACCGCGAGACGCGCATCCAGCAGGAGATCGTCCTCGGCGTGGGCGGCGTGCTCGCGCTCCGCCGCCTGCGCATCGCGCCGGTCCTGTGGCATCTCAACGAGGGCCACGCCGCTTTCGTCGTGCTCGAGCGCCTGCGCGAGCACGTCGAAGGCGGGCGCGGCTTCGACGACGCCCTCGAGGACGTTCGCGGCACGACCGTGTTCACGACGCACACGCCCGTGCCGGCCGGGCACGATCAGTTCCCGTTCCAGGCCATCGAGACCCATCTGGCGGGATGCTGGGGAGCGCTCGCCGAGCACCGCGAGCGGTTCCTCGCGCTGGGAAGCTGGGACAGCGGCGCGGGCACGCAGTTCAACATGACCGCCCTCGCGCTCCGCACCGCCGGGCGCACCAACGCGGTCAGCGCGCTCCACGGCATCGTCACGCGCGAGATGTGGGCGAACATCTGGCCGGACGAGGCGCAGGTTCGTGCGCCGGTGATGTCGGTCACCAACGGCGTCCACGCGTCCACCTGGATGGCGACCGACATGGCGCGGCTGCTCGACCGCTACCTGGCCGCCGACTGGCGGGATCGCGTCGACGAGGCGGCCGTGTGGGCCGCGCTCGCCGAGGTGCCCGACGCGGAGCTCTGGACCGTGCGGCAGCTGCTGCGCGGGCACCTGTTCACGTTCATCCGCGAACGCATGCGGTACCGCTGGCGCGTCGACGGCGTCGCTGCGCCGCGCGTGGTGGCCGGCGGCATCCTGCTCGACCCCGCGGCCCTCACGATCGGCTTCGCCCGACGCTTCACGCCGTACAAGCGTCCCGACCTCGTCTTCCGCGATCCGGACCGGCTGGCCGCCATCCTCAACGCCACGCGTCAGCCCGTGCAGCTGGTCTTTGCCGGCAAGGCGCACCCGGCCGACGAGGGCGGCAGGCACGCCCTCCAGCGCGTGTATCGTCACGCGCTCGACCCGCGGTTTGCCGGCCGCGTCGCGTTCGTCGACGACTACGACCTCCACGTCGCGCACTTCCTCGTGCAGGGCTGCGACGCGTGGCTCAACAACCCGCGCCGTCCGCTCGAGGCGAGCGGCACCAGCGGCATGAAGGCCTGCGTCAACGGCGTCCTCAACATCAGCATCGGCGACGGCTGGTGGCCCGAGGCCTTCGACGGCACCAACGGGTGGCTCATCGATCCGGGCCTCGCCAGCGACGACGCCGAGGCGCAGGATGCCGCCGACGCCGCGGCGCTCTACCGGCTGCTCGAGGACGAGGTCGTGCCGGCGTTCTACGACCGCGACGAGGACGGGCTGCCCCGCCGCTGGATCGCGATGGTCCGCCGCGCCATGACGACCGTCGGCCCGCGCTTCTCGACGGCCCGCATGCTGAAGGACTACGTCACGCAGATGTACCTGCCGCTGCTGAGGTAGGTGGGGTCAGGTCTGTGACAGCACAACGACGGGGTCAGGTCTGCGACAGCACATGCCGCGGCCGCCCTCCGCAGGTAGAATGATGTGATGTCGAAACGTGCCGCCACCCAGGCGCGCTGCCCG